>CAZQHD010000208.1:0-1510 GCA_964593295.1 uncultured Thermotogae bacterium | reverse complement strand
GAGATCGAGCTGATGAAGTAGGTCGGCGACCGGGACCGGGTGCCGTGGCGCGCCCTCGTCGCCCAGGGCTTGCTCGTGAACGACTCGACGGGTCATGGCACGCGGCGCGCGGGCCGCCACGTCAAGCTGACACGAACCGCGCCCTCCTCACCGGAACAGCCGCTTCACCCCCGACAGCGTCCGCGACTGCACCGCCACCGGCGCATCGGCCACAGGCTCGAAGAGCACACAGTTCAGAAGGTGCGCCTCGTCCTCGCAGTCCCAGATCCCCGCGGCGATCGCCTCCAGGTCCGTCGTGCCCCAGTAGTTCAGCGCGAAATCGGCCGGAAGGCCGGAATCGACCCCGTTGCCCGATTCCACCCAGTAGCCGTCGCCGGTGCGCAGGATGTGGTTCTCGCGGATCGTGTGTGTCGAATAGATCGCGCACTCGATCACCGTCCCGTTGCTCTCGAAGATGTTGCGCTCCAGAGTCAGCGGCGAGCCGGTGGTGAAGTCTCCGGCGAGTCCGCCGTCGTCCCGCGAGACCACGCTGTCGGTGATCGTCAACGGGCCCGAGATTTCGGCCACGATACTGCAGTTGATGAACTCGCACTCGCTGACGAGGCCGCCGGCCTGGACGAGAAAACCAACGCCGGCACTGTAGAGCTCGGATTCCCGGGCCTCGAACCGGCAGCGACGGACCCGCACGTCTCGAGAGCCCGAGGTGTAGGCATAGATGGCCGCCTCATGGCAGCTCACGAACTCCGAATCCTCGATCACGATCACCGCACCGCCGGAGTTGACCGTGCGCACACCGCGATCCAACCCCTCGAAACGGCAGTTGCGGATCGTCGCGCCACTGGTCCAAGAACCCGTGACGCCCATGGCGTTACTGAAAAGCTCTGAGAACGAGAACCGGCAGTTCTCCACAACCAGCTCACCATCGATCCAGATGCCAGAGTTTCCGATGTTCTCGATCGACAGGTCACGCACCGTCACGCGACAATCCGCATGCGTCGACCCGATTCCGAACGGGTAATGGCCAAAGCCATGGATCCCGGGATCCTCCGGTCCGATGGTCGTCTGATCGGCCCCCGCGCCGACGATCGTCAACTCCGTGGCATCCTCCAGAAAGACGTAGATATCGTCGAATTCAACCCCGTTCGGGTCGGGGATCACCTGGTACTCCTCGTACCGCCCCGGCCCGATCGCGATCACGTCCCCATCGCTCGCCGCATCCACCGCGTCCTGAATCACCGTGAAATCACCAGAGCCGTCCTTCTCCACCCGCCACGTCCGGCCGGAAGCGGCCGAAGCGACCAGGCCCAGAACGACGATCGTGAGCAAGATGTGTCGTCGGATCATGTTCGCCCCCCTCACCGGAACAACCGCTTCACCCCGGACAGCGTCCGCGACTGCACCGCCACCGGCGCATCGGCCACAGGCTCGAACAACACGCAGTTGACCAGCTGCGGATCGTCCTCGCAGTCCCAGATCCCCGCGGCGATCGCCTCCAGGTCCGTCGTGCCCC
>CAZQHD010000207.1:1225-1525 GCA_964593295.1 uncultured Thermotogae bacterium | reverse complement strand
ACTGTCGTCGTGACGGCCGACGGCCCGATCGCCCTCTGCCCTCGCTGCCACTTCCGCCCCCGTCTCGTTCGCCAACTCAAGCCAATGTGGCTCCCTCCGCCCCTACCGACCACCTCATCACCGCCGGAGCGCGCGCCGCAGGTGCCTATAGCCCGGTTTTGCGCGATCCGCTCCTTGGGATCCGGCTCAATCCCTGCGTCCCGCCGGTTGTGCCGCGTTCACTTTTGCACTGTGTCTTCTGTCAAGCAGCCTCCTGTTCTCTCTGACCGTTTTCCAGCGCAGCGCGGTACTGACGCAGCT
>CAZQHD010000207.1:0-1215 GCA_964593295.1 uncultured Thermotogae bacterium | reverse complement strand
CGTCCTGCCTCCTTTGGCTGGAGTAGTTCGGTCACGGATGACCGAACCGCCAGAAAAGAAGTGGAATGGCCGCCAAATGTTCCTTCTGGTGATCCTCGCGCTTGGCGAACCGAGACCGACTGTTTCGAAGATGGCCAACGATCGAGACAAACCGATCCCGGCGAGACCCGACCTCGCAACCAACGAGCCCAATCCGACGAGACGAATCCGCGGACCGGCGCGGTGGTCGCGAGCGTTGGGATGCCTGTTGCGCGAAGCGTGATCCACGTGGTCCATCGCGCGGGTCAACGCGAGAAGGTCCCGTCCGACGCGACGATCAGGTTCCATCCCTTACCTTCGGGATGCGCTCTGGGGCAGGTGTGACCCACTTGGCGCGTCCAGCAGACGTGATACAACACAGCGCGTCAGTATCCGGACAATGTCAGCCCTCTGTGCGAACGATCGCTGGCCCCTTGACATCTGTACCAATTATGGTACATCTTCACCAGCGTGAGCATTGGGGACGTGCGGCTTCAGGTTGTCTTCTACCGTTTGGATTCTGGGGCCGAGCCTGTTCGCCGTTGGCTGAAGTCATTGCCTGTCTCTCACAAGAAGGCTATCGGTGAGGACATCAAGACTGTTCAGTTCGGTTGGCCGATGGGAATGCCTTTGGTCGAGAAACTCTCACCGTACATGTGGGAGGTTCGGACCAAGGTGCCAGACGGGATCGCGCGGGTGATGTTCACCGTGGACGGCCAGCTCATGGTTCTGCTTCATGGGTTCATCAAGAAGACACAGAAGATTCCCCAGAAGGAAATCGCCACCGCGAGGATTCGTCTTCGACGGTATCAGGAGGCTGAATCATGACCGCAAACAAGCACGTTGGCAGTGATTTTGACGAGTTTCTCGCTGGTGAAGGGCTCCTCGCCGAGGCCGAGGCCACCGCTGTTAAGCGGATCATTGCCTACCAGATCCGGCAGGAAATGGAAGCTCGCCACATCTCGAAGAGTGAACTCGCCAAGATGATGAAGACCAGCAGGTCCTCGCTTGATCGACTGCTCGATCCTGACAACCGGTCGGTCACGCTACTCACCCTGGAGACTGCAGCGCACGCTCTCGGCAAGAAGCTCAAGGTTCAGATCGCGTAGTCTGCCCAACCCGTGCTTCTCAGCGTTGCATCCGAACGGTAGCTTGTTCCCCACTGGGTCCATCGAGTAGACTCGGCCGGATCCCAGC
>CAZQHD010000206.1:293-1532 GCA_964593295.1 uncultured Thermotogae bacterium | reverse complement strand
CTCGCGGACCTCGTCCACGCCCATCCCGCGGAATCGCTTCCGCCAGTTGTAGAACGTTGCTTCGGAGACACCATGCGCCCGCCAGACGTCACCGATCGTCTTCTCTCCGCGATCCGCTTCTGCCAGGATGGTCACAACCTGCTCTTCAGTGAATCGGCTCTTCTTCATCCCGTACCTCTCTCCTTTCGAGTCGATTCTCTACTTATGACTGGGACAGTTCTAGGGGTGCACGCCCAGGGTTGTCGACTATGTTGCTTCTCTTTGAATGCGGTCGTTCTTCAAGTCCGACAGGTGCTTCATCAAGCATGGCTGACGTTGTCTTTCCAGATCTGAATCTTGAGAATGCCATTCGCCAGGAATCAAGCGAGATTTCGATGGAGACATTCCCAGAACAGAATTGGAAGGGCTCAAAGTTCTTCGCCTGAGCGGTCGTGGCATCAGCAATCTTGACGGGATAGAGCACTGCGTGAATCTGCACAGGCTCGAATTGAAAACTAACCAAATCGCGGATCTCCGTCCTCTATCGAGACTGCCCAAGCTGACGTCGCTGCTCTGTTGAACAACCAGATCGTGGACATCTCCCAGCTAGATGGTTTGACCAGCATACGGTAGCTCTATCTGACCGGCAACTGCCAATATCTCGCGTGGACCAATGTCTTCTGGAATCCCACGCCAGCGTCCCCCGCGGTGCAGATCATCGACGACTTCGAGAAGGGTCGGGCCACGGTCTTCTACGGTGAGCAGAAGTAGCCTGGAGGTACGTCCGATCTTCTGAGACGGCCGCTATTGGCCTGGTCCATCCCGAGCAGGAGAGGTTGTCGTACCTTGGGGCAACGTCAAGAGAAGCAGAGCCAAAACGAACGGCGCTCGGCGGGTCACTGCAGCTTCTCTTCCTGATACAGGCACTCAAGGATGCCTCAACCACCAGATAGTTGACCGAACGCCCTCTTCTTTCCCAACTTGATGAGGCGTTCCACAGGCGTCTGATCGAGCTTCGTCTGAGGAATGTAGTTGGACAACTCATCGTATAGCTGCTTCCGTTGGGCTACCGATATCACCTCGCGTGGAGTATAGGAGACTCTGATCGAGGAGGCCGCTTCCGGCTGTACAGAAGGGGAGGACGCAAGTCGATGACGCTCAGGATTCTGCAACCGGCAGCTCGATGGTGGTGAGGGTTCGGGCAGCTTCGGGTTTCGCAGCAGCGAAACCCTGATCGATGATGCTATTGCCCTGCACCCG
>CAZQHD010000206.1:0-283 GCA_964593295.1 uncultured Thermotogae bacterium | reverse complement strand
CAGCTTGTGAGTTTGCGCAGCCTGTGGGCCGCGGGCGAGTTTCCCTGCGGGAAACGTCGCGTCGGGGGCGGCTGCAAACTCGCAGGGTCGAAGCGTCCGGAAGTACAGAAGGGGAGGGTGCGAGAAGAGGCTGACGCTCAGGATTCGTAACCTGGGGAACTGCCTGCTTTGCAGTCAGTTCCTTGGAGTTTCGCTCGCGCGAAACTCTGCGCAGGCCCTCACCCCATCGAACGCAGAAGCGCCCTGGGATCCGTAGATCCCAAGGCGCTTCTACCCCATACCC
>CAZQHD010000205.1:0-1545 GCA_964593295.1 uncultured Thermotogae bacterium | reverse complement strand
TTCGAGGACGGCAGCATCAGCAACCAGCTGAATCCCATCCATACATTCACCGAGGCTGGCAACTACGAGGTCACGATGACGGTGAGAGACGCCGAGGAGCGTACCTGCGGCGGGAGTGTCTTCATCGAGGTGCAGTGAGTCTCGGATGCGGCTGCGCAATCGGGCTGCGCGATCCGGCCGTATGATCCGGCTGTGCGATCCCGCTGTGTGAGGCAACTGGCTAAATAGCTTCGCATGATTCAAAATAACTCCTGAACCGAATACGAGCCTTTGGCCTGTGGATTTGATGGGGCTTGAAAATGCGAGACCTCCAAGCTATCTCTTCTTTTGGTCACCAATACGCCAAAGAGAAGCAAGGAGGTCTCAACATGTGTATTCAGTTGAAGTTGGACCGGCCAACTCGTCGGTTCCTCTGCCGTCTTGATCGCAAGACGCGGGACGCCGATCTCCGTGTTCGGTGCCGAGTTCTCCAGAAGGTCCACAATGGCTTGAGTCGAAACGCCGCTGCCCGGGAGGTCGGCTGCGTTCCCTCGACCGCCTGGAGAATCGTAGACCGATTCCTGGAGAAAGGGATAGCTTCTCTCTTCGACGGCCGCAAGGAGAATGGAGCGCGAAAGGTCGACGAACGGGTCGAAGCCGAGATCCTCGAGATTCTCAAAGGAGGACCGAGGGACCACGGCTTCACCAGGGACACCTGGACCCTCGAGCTCATTCAGTGCCTCATTGAGGAGAGGCTGGGCACCAGGATCTCGGTCGGACACCTTTGGAAGGTGCTGAAAGCGAAGCGGATACGATGGGGAATGCCCAAGCCGATCGTAGCGTGCCCCTGGCCGGCCCGGCAGCGAGAGCGCCGGCTGCGGCAGCTTCGCAGGTTGGCGGCGAACCCGGGCCGCCGAGAAGTGGTTCTCTATGGGGATGAGGTGGACATCGACTTCAATCCGCGGATCGGGCGTGACTGGATGCTCCCAGGAACACAGCGATGGATCCTCACACCTGGAAAGAACGTGAAGGCCTATCTGGCTGGAGCCTACGATCCCCGTCGCAATCGCCTGATCTGCGTGGATGGGCCCAAGAAGGCAACGTGGCTGTTCCTCAATCTCCTCCGTGCGCTCCTTGACGCTTATCCCTGGGCGGCCCGCATTCACATCATCCTGGACAACTACATCATCCACAAGACAGCGCTTGTCGATGATTGGCTTCGGACCATCGGTCGCCGCATCCAACTCCACTTCCTCCCGCCCTACTGCCCGGACGACAACAGGATCGAACGCATCTGGCGTGACTTGCACGCGAATGTCACCCGCAATCATCGATGCGCCTCAATGCCGGAACTGCTTGGTAATGTCTGGCTGTATCTGAACAACCGATTCGACCTCTTTGAGGGACTTCGTCTATGTTCTACATAGAAGTTGCTGATTCATGCGAAGCTATTTAGTCGTATTGTGCCCAAGGGATCTCTGGTTCAGTGGAGATTCGAGGCTGGTGTCGAGGAGACTCTTCTGGGGCGCGTGGTCTTCCCAGACGACTCGGTGGTGGAGCCGGGCC
>CAZQHD010000204.1:0-1576 GCA_964593295.1 uncultured Thermotogae bacterium | reverse complement strand
ACGCTTGCGAAGGCTTTGGTGGGCGAAGAAGAGACCCGGGCCGAGGAACTCTTCAGCAAGGCGAAGCGCACCGACCGCCTTGGGCAGACCGGTTCGGCGGTCTCAACCTACGAACAGATCCTTGAGCGCTACCCGCGATCTCAGGTGGCCGATGACGCACTCGTTGCCCACGCGCGCGCGAGCATTGCGGATGCGGACTACTTCGCCGCGGCCGACCGCGCGCAAATGCTGCTCGAGACATTCCCGCATAGCGCCCAGACCGAGGACGCCCTGTTCCTACTTGCGGAGTCGAAGTATTTCACCGTCTTCGGTGATCCAAGTCGTCCGGCCGATCCGAACCGCTTTCTGGACTACTGGATCCAGAGAGAGTCGGGCCAGCAGCAGGTGAGCGCCCGCGAGAGGATCCGGATCAAGGCGCGGATCGCCCACGAGGCCAAGGAGAAGTACGAGCTGCTCCTGGCCGAGTATCCCAAGACAAGCTACGCAGAAACGGTCGAGAAGCGGTTGGCCCATATCGCACGGCACGGAGGACATTGAGGATGAAGAGAGTTTCTTCGAAGACGGTGGCTGGATTCTCGGGTGCCCGCTGCATGATCAGCTGGCTGACCACCTGTCTGGTCTTGCTGTTGCTGGCCCTGTCATCTGTGTCGTCCGCGGAAGCCAAGAACAGCCGCGATGACATGATCGAACGCATGGTGGCATCTCTGAAAGCCGAGCTACCGCCCGAAATCAAGGGGTTGGCGGTGATGCGGCTGGAGAATCCCACCGGGGCGCCGCTCAACATGGATCTGGTGCGAGAGGACCTGGAGTTGGCTCTCATTGGCGATCCGCGTTTCAACTTCGTGAATCGCCAGCTTCTGGAAGCGGCCCTCGAGGAGATGGACCTGTGCAGCGGAATGGCTTGCTTCATGGATCCGGAGCTCCTGCAGGAGTTTGGTCACACCAAGGGCGTGGACGCTCTGTTGATTGGTCAGATCATCGACTCCTCGAGCCGCTACCCTTGGTTGGAGGGGGAAGACTACTTCGTCACGGTGCTCCTGCAGGCGATGAGCACGGCCACCTCGAGCGTGGTGTGGCAGCGCGAGATCACCGGCATGAACACCGAGAACGTGGTTTCGATCCTCGGGGAGCTGCCTCCCAAAGAGGCCGTGACCAAGGAGCAGGCGCTCGGGCGCGAGATCGCCCGTTTTCTCGCGGGGTCGTCACAGCTACGGGATGCCAACATCCGAACGGTTTCGCTGCTGGACTTCGAGGACCTTACCGGACGTGACTTCGATTCCTCGGTCATGTACCGGCACATGGCGAGTTCGATTGTCTCTCAGACAGACCTGAAGCTCGTCGACCGCAAGTACATGGAGGAGTATCTCAAGGAACAGGGCCTCTGGTTCGACAAGCTCACCGAAGCCACTCAGAAACAGAGTCTAGGCCGCCTCTACGGCATCGATGCCTTCATCTACGGAAGCATCCGCGAAGTGAGCGATGATCGGATCGTCTGCACCGTGCGGGTCAACGATGTTGAGACCAACGTCGACCTCGATGCCCTGAAGGCGACCGGCCAGGCCGAGAACATGGAATG
>CAZQHD010000203.1:1269-1593 GCA_964593295.1 uncultured Thermotogae bacterium | reverse complement strand
TATCGCATCATACATCCCGAGTCAACGGGTCAAAAGCATCCGCTTGATCTGGCTCTGATCGCCGGCCGTGAGCCTGCAGAAGTAAAGACCTGAGGCAAGGGTCCCTCCCTTGGCGTTGTGCGCCGTCCAGGATACGTCGTAGCGGCCCGCTGCAAGGTGGTCATCGACAAGGTTCGCTACGGCTCGCCCGGCCGCATCGAAGACAACTAGCCTCACATCCGCCGCGGCGGCGAGCTCGAAATGAATAGAGGTCTGTCCCGTCAGTGGGTTGGGGTGATTCTGATAGAGCAGGGTCTGGCTGGGTTCGGACCCATGGCTGGGCCC
>CAZQHD010000203.1:0-1259 GCA_964593295.1 uncultured Thermotogae bacterium | reverse complement strand
ATCGGATGGCACAGGGCCTCCGAAGCGTCACTCACATTGCCCGAGAAGTCCGTCGTCGTGATGTGGTAGTAGCCGTATGGGTCTTCGCTCACGTCGAGTTCAGGTATGGTCGTCATCCCGATGATCTCGGCGGAGGCCGGTTCAAAGATATAGCCGTTCGATCCCCAGACGCTGAAGTAATCGAAATCCGGATCCTGGCATTCATCCCAGGTGATCAGGAAACCAGGATCGTCCCACTGCACCCCCATCGGTGGAGCCGGTGCAAGATTGTCGACCGAGTAGCCACTGTCCGGAGGTGTGTCGAAGAAGGTAAGCGGATCCTCGGAATGGGCTCGCACGAAGAAGACTGACCAGCACATCCCATCCGCGACTGTCGAATCGCAGACCGTGGGACATGGCATGCAGTAGTACTGCTCACCGCAGGCCGGGAGTTCCCCAACGAACTCCCAATCGCCCGGAGGATAGATGACGCCATCGGGCACCGCCTGAGCGTGCCACCTCCCGGAATGGGAGGCACGACGCGGATCAATCCGTCGCCAAGCGGAATAGCTGGTGACCGTATGGGACGTGCCCCCCTGGTCATGGTCCGCCCGATTCCAACACAACCGCACCCAGCGGCCCTGATCATTGGGCATGTCAACGCACTGCGTGATGCTGTAGTTCCACTGGATGCTGAACGTGGCATCGCTTTCGTCAAACGAGCCCGTTTCAAAGTCCGTAATCCTTATCGCGTAACCATCGCTTTCTTCGCCGCACCGCTCGGCGACCCACTCGAACGATCCTTGCTCTAGCAGTACCTCTGCAGCGATCTCCAGGCACACCTCGCCGTCATGCAGCAGCTCGATGGCCAGGAACTCGCCGTTCTTCATCGGGTGGTGACCCTGTGAAATGAAACAATCGCTGTGGTCACGCGATGCGCATCGTCAGACCGCCATCGATCGTGACCGTTTCCCCCGTTATATAATCATTGGCCACCAACTCGCAGATAAGGTGAGCGACCTGCTCCGGCGTTCCCTCGCGATGCAGGGGAATGCGGTTGTCCAGGTTATGCCTTTTCTGCTCGGGCGTCATGTTGGCGTGGAACGCCGTTCGAATGATCCCCGGAGCGACGCAGTTCACCCGGATGTTGTCGTCGGCGAACTCGCGGGCCAGGGCTCGAGTGAACTGAGGCAACGCTCCCTTCACCACCTGGTAGGCCGCCGAGAAGGGAACGCCCCGTATGCCCGCGGTCGACGAGATGAGCACGATGGCCCCCCGCT
>CAZQHD010000202.1:0-1604 GCA_964593295.1 uncultured Thermotogae bacterium | reverse complement strand
GATTCGGTGTCCCAGTACGGCGGCAGTCCGTAATGCGCGTGGAGACGCGATTCGTAGTCACGCTCCAGGGGGATGGCGGGGTCGAACTCGGGTGCGCTCCGGATGCTCTCGCGAGGGAGATCGACCTTTACGTGAACCCGCAGCCAGTCCAGTTCGGTGACCCACGCGGGGGACACAAGGACCTTGCGGCCGGGAAGCCAGTTCCGCGTGTCCACGAGCATGTAGCGCAACACCCATCCGTCGGTCTGCACGATGAAGTCCTCCACGTGGCCCATCGTGCCGTCTTGCGCCTGGATGGCATAGCCGGAGACTTCATCCGTGCTACGAAGATGCGGATCGGCTTGCGTATCCTCCTCCCGCTCCTGAGACTCTTCGTGGACGCCCGGTGGCACGCGGGGGATGCCCGGTCCGAAGTATCCCATCCAGTAAGCACCCCAGTTGAAGTAGGCTCCCAGGTCGGATTGAGCCTGCCGCGAGACAGGCTGGTCTTCCGTGATCGGCGGGCTGTCCTCGATCTGCTTGCGCGTAAGTGAGACAGACACCAGCTCGTCGTCCCAGTCCACTCCCTCCACAGACTGCGGAGAGATGAGAATCCTCCGTCCCGGCAACCACTTGCCGGTATCGGCGACGAAGTACTGAACGGCCCAATTCTGGTCATCGAAGAGGACATCCTTGATCTTGCCGATCTCACCGTCGGTCGCGTTCAGGTGAAATCCCGTCATTTCTCCGACTTTGCGAAGCATCTCGACTCCCTTGGTCTCTTCGGCCATCGCCGCAAACTCGGCGACCGCTTCCGTCTCACCAAATTCTATGCAGACGACCGGGTGCGGGGAGACGACCCGTCCGGGACGGGACCCCTCACTCAATGCTGAGACGACGGATGCCTTGGAAGTCGGACAGGAGTCCGAGCACCTGATCCGGCTGCAGCTTCATGAAGGTGATGTGAAGGGTAACGGTAACGAGGCCGGACTCGTGGTCCCGCGAGATGCACCAGTCAATGACGTCGACGCCGTGCGAGTCGAGTGCATCCCGGATGCGTGCCGCGTCGGTGTCGCTATCCTCCGCGGCCACCACCTGCAGCTTCTTGAACCATGAGGACGGGATCCGTCGGTCGATCCAAGCCAGGAGATACAGAACGATCAGAACGATCACGGTTGCGCAAGCCGCCAGTTCGTAGAGTCCCAGCCCCGATGTGAGCCCGACCGCCGCGGTACACCAGAGACTTGCTGCCGTCGTCAGCCCCCGCACCCCGGCGCCGTGGCTGATGATCGTGCCCGCCCCGAGAAAGCCGATGCCCGTCATGACCCCGTAGGCCACGCGAGTGGGATCGACCTGAACGTTGACCGCCATCTGTCCATTGAGGCCTCGCAAGTAGTTGAGCCCCACCAGCGTGGCCAACGCTGCGCCGATGCCGACCAGCATCTGCGTGCGGAAACCCGCGCTCCGGCCGCGATGCTCCCGCTCCAGTCCGATCGCCCCGCCGAACACAGCGGCCGCCGCAAGGCGGATTACACACTGCAGTAGCCAGGGCAACCCCATCAAGGCTTCGGAAAGGTACATGGTTGGTCTGCCTCGCTCCGGGCAGGGCGGTCATCGGTCGGCGG
>CAZQHD010000201.1:1194-1635 GCA_964593295.1 uncultured Thermotogae bacterium | reverse complement strand
GCGTAGCCTCTCTCACGGATACGCGGCGCGGGACCGAGGCATCGGCTTCCGGCCGGGACGGGGTGGCGGGTCACCCAAAGCGTCCCGCCACCCGTGACGATCGCGGCAAGCGCTTACTCGATTCGGACCCGGTAGAGTGGCCGAACCGTCGACAGTGGAGTAATGACGTCCTCGAAGCCGACCACGTCGTAGCGCACGGCCCAGAACTGCGGCTGGTTGTAGAGCGGGAGCGCCGGCAGATCAGACATGAGCACGTTCTGCATCTCGGTGATGGCCTGGAGGCGCAGTTCCCGGTCGGGTTGCGTCTGCTGCTCGCGGTACAGAGCCTCGAACTCCTCGTTGACGTAGTAGGTGACGTTATTGCCGCCAGGTGGCAGCTCGTTGGCGGAGTACACACCGATCGCGCTGTCCGGGTCGCCGTTGACCGTGCGCCACCAGGTC
>CAZQHD010000201.1:0-1184 GCA_964593295.1 uncultured Thermotogae bacterium | reverse complement strand
CTCGAGCGGCCGGCGGATGTAGGCCGAGTACTGCGCCCACTCCATCGCCTGGATGTTGACGGTTACACCGATGCGCGCGAGCTGCGCCTGCACCACGGTCACGAGCTCGCTGTCGAGCAGGTAGCGGCCAGAGCCGTACGTGAGTTCGAAGGTCAGGTTGGGCACGCCCGCTTCGGCGAGCAACTCCTTGGCGCGTTCGGGATCGTAGTCGTAGACGTCGAACTCGTCCGTGTAACCCACCGCCTCCGAGGGGACGAGCGAGCGGGCGATGGGCGCCGAACCGAGGAAGACGCCCTGCGTGATCTCCTCGCGGTCGATGGCGTGGCCCATCGCCTGGCGGACGCGGACGTCATCGAACGGCGGCCGTTGAGTGTTCATGTTGAGGCGGATGAAGCCGGCTGAGGGGGGGTTGATGACACGGACCTCGGGGTTGACCGACATGCGATCGGCTTCGATCGGCGAGAAGGCGTGGATCACGTCGATCTCGCCGGCCTCGAGCGCCGCGATGCGGCTGGCCTCGTCGAGGATGATCCGGAACTCGATCGTGCCGATCTCAGGCGCGCCGGCCCAGTAGTCCTCGAATGCCTCGAGCACGAGGCGCTGACCGGGAATCCACTCGACGAACTTGTACGGGCCGGGCCCGACAGGCGCCAGAGAGAACTGTTCGTCATCACCGACGGCGTCGTAGGCATCCTTGGAGTACACACCGATGAGGGTGTAGGTGAACGTGGCGAGCAGTGGCGCGAACGGTTCCTCCGTACGGACCTCCACGCGCCGATCATCAAGCGCCGTCACGCTGGTGACGACAGCGAGCGCGGAGCGCCCGATGGAGATCTCCCGGAACCTGTTGATGCTCCAGGCCACGTCCTCAGCGGTGATGGCCGAGCCGTCGTGGGCGATCACGCCCTCGCGGATGGTGAAGACCAGGGCGCGCCCGCCGTCGACGAACTCCCAGGATTCCGCCAGCCATGGGACGATCTCGCCGTCGCGCTCGAGGACCAACACCTCAGCCATCTGGGCCACCGCGCCGAACGCGGGAAGGCCGCTGCCCTTGTGCAGGTCTGGGATCGTGATGTCGATCGGCAAGCCGATGACGAGCCGATCCCGCGGTTGCCCATACGCGAACCCGAGCACCAACCCTACGGCAAGTAGTGCCGTGAGGGCCAGCGCACGAGCCGTGCTCC
>CAZQHD010000200.1:0-1646 GCA_964593295.1 uncultured Thermotogae bacterium | reverse complement strand
GAAGCTGTTGTTCTCCTCATCGATCTCCGCGATGACGTTCGTGGCATCGAGGATGACGGTGATCTCGTGCGGGCCTTCGGAGACCGGAATCTCGAACGGGATCATCCCATCCTCCCCGGGGTACGGCAGCGCCGCGGGCTGCCGCTGGACCCGTTCCCCGTCCAGCAGCACATCGATCATCATCGCCTCGGCGATCGGCAGCTCGCCATCGACACGGATCCACAGCCGCAGCTCAAGAAACGGCCAGCCGTTCACCTCCCAGATCGTCTTGGGAAGAATCCTGAGATCAGGGAGTTGAGCGACGTACAGGTGGGTCCGCACCACGGTGGGCACGAGCTTGAGTGTCTGGTCCCCGGCGAAGCGGATGCACGCGTTCTGCGTCCACGCGCCGATCGTGGTCGTCGTCCCCGTGGCGCAGGCGGGGTAGTCCGCAAGCGCGAGCAGGTACGCCTGGTACACGGTCTTTCCCTGGGAACAGTACTTGAAGAACGCGTCCTGCCACTTGATCGTGTATCCCCAGCAGTGGTTGACGCAGTAGGATCCAGCCATGTTGCAGTAGCCGACCGTCGCCGCACCGACATTGCTCCCCTTGCGGAATTCGTAGGAGAACGTGCCGGGGCCCGTGCTGCACATGCCTCCGCAGCTTCCGATGAACGTGAACGGCATGGGCTCGTACGCCGAGATCCAGTTGTGGATCTCGGTGGCCGTGGTGCTTTCCGCCGTCTTCCCGTTGACGCAGCCGCTCGCGAAGCTCGTGCTTCCGCCGTGCGCCAGCTCATAGAAGACCGCGGTCGTCTGGCTCGACACATGGCTCTGCACCTGGGCTTCCGTGGGGTAGCGCGCGGACTCGGTGCTGTAGTAGCCCATGGCTGTGAACCAGCTGGTCGCGTTCTGGTACCAGCCGTCCCATGAGCCCGTGCACCCTGTGGACACGACGCCCTTGCCGGCACAGTCGACGGCCCCCTGGAAGCAATGGGGTCCCGTGAGGGAGAAGCCGGTGTACGGCGGCGGTACCGCGTATCCAAGCAGCTCTCCGGTGAGCGCATCGAGGATCAGCATCGAGAGATGGATCGCATCGCCCTCGCGGTTCACCACCCTGCCGACAACCCAGCAGGGATTGCCGCTTCGGACCGGGAAGATGTCCGACTCCCAGGAAATGTAGTACAGCTGCGCGAACAGGACCTCCCCGTCCGCCATCGCGATGGCGTCCTCCTGTGGCAGCACCTCGGGGAGCACGTCAGGGAGATCCGATCTCCAATGCCGGGCCTCCTTGACCAACTCCCCGCTGGACAGGTCGTACTGTCGGACGATGTAGTCCCCCTCGACGATCGCCTCGCCGATCATCCGTTGGTGGAACTCGACCCGCAGCTCTCCGATGATGATGGTTTGGAACTCGAGATTCCGTTCGTCCTGCGCCAGTGCAAAGGCGCCGAGCAGAACGACGATCCCCACAGCGAGCAGCGCTGATGGGATGGGCCGCCTTCCTACGTTGCCTCGATGCCACCTCACGGATCGATGCATGTCACCCTCCTTGGCGCGCACCGTTGTTCAGTCGCAGCCGGTTCTCCGTGCTGTGCCAGGCCCTCTGCTCTCGCAGCCTGCCGATGTCCAAGTATCGATGCATCCTGGGCATGAACCGATCGGTC
>CAZQHD010000199.1:0-1679 GCA_964593295.1 uncultured Thermotogae bacterium | reverse complement strand
GCCTCGTCGATTGCGTCCTTGTCGATGTGCAGATCGAGTAGTCGTGGCTCGAAGTGTAGCTCCTTGGTTGCGCCGTCGCGGACCGACTCCTCGAAGCCGTAGCGACTCATGTAGCCGGTCTTGTCCTCCTCGGCTCCGAAAGCGTAGAACGTGTTGCGATCGGCGCGGTTGATCGGCGTTCCCGTTAGCCCGAACAGAAACGCGTTCGGCAGCGCTTCTCGCATCTTGCGGCCGAGATCGCCCTCTTGGGTGCGATGCGCTTCGTCGGCAAGAACGATGATGTTGTGCCGATCGTTGAGCACTCCTTCCGCCTCGCCGAACTTGAAGATGGTAGTGATGATGATCTTACGCACATCCTTGGAGAGCAGATCCTGCAGTACGTCTCGGCTCTCGGCCTTGACCAGATTCGGCGTGTCGGCAGCATAGAAGGTACTCGAGATTTGTGAATCGAGGTCGATGCGATCGACCACGATCATCACAGTGGGATTCTTGAGCGCCGGATGCAGACGCAGCTTGCGGGCGGCGAACAACATGAGCAGTGACTTGCCCGACCCCTGGAAGTGCCAGATCAGTCCCTTCTTCGGATAGCCAGCGACCACGCGTTCGACGATCTTGTTGGCGCCATCGACCTGCTGATAGCGGGCGATGATCTTCATTCGACGATTGCTCTTGCTGGTGGCATAGGCGGTGAAGTTGGCGAGCAGATCGAGGATGACGTGTGGTCGTAGCATGGAAGCGACCGCCTTCTCGACCTGTTGCATCGCGGGCAGCGAGTCATCGTCCTCAAGCCGCCACGGACCCCAGAATTCGATCGGCATGCGAATGGCTCCGTAGCGAAAGTCCTTCCCTTCGGTTGCCACACTGAACGCGTTGGGCACAAACAGCTCGGGCACATTGGGTTCGTAGTCATCGTGGATCTGAATGGCCCCATCAACCCAGGTGACACTGTCACGCACCGGTGTCTTGGCTTCGATGACGACAAGCGGCATTCCGTTGATGAGAAGGACGACGTCGGCGCGCTTCTCGGTCTTCCCTTCGCGGATCGTGAACTGCTGAGTGACTGTATATTGGTTCTGTTCGAGGTCGTCGAAGTCGATCAGTCGGATCGTGATGTGTTCACCGTTGATGCCGAACGGCATCGAGCGCTCGCCCTTGAGCCAGGCGGCGAACTCTTCGTTGGATTTCACAAGACCGTCGGTCCGTACGCCCTGAATGATGGCGCGTAGGTGATAGAGAACATCATCGGCACGCTGAGGCTGCGCAGCGATGGACGGATTCAGGCGGATGAGGGCTTCACGAAGATGCTTCTCGACCAGAACATCCTGAGGTTGGCGTGGCAGCGCCTTTGGGCCAACGTAGTGCCAGCCGAGACCGGTTTGAGCTCGGCCGTGATATGGAACTTGAGGTTCTTGGACAGCTGTTGCTGCAGCTTCAGTGATTGGCCCCGCGAGGATGTCGCGAATGTAGGCTTCTGCGGTGTTGGATTCGTTGAACGTCATTCAATGTCCCCCATAGCCTTATTAATGAGTTGCCTCCTGAACACTACAGCGGTTTGTGCACGATCCTCGATCGCTGCCTGTCTATCGCTCAATGCACCGATGTGAATGGCCGCTTGATGCTGCAGGTTTGCGGTAAGTCGGGGAACTAGCAAGCGCTTTACGTCAGCAACGTTGATGTGA
>CAZQHD010000198.1:0-1747 GCA_964593295.1 uncultured Thermotogae bacterium | reverse complement strand
ATTGCATGTTGACACTCACTCCAATAGAGGAGAGGATCTTCGCAAGGTCTGTGGGATTCCCATCCGGTTTGAGAGAGTAGTCGATCGCCGGGACGGTGGTGGGACCACAAGACACCGAGAGAGGATGCTGCCAGTAGTTGATGATCTGTCCCATGGCTGTGGCAACACATCCGGTCTTGGACGCTCCAGGGCATTGCCCATTGTAGGGCGAGCCTTGTCCCCACTGAGTCTTGATCATCGGTTTGACCCGGAGCCTTCCGCCGGCGTGGCCTACCAGGCCAACGAACTGAATATGAGACCTGATCGCAGACACGGTGAGCAGGTTCTCCCAGAGCTGCAGATTCTGCTGGGTGTCGGGGCCGATCCCTTCCCTCAGCGCTGCCCAGCGGTAGTTGTAGTCGCGGATCAGGATATCGAGCAGCGCGTTGTTCTCCTCTCGCGCATCGAAGCGCCCAAGATAGCCGAAGCACATGAGAGGTGGCATTCGAGTATCCGCTGACACGATCAGAAATCCGCCTGGCTCTCCAGTCTGCAACACCTCAAGTTGGAAGCAGTAGGCCACGAGACCGCTTCGGTCAGTGTCCAAGGCGAAGTCGAGGTAGAGCTTGCGGGATTCGAGTTCATCGATTCGAGTGACTTGATCGAGAACGTACCACGCTACAGCAGTGGCCTCGGCCTGATCTACGAAGAACTCCTCCTGAGCAAACGACTCAGTCCCAGTCACCAAGCAACCGATCAGCAACAAGATCCCAACAGCGGTCTTCATGGCATGCCTCCTTACCAGATCACAGCGCATGCGCCATGCACTAGGACAACTCGCAATACGCCAACCAGCCCTGCACTGCTATCATAGGAGGTGGATACACACTAGGATACCAACTGATTCACATGCCCGCGTCGCCAATGGGCATCCTGGCTTGTCCGCCGATTCACATACCAGGGTGACCTATCGCTGGTGGAGGACTCCGTTCCGGCAACACTCCGATGACGTGCCGCCCACTGAACGCATTGCGCCTATGCGCTCGTCGGCAGTTCGAATCGGAAGCAGGCGCCGTGGGTGGGGCGGTTTTCGGCCCAGATGCGGCCGTTGTGGGCTTCGATGAGGGCTTTGGCGATGGCGAGGCCGAGGCCGGCGCCGCCGTCTTCGGTACGGGCCTTGTCGGCGCGGTAGAAGCGGTCGAAGGCGTGTGCGAGGTCGTCATCGGAAAGGCCGGGGCCGCTGTCGCAGATGCTGAAGCGCACGGCATCGCCCGGCGCGGGCTCCGCGTGCACGTCGATCGAGCCGCCTTCGGGGGTGTAGCGGGAGGCGTTGGCCAGCAGGTTGAGGATCACCTGTTCGATGCGCTGCCGATCGACGTAGATGTCGGAGACACCTTCGTCGACCTCCACCGAGAAGCCGATCCCGGCATCTTCGAGCTGCACGCCGACCGTGGTCTCGATCATCCCCAGGAGCTCCCGGACATCACAGTGCATCGGGCGCATGGAGAGCCGTCCCGCATCGGCCAGCGCGAGCTGCTGCAGGTCTTCGACCAGCCGCGCGGTGAGCAGCGTCTTGTTGTGCAGCCCGGCGAGGCTCTCCTGCGTCGGCTCGACCACGCCATCGCGCATTGCCTCCAAGCCGGAGCGCAGCGCGGTGATCGGCGTACGCAGCTCGTGCGAGATATCGGCGATCATCTGCCGCTTCGCCGCCTCCGCCCGTTCGAGGCTGGCCGCCATCTCATTGAAGCGGTGGGCGAGCACCCCGAAC
>CAZQHD010000197.1:0-1751 GCA_964593295.1 uncultured Thermotogae bacterium | reverse complement strand
CGGTGGGCCACCAACAATGTAGGTCCCCACCTGGCGGGATGCGACGGCCACGTTCCTTGCCCCAAGAGCGTTGACACGAAACGCCGTATCTCGTTCCTGCTCACATCTGTCAACGTCTGTGGATGCGGCAGCATTCAGTATGACTGTCGGCTCTACATCCTGCACAAGCGCCTTCACACGACGAAGATCCGTGATGTCCGCGTCATAGCGCGTTGCTCCCACTACCTGGTACGAGTCCTGCAACGCTGCACTTAGGTCCGTCCCGAGTTTGCCCGACGAACCTAGTACCAAAGCTGTACCCTGCATTGACTTGACCTCCGCTCTACATTGTCGCTGCCGCCTCTAGGTGTCTCCTGCGCGCGAGCCTGCCTTGTCATTCATGCCGGTACTTCGCAACCACTATGCCCTCTGCTTGGCCCACTTCGCGAATCTCTCGATTCCTTCTTCAAAGGAGATGCGAGGCTGCCAGCCGAGTAGTTTCTGAGCCTTTCCGATGTCCGCACACGTCATCGGGACATCGCCGGGCTGAACAGGCTGCATGCAGAGTTCGGCTTCCACGCCCAGCGCCTCCTCAAGGGCATGCACCATATCAACAAGGCTCACCGCATGGTTGTTCCCCAGGTTGATGATCTCATAGCCCGAGGCTTCGCAATACTCCATAGCACAGCGGATTCCTCCAGTCACATCTTCCACGTAGGTGTAGTCGCGTCGGCTGGTCCCGTCCCCGTAGACTGTGAGAGGCTCTCCCCGGAGCAACAGTCGGGCGAACTTGCGGATCGCGAGATCGGGTCGCTGTCGTGGGCCGTACACAGTGAACAGACGGAGGGCGATGAAGCGGATTCCGTAGAGATGGCTATACACGTGACCGAGCAGCTCTCCTGCAGTCTTCGTCGCTGCATAGGGGCTAATGGGTTGCAGCACTTGGGTGGCCTCAGTCCAGGGGACGTCCGGATTTACGCCGTACACACTGGACGAGCTGGCGAACACGAAGCGCTCAATCCCCCGCTGCCGGCAGAACTCCAGGAGATTCTGGGTCCCCTGAACATTCGTCTGCTGGTAGGCGATAGGATCTAGAATGGATGGCCTCACTCCCGCCTTAGCGGCCAGGTGAACGATGACATCGAAGCTACCATCAATGCTCCAGAGAGCCGATGAATCCTGGATGTCCAAAGCACGAAACTCGAAGGTCGAGCGTTCCTGCTGCTCTGCGATGTTTTCTCGCTTCAACACAGGGTCATAGAAGGGATCCAGATTGTCTACAGTCGTAACGTGCCAATCGTCTTCAAGAAGCTCATCCACAAGGTGGCTCCCAATGAAGCCGGCACCACCAGTGACGAGTACGCGCTTCATCGACCGATCCCTGAGTATGTGAAGCCAGCCTTCGTCGCTTTGCAGGGCGTGAAGACGTTGCGTGCATCGACAAGCACTGGCGTTCGCATGACGGCCTTCAGCACGCCGAGGTCCGCCAAGTAGTACTCCGGCCACTCGGTGGCGACCACCAACGCATCGGCACCGCTTGCCAGAGCTTCGATGTCATCAAAGAAGCGCACATCGGTTCCCTTGAGTTCTCTACGCGCATTTCTCGATGCAACCGGGTCATGGACACGCACGTGCGCCTCTCGTTCAAGAAGGAGACGCACGATGGCAAGAGCGGGAGACTCCCGCACGTCATCCGTTCCCGGCTTGAATGCGAGGCCCAGGACCCCGATCACCCTGCCACGCACGCCTTTGAGGGTCCTCTGTAGCCTCTC
>CAZQHD010000196.1:0-1758 GCA_964593295.1 uncultured Thermotogae bacterium | reverse complement strand
AGGTCGCGTGGAAGATGGGGACCTCTTTCTGGGACGCTGTCCTCCCCTCGCGCTGGGCAATCTGCCTGAGGGTATCCATGACGTGAGCGATATCGATGCCGTTGGGGCACCTCGTGGTGCACGTTTCACAAGAGGCGCATATACAGATCGTGTCGCTGTTGAGCACATCGTCCTTCAGTCCCATGTGGACGGAGCGAATGAGCTTGTGGGGGACGATATCCATCGCGTAGGCCACGGGGCAGCCGTTTGTGCACTTCTCACACTGGTAGCATGCTGACACCTTCTCGCCACCCATTTCCTCCACCTGCCTGCGAAACGACGGCACGGGGACTACGGTTCGAGGCAACTCGGCAACAGTCATCGTCCTACCTCTCTCAGCGGAAGCATTCCCAGATATGAAGAAGCACGAATACCGCCGCTGTCTCTACCAAAGTAACATCTCAAATAGCCGGTGATACCCCCCGGTACGCCGGCCCTTTGAGATGTCCCCTGTCGCAGCCTCCAGCTATTCGTGCCCTGAAGTGGAATCACGGCCACCTGCGTACTAGCTGTAACGATGATACCACAAAACCCACGAGCAGTCCACGCTCGCCCCACGCCCAACCAAGGGTAAACCCTACCCTTGCGGCGTAGATCGCGCTACGATCGAACCAGCCCGCCTATGAGCTCGCGGCGCGAGGGAAATGCCCTACCCGCTGTCGTAGCAACCACGAGCGAGATATGCTACAATGATGCCGACTACCGATACCCTGTCCCTATCACCAAGCACAGCTTAGAGAGGATATCAATGAAGTCGAGCAGTAATCTGGAGAAGGTGTTGGAGAGCGGTCAGTTCGCGGTCACGGGAGAGCTCGGTCCACCGACATGCGCTGACCCTGAGGTAATCAGGAAGAAAGCCAGGCTCCTGAAAGGGAATGTGGACGCCGTCAACGTGACCGATGGCCAGACCGCTGTGGTGCGGATGTCGAGCTGGGCAGCCTGCATTATCGGGAAGCAGGAGGGCCTCGAGCCCACCGTGCAGATGACCTGCCGCGACCGCAACCGCATCGCCCTCCAGATGGACGTCCTTGGCGTTGCCGCACTGGGCATCAACAACATGCTCTGCCTCACCGGGGACCACCAGGTCTTCGGCAACCATCCCATGGCCAAAGGTGTATATGACCTCGACTCTATACAGCTCATCAAGATGGTAGCGGACATGCGGGATGCGAAGAAGTTCCAGTGCGGGGACGAAATGGCGACGGAACCGCGCTTGTTCATCGGCGCCGCGGCGAACCCCTTCGCCGACCCCTTCGAGTACCGGGTCTTCCGCCTGGCCAACAAGGTGGCCGCCGGAGCCGATTTCATCCAGACCCAGATCATCTTCAACGTCGACAAGTTCGCGAGATGGATGGACGAGGTCAGGGAGAGAGGGCTTCACGAAAAGGTGAAGATCCTCGCGGGTGTCGCTCCGATCAAGTCCATCGGTGCCGCCCGGTATATGCAGAAGAAGGTCCCGGGCATGGACGTCCCCGAACCGATCATCGAGAGGCTGAAGGGCGTCCCGAAGGAGGACGTCTCCAAGGAAGGGATCAAGGTCTGCGTCGACATCATCAACCAGGTGCGCGAGATCAAGGGGGTGGCCGGCATCCACCTCATGGCTATCGAGTGGGAGGAGGCAGTCCACGGGATCGTAGAAGCAGCAGGGCTGCTCCCGTGGCCTCAGCTTTCTTAGTACGAGCTGACCGGAAGGCACGAGGTACTTCCGGGGCCAGACGC
>CAZQHD010000195.1:0-1764 GCA_964593295.1 uncultured Thermotogae bacterium | reverse complement strand
CGACGTCGACAAGGCCGCCGGAGAGGCCCACATCAAGGTCGAGAAGGTCCTGAAGGGAGAACAGGTTGACAGGATTCCCGTCCGGTTCTCGCCGGCGCCCAAGGGAGATGGTATGAATTACTGAAGCGCTTAGGCGGCGGCCGGGCTCCGGATGTCCGATAGAGATGAGGACGTCACGGAGCAGGCAGGTTACAGGCTGGATCGTAAATTGGGGCATTGCGACCCTGTAAGGGAGATTGGTCAGACCTGTAACTGAAGCGCCACCATGGGGCCTGGACCCCGTATAGGAGTATGGCGGTCGCCGAGTTAGCGTGTCTGCTCCAAATCAAGCCGTGAGTCTTTGATTTGGAGGAAGAGATGGCGAGATTTCTGGGAGTGGATCTGCATCGGAATCGTTTCACGGTGTGCGCGTTGTCGGAGAAGGGAAGGAGGACGGATCGGACGGTCGAGATGAAGCGGCTGGACGCGTTCGTCAAGACGCTTGGTGCCGGCGATGAGATCGCAGTGGAGATGACCACCAACACGCGTCTGTTTCGCAACGCGGTGATCGATCACGTGAAGCGCGTAGTGGTGGTGGACCCGTGGAAGTTTAAGGTGGTGAGCGAGTCGGCGCGCAAGACCGACCGCAACGACGCCGAGCAGTTGGCGTTTTTCCTGTCCAAGGACATGCTGCCGGAGCTGAGGATGAAGGATGCCTCGCGGGAGAAGCTGCACAGCCTGTGCCAGACCAGGGACCGTCTGGTGAAGCAGCGCACGCAGCTGAAGAACAAGATCAACAATGTGCTGGCCGGCTACGGGATCCTGCTGAAGCGTGAGGAACTGGCCTCCGAGAAGGCCCTTCAGAAGGTCCTGGGGTTAGAGATCGATCCGATGGTGAACGTGGAGCTGAAGGTGCTGGTGGAGCAGATTCGGGGTTTGAACGCCGGCATCGGCAAGCTGGACGAGGTGATCAAGACCGAAGGGGCCAGGCACGAAGAGCACCGGATTCTGAAGAGCATCAAGGGGATCGGGGACCGGAGCGCGAGCGTGCTGTTGTCGATCATCGGGGACGTGAACGACTTTGCCGACGAGAAGAAGCTGGCCTCCTATTTCGGGATCGTGCCGAGAGTAAGTAATTCCAACGAGACGGAGCGGTCGGGACGGATCACGAAGAGGGGGACGAAGCTGGGCAGGACGACGCTGGTGCAGTGCGGTCTGGTGGCCAAGCGGTACAGTCCGTATCTGTTTGCGTATCACGAGCGGATCAAGAGGCATCGAGGAGCGGGCAAGGCAAACATCGCCCTGGCCAAGAAGCTGTTGGGGATTGTGTATCAGGCGTTGAAGAACCGCTGGGTGTTTACGGATTTTCCGCGGTTTGAGTATGTGCAGTTGGCGTAAATGCGGGGTGTGACCGGACCGGGTGGCGCGGCCATCCATCGTCCGTGGTGAGTGCGACGAAGGATGTCCCCGCCACCCTGGAGGAGCGGGTGTCAGAAGTCGCGAGCAGCACGAACGTTACGCAACTTTCTGTCCGATTCTGGAGTGGACAGTAATCATAGGAGGACTGATGCTGTCCACCCATGTGTCCTATCCCGAGGGGACCGAAGGCGTCTGGATTCTGGAGCGGCCTGACGACAAAGGGCGCTACGATGTCACTTACCCGCTTCGCAGGATGAACCGGGCACAGCTCGAGGACGCCAGGCTGCTGGTGGAGAACTCCCGCGGCATCGTCTGGAGCGAAGCCGTGAACGGACTGACGGCGGCGGTGCGTGCGCTGCCCCCGCA
>CAZQHD010000194.1:0-1779 GCA_964593295.1 uncultured Thermotogae bacterium | reverse complement strand
GCGGCATGATTTCCGCCATGGTCATGATCCCGCTCGAGGAAGGTTGGCGAGTCACCCCGAGGAACAGATCCTCAGCCTTCCCAAGAACCTCGGTGATGTCGGAAGCCTCGTCGTGGCCAAGCTCGCTAACCCTTGTACCCACCTCGATCAGCGACCGAAGCGTCGCCTTCTTCTTCACGATCTCCGTGTGGTACTCGAGACTCTCGGTGGTGGTCACGCGATCGACCAGGTCGTTGAGGTACATCCTCCCGCCAGCTTGTTCCATCTCGCCGAGTTCCTCAAGGCGGTTGGCCAGCGAGACCACGTCGCTGGGCTCGCCCTTGTCGAAGAGATCACGCACGGTACGGAAGAGCACACGATGGCGCCTCTGGTAGAAGTCGTCAGGGGATAGCTTCTGGACCAACAGCGGGATGGCTGTCTCTGGGTCGATGATCGTCGCTCCGAGGACGACCTGCTCGGCCTCAATGTTCTTGGGTAGTTCGCGGACCTCCATCACATCACCCCCTCAGCCTGCATCTGTCTGCGCATTGCGAGGACGTCTTCCTCCGTGAAGCCCCCGTCCTCCGACCAGCCGTCGGCCTTCTGCGTTTCATGTTCTCGCTCAACCCGACGCCCAGCTAGAGTCGAAGCCTGTCCGCGCAAAGCCACGATCCAGTACTTGAGATTCGGTCTACCGTCCTCCGGCACCGGCATGTATCGGAACCACAGGGCGCCGTCCATCCAGTCACGGTACAGCAACCGGTAGCCGCCCTGGGCGTTGTTGAGGTACCGGTGGAGCCAGCCATAGAACGCGCTGAACCCTCCCTCAACCTCCGACACCCACTTATCGAAGTCCGACGTTGTGGCGATAGCACATGCCACCGCTTGCGTGAACGAACTCCCCGGCGGCGGGGTGTCCGGGTTGCCGGCGTGCCATTCAGCGATGTCACTTCGCGACCACGATGCCAACGAACGTGGTCCTTGGCGTTTGAGGTAGTGCTGTTCGGGGTCTTCGAAGTGGCATTCTTGTATGCCTGAAGGATCTACGTAAGTAGATCCTGAAGGCAGTACTTCATTAACTTCTTTATTGCACGTTTTGTGACACGGGGGGGTACCCGAATCCTCGGAATCGCCGTTCCCTTGGGAGGTCTCCCGTGGCATATTTTGTGACACGGGGGGTGCGTCTTCCTCGGGGGGCCGTGTCACAATTTCTGACACGGGGGTCTCTTCTCCCTTTTCGCGGCTCCAATCGGGGGTGTAGCCGAGATAGGGAGCGGGTAGTAGCGTGTAGTAGATGTCCTGTTTGTAGCCGCCCTGGGGCTGCTTCTGTTTGTGGACGCGGAGGAGTCCCAGCTCCTCCAGGAACTCACGCGCAGGCTTGAGGATGTTCTTTCCCAAGAAGCGGAAGTGGTAGAAGTCGTCCGCTGTGATCTTGCAGCCGTTGCCCCGCATGGTGATGATCTCGACGAGAGCATCGTAGACGTTGAACGCATTGCGTCCGAAAGCGTCGGACAGCGAGTCCGAACCCATGACTTTGTCTCTGATCAGCTTGAGAGCCAGTGGCTCCTGTGTCGGCCATCGCGTTTCACCATAGCGCCCTTCGCCGCCTCGAATACAGACCTGGTTTGCGTTGTTGCCCATGGATCTCCTCTCGTCGCAGGCTGTTGATCTCATCTACAACGTCCCCTCTTGACATTGCCGGGGGGCGTCCTGTAGAATCCAGAACGTCCGGCGGCTTCACCAACCGTCTGACTGCTTGGAATAGCAGCGGCCCCCTACTGGGCCAACCTCGGGCACCAC
>CAZQHD010000193.1:1465-1809 GCA_964593295.1 uncultured Thermotogae bacterium | reverse complement strand
TACAGGTCCGAGATGGGCAGCTTGGTTGGCGTAGTGTCTGCCATTGCGTCTCCAGTTCATAACTCAGGCTCGGACTTCACACGCTCCGCTCGATCAACATTGAGCGTCACAATCGGCTTCTTGACAACGGGCTCATTGCTTGACCAATCAAACAGACCATACTCAGTTGCGCCATACGGCCAGTCTTGACCAAACGGAACGGGAAACTGTCGTGTGGTGAATGTGGATTCGCCGCCGTTCTTCAGCCAGCCATCTTTTGGGCAGAATGGCAGGAAGAACTGAAAGCGATAGTTCGCAGTCGCAAGGATGCTCCATAGGTATGGCATCGGCGCGTCGGTCTTGCG
>CAZQHD010000193.1:0-1455 GCA_964593295.1 uncultured Thermotogae bacterium | reverse complement strand
CGGCGGAGGAGCATGACCTTCCCAGTCACGTAGGGATTTGGACCGGGCGTGAAAGCGTATAGCACAGGAAACATCGAGATGCGGGCGGACAATCGACCCATTAGCCAATCAATGGCGGGCACACATTCCGAGAGCTCCTCTGGTGGACACACAGAGCAACCGATTTTGACCAGCGCCATGGCCGCGCGAATAGGCACGTAGGGTTGCGAGGGTGTGTCGAGGGGGAGCGTAAAGGCGATCGGCCCCTCCTTATCGAGCTGCGACATCAGGTCAGCATCCACGATGGTAAAGTGGAGCCCCTCGTCTCCCATCTCGATCCGAATCCGACCTCCATGCTCCCTGCTCTTGTCCTTATACGCGGGAACACCCTTCTTACCAGCGATCTGCGAAATCGTTCTCATCGGCCCGAACCACTTGGAGAGGTGATCCTCGTAGTGATTCGCCAGGAATGCATTGCAGTTATCGCACTCGTTCATGGAGACGAGCGACTTGTTGCCGAGAAATTCCGGTACAGCGTGAGCCTTCTGGCGAAAGTCCACATCGGGTGTTCCTTCGCCGCAGAACCGACAGTGCCGATCTGCCTGCGAAGTATGGTCTGTCAGAGCAAGTGGTCTGTCGGAGCGCAGCGGCTGATCGAAGATGACCTGATAGTGTTCTTCATAGAACGCCAAGCTTTCCAGTTGTTTTTCCGAAAGGGCCATGCTGACATTGTCGCCGTTCTTCCCGACAGATGGAAGCCGCTTAACACCCGTTTTCTCAAGCCCCCGAGCGCAACAGTATCGAACCGGCTGCAGATGTAGATGGTGCCAGAACCATCGCACCCGCACGCCGGAGGTACTCGTTCATGAGGACACGGAAGTCCGCGCCCACGCTGACCGAGCGGCAACGCCGCCGACAGATCTCCGAAGCCATCGACACGTTTGGCGCGTGCGTTCGTCTCTGCGAGTGGTCGGACGCGCCGTGGATGGTGGAGAACCCGGTATCGGTCATCTCCAGCCACTACCGCAAGCCCGACTTCACCTTCGATCCGTGCGACTACGGCGATCCCTGGACGAAGAAGACGTGCCTCTGGACCGGCGGCGGTTTCATCATGCCGCCGAAGCGGCGGGTCGAGCCGGTGATGGGGAGCATCATCCATCGCATGCCTCCGTCGCCGGATCACTGTGCGAAACGCACAGTCAGCCCGCGATGAAAGCGACCACTGTAAACGTTCATAGTGAGCCAACCGTCAATCCCTTCGCCATCCGGGTCGATGCCGTTCGCTTGTCTGACGTGGAGCCCGAACCCGTCCGCTGGCTCTGGAGCATCTACCACAACTGACCTCAAGGAAGATCGCTATGAAGGAAATCCAACCCACCACCGTGCAAGTGAAGCTCTCCGACGGACACGAGGACGAGTACGTCCTGGTCCACGACGGCGAGCAGATCATCGAACTGATGGAGCCGAACAGCGGCA
>CAZQHD010000192.1:0-1813 GCA_964593295.1 uncultured Thermotogae bacterium | reverse complement strand
GACTGGCACCAAGCATCAGAAGAGAGCGCACGAGAAGCTCCATGGATACACTCGCGTCCGCGGCTTCCATTTTGGCTACGCGCGACTGGCTTGATCCAAGCACCCTGGCCAGTTGCTCCTGCGTCAGATGGCGGGCGTCCCGGTGTTCCCTGAGGCTCTGAGCCAGAGCAAGCTTCATCTCAATCAAGGCTGCTTCTTCATCGGTCAGCCCGAGAAACTCAGCCGTCGTTCCTACTGTCCAACCAGCCTGCTTCAACCGATCGTTCTCTATCCGGTTCATTTCATTCACCTCGTATGAGACCGTCGTACGCCTTCAACCGAGCCTTGCACGTCTCGATTGCCTTCTTCGGTGTATTGCTACTTTTCTTCGCAAACACCTCTACGATGACAATCGCGTCCTCATCAACACGGTAGACGATTCTCCAATTCTGCCCAGTATCGCGAACGCGCAGCTCGTAACAATGCCTGCCGATCGACAGCATCGGCCGCACGTGAGGTAAGCCGATGTTTTCTCCCAGTTGCAGCCTCCGCAGGAGTGTTCCGGCCTCAATCCGTGCAGCGGCAGAGAACGGAGGAGTCTTGATCTCGCCCGCCATCCAGATGAGTGGCTTTCCCTCATTCCTCACTACACAAGATTATGTCGTATCTGACATATCGTCAAGACCCGCTTTTTCCGCTTCAGACCGATCATCCCACGCGATGTCTGGAGTTCCATCACCCATGTTCTGGTCACGCACGCTGATCCGGATCACCACTGGCACACCGACCGGCTGGTTGCCGAATCGGACGCTACCGTCATTTGCGGCACCGGATTGACGCAGATGCGTGACGGCAAGCGATTCATGCTCGGTCGGCGCAACCGTGGTCTCGCGTTCACGTACAGTCCGTCGAAGCTGATGACGGTGGATGCTGGGGAGACGGTGAACGTAGCGGGGATGCTCGCCACCGGATTCTTGCTTGAGATCGAAGCCAGGATCATCGTCAACCAGGGCGATACGTTGAAGCTTCTCAACCAGTGGACCGGAATTCCGCGGCCAGACGTCCTGATGATTCCCATCGGCGGGGACGAAACTGGCAACACCATGGGCAGTCGAGATGCGATCGAAGTGACCAAAGCGCTGCGGCGTTGCACGGTCATACCATGCCACCATAATCTGCCCTCATTCTTCAAGAAGAACGCAAATCCAACGGACGTGCGCGGTTTCGCTGAAGCGGTAGAGGCCATTGGCATAGAGTGCCGCGTTCCCAGTCGAGCCGACACAGTTACGGTGTGACGCCGACCCGGCGGGCCTCCCGCGACCTGCGTTCCACCGCGCTGCCGGACGGTCGAATCCAGCCTGCAAGAGCGTCATACTTGTCATACACGAGGTGAACGATGCTGGCCGTTCGATTAGATCGCGAAACCGAGGACAAGCTGAATCGTCTTGCGCAAGAGACCGGGCGGAGCAAGAGCTACTATGTGAAACAGGCCATCGAAAACTACCTGGAAGAACGTGAGGATTATCTACTCGCTTTGGCGGTGCTCGAGCGGGAGGAACCCCGAAAGCCCATTGCTGAAGTGAGGAAAGAACTTGGCCTGGAACGTTGAGCTTACCGCAACGGCCGAGAAGCAGCTGAAAAAGCCGGATCGGAAGTGGCAAGGGATCATTCTTGATTATCTGGAAGATGAAATCGCGGGCCTCTGTGACCCGAGGAGTCGTGGGAAAGGGCTTGTGGGTGACTGGAAAGGTGTATGGCGGTACCGAGTGGGCGATTACCGGTTACTCTGCCAGATTCTTGACGCCGAATTGGTGATCGTAGCGGTGACTATCCG
>CAZQHD010000191.1:0-1846 GCA_964593295.1 uncultured Thermotogae bacterium | reverse complement strand
CCATCTTCCCCACAGATGGCTGAGCCGCCGCAGCGTCAGATGGTGGCCGAGTCGCTAGATGCACTCAAACCACTTTAGGAGGTGCTTTCATGAGGATGAAGCTTTCTTTTACAGGGTTTGGTTTGGTGCTATTGCTCGGTGTTTCGTTTCTCGGTGTGGCGGAGCAGGAGGCCACGGGGCAGGGCGAGATCTTCCAGACGGGGCTCCCTACGGAGGTCCACGAGGCGGTCGATACCCAGTTTCTTCAGCCTCGAACCCCCAGCGTAGAGCGGATCACCACCAGCGGCAACCTCGAGGTCGAGTTCGCCAAAACGGTCTCGATGACGTTCGTGTACGAGAGCGCCGGGTTTAGAAACTCTGTGGGGTACTTCACCTACGACGAGGAAGGAACCATCCTCGAAGAGCATACCGTGTTCGAGAACTTCTCCGGCACGGGTCCCGGATTGCTGGGCGGGGGAACGCTGAACCCCGGCGACACGATGACCATCGGATCCTTCGCCCCCGGCGAGCGGATCGGATTCTTCCTGATCGCCAACGGGTATCGCAACGCCGACGGACGTCGCTGGTATACGCTTCCTGAGCACAATGCCGACGGCAAGGACCACGACGCTGTGGTCGTGCTTGAGAACATCGGAAGGCTGATTGGATTCGAGGATCTCTGGAACCTTGGAGACCGCGACTACAACGACGCGATGTTCCTCGTCACCACGGCCATCGACACGCTCGAAGAGGAAGGATCCGAGATCACAATCGATGAGATCATCGATGCCGTGGCCGAGGAGGATGAAGCGTTGGCCGAGCAACTCCAGGAGGCCCTCGACGCCCAAGAGGACGAAGAGGACCTCGATGAGGAGTCGGAAGAGGCCCCCGTTGCACAGAAGAAGCCGTACGAGAGCCCGCTTTCTGTCGCGACACAGCAGGTTCGTGACTTCCTAGGCATCTCCGAACAGCAAGCGCAAACGTTGGTGTCGGAGCATGGCCTGTTTGCCGTGATGAGCGCGCTCAGCACCGCCGTCGACTCCGACTCGTTCTGGAGCGGCGTGCTGGGGTACGAGCGTCTGGACAACAGAGTCGCCGGTGGGGGCGGTGCGTCGGAAGACGATCCCTCCCTCTTCATGCTGGACTTCCAGCTGCGACACCCGGTGACCGGCGAACTGATCGCGTCGGAGCACGTTACGCTCACCGTCGCTCAGTCGGTCTTGACGTCCGATGGGCTGCTCAACAACATCCTGGACGTCGTGGTGGTGCCGTTCAACCACGAGACCCAGAGCTACACGTACGATCTCCGAAGCCTCTCGTTGGCGTCGGGGTTCTACGAGCTGTGTCTCGGCTTCACGAACGGAACCCACGAGGTCTTTGGGGTGTATCTGCCTGCCTCAGAGTAATCCACACCTGACCATCACCTGCCCGGCGGGGGAGCCCCACAGCTCTCCCGCTTTTCTTTTTTGCCGCGAGCGCTGCGTCGCCAACCTGCCTTCACGTCTCCATCGGCCGGAATCAGAGCACGGAGACACGGGCCAGACCTCGCGCGACCGGAAAGACAGACGAGGGCTCCGAAATGAGCCCTCGCTGTACATCCTCTTGCGTTGGGATTCAGCGGCCGATCGCTCCGAGCTGCCTACTCGTCGTCCTCGTCCGGCTGCGTCAACGTCACATTGCGAATAGAGACATCCTCCAGCCCTTGGTCATCGTAGACGAACAGCCGCACCACGAAGGTCCGTGACGGAGTGGACAGCCGGAAGACGTGTGTGATCGGGTTGTTGTTCGTCTGAATCACCCAGTCGCTGCCGTCCCCGAAGCTCCAGACGTAGTACAGGATGCCGTGTCCTGCGTCGGCGTACGAGCC
>CAZQHD010000190.1:0-1864 GCA_964593295.1 uncultured Thermotogae bacterium | reverse complement strand
CGCGCCCTCGAACCAGCGGAAGCAGCGGACAGTCGCCCACGCGAGCAAGCTCGCGTGGGCGACCACCGCTGATCTGGAGCGCTGTTAGGCAACATGACGTGCCTTGGGATAAGATTGCGGCATGACCACCGACTTTGATGTCGTTGTCGAACGCGATGCGGATGGCACCTACGTGGCGTCGGTCCCAGCGCTTCAGGGATGCCACACGCAGGCGCAGTCACTGGACGAACTCATGGAACGGGTTCGTGAGGTCATCGCTCTGTGCCTCGAGGAACAGGGTCTGCCGACTGAGCCCCTGGAGTTCATCGGCGTTCAACGGGTTCGCATCGCCTCATGACGCCACGCCTGCGGGTCACGGGGAATGACCTGATCGCGGCATAGGAACGTGCGGGATTCAAAGCCACCCGGACCCGAGGCAGCCACCATTTCCTTCGCCACTCAGATGGTCGCGTGACGACGGTGCCGGTCTACTCTGGTGAAACAATCGGCCCGGGCCTTCTTTCGAAGATCCTCAGAGACACAACGCTATCCCGAAGCGAACTCGAAAACTTTCTCGGGAGGTGACGTGCCTAACACCTCGTTCCAGCCGACCCAAGTCCGCGCTTTGCGCGGCCTCGGGCCGCTGAACTCGAAGCGTTCGGCGGTTAAGGACGCAATACGCAACTGGGAGAGAGGAGTATCATGGTCCGATATTCGCTGCTGGCGAGTTCGAGGAGCGACAATGGAGACGATCAACACGATCCAGCTGGGTGACGAATCGATCTTCCCGAATGAGAGCATCCTAAAGGGTGTGCTCGGTCGATCCTACCGAGCCTATTGTGTCCTGCTTGAGCTTATCGATCAGAACGAGATGACGCACGAGTGGCGCTACTATCGGGACGGCAAGGCCTGGCTCTGTAAGATCCAGAAGATGAAGCGCACGATCATCTGGATGTCGGCGTGGAAGGGTTTCATGAAGGCGACGATCTACGTCCCGTTGAGGCACATGGACGGCGTCTTTGCGTTGCCCATCTCTGAGGACACCAAGGCTCACTTCCGCGCGACGAAGAACGTCGGCCAATCGAAGCCCTGCATCTTCGAAGTCCGTAACCAGAGAGTCCTGAAGGATCTCAACACCGTCATGCAGTTCAAGATCCGCACCAAGTAGCCGCGTTGCCCAAGGGCTTGGGCTCGCGTCTTCGTGCTTGGTGTTTCGATGTCCAATTCACCTGCTTTGCGATCCCGCGGATCGTTGCCCTCTCTCTTTGGTCGCTCGATTTGCCGCGCTCGCTACATCGCCTTAGCATGCCGTACGCGTAGGAATGCGTAGCTCAATGTGAGACCAATGAAGGAAGGTTGGGCTGGTCGGGATGGCGGCTGCCGCGAGCGCGGTTCGTGGACGCGATGCTGCTGATCTGCACACGCATCATGCTGGGCGGCGGAAGGGCGACGGCGAAGGAGGTACCGATGGCGGAGCGGAAGGGGGCGGGCGCCAGCGCGCCAAAGCCGGCTGCGAAGAAGGGAGCCGCACGCCCACGGCCGGATACGGCGGACGGGGAAAGCGTCGTACTGGCGAAGGAGGTCCGTCGCGGCGTTAGACGGCCGGAGAAATGCGGATCTCCCGAACCACAGCCATGAGGTACGTCAAGCTCAATGAACCTCCTGTCTTCGGCGAGGAATCTCTTGAGGGGGAAAGGGGACAGCGACTGACAGATTCGCGCGTCAGTGCAACCTGACGATCCACCTCAAGGTCAGCAGGGTGTGGCGGCGTTGGCCATGTCGACTCGCCGACGGAAGAGAGAGGAATGAACAGCAACAGGTATCGAGTTTCACCGATTGAGACCCCTGAAGAAGGGAAAAGAACCCATGCGGTCGCAAGAAACGT
>CAZQHD010000189.1:0-1887 GCA_964593295.1 uncultured Thermotogae bacterium | reverse complement strand
AACTGCCGGCGCGTGCCTCGTCACTCGATCGTCCTCGGCATGCCAGAACAGGTAGTACCCTACAGATGACGTTGCAGACTCCTTCTCTCGCATCCAGGGCGCGATCTCGCCCCGCCGCACGTCGGCCCACGAGAAGAGGATGGCGTGATCGACTGCATGCTCGTAGGCGACGAACGCCGCGTGCCCGGCTCCTTGCGAGTGGCCGGACACGACAATGCGACTCCAGTCGATCGCACCATTCGCAGCAAGGAATGGCCCCCACGCCTCTTCCGGGTACTCGAGTGACAGCCATTTCAGCAGGCGCTCGAGGCGCCCGGAGATGGAGTTTGCCTTATCCACGTCGATGAGGGGTGAGTGATCGACACCGGTCAGCGTCTCGGAACGGATCTTCCCATGGCAATCGTTGTCCAGGCTGAATGGGCAGAGTTGGACGTTGACGCTCTTGTCGTTGGGATAGCGCAGGGCGATGGCATGAAGCCCTGCGTGCGCGGCTTCCTGGGTGAGCAGGTGATAATCGGCCGGTGTTGCTCCCGTGCCGGGGAAGAAGAGGAACAGGCGGCCATCCGCGTTCTCAGGATTCAGAGGGGTGCAAACGAAGTGCGGCTCATCCCAGCCCGCCAGAACTGGATCGGTCTGGCTTGGACGGATCTCGCGCAAGACGAGCTCGTGTGTGCTCGCGGCGCTGGCGACGGTCTCATCGGCGTCCGTGGTCGCCCCGGTCCGCAGGCCTGTTGCACAACGGTATAGCTCCACATCTCCTTGGAAGCGGTACACGTAGTAGTACACGAACACCTGCTCGCTACCGTAGAACGTCTCGGGATCAGAGCGCCTCACGGGGTTCGATGCGCCGTCATCGCAACGGAACGACCGGTCAACGTTCGATCCGCTGAGGTCGAGGATCCAGATCTGGGCGTCGCGTCGAAGGCCTGAGTCGTTGATCAGTGCGACCGAAGCCCACGACTGACCTTCGGCAATGAACGGTTCCGGAGAACCGATCTCTGTCGCATCGGATCCCTCAGGAATTCCGACAGTCATCACGCGAGTCCACGTCTCGCCGCCCCGATCCTCGTAGATCGCGAGTGCCGTCTCGTCGACCAGGGCGAGCACACGGACCTTGCCGTTGGCTTCGGGCGCAATCCAGCCGTAGGGTCGAGTCTTCTGTCCCGGATCGCCTGTGATGATCTGTGATGCGCCCGTCGAGACATCGATCAGTGCGAGCTGTCCGGCGTGCGAGCCCTCGCCGACTGTGTGGACAAGAAGGCTCGTCTCGTCGATCCAGCGTCCGTCTGTACTTGCCCTGTCCACTGAGGTGAAGACGTGAGCAGTCCCCGGATCATCCAGATCGAGCCAGACACCCTCTCCATCTTCCCACGAGCCGCGTATGGCGGCGATATAGCTCGTATTGGCCTGGGAGTTTCTCGATGCAACAGCTCCGAAGGTGGGAGCACCCGACGTGACAGGGCTTGTGGCAAAGCCTATGTCTGTTGGAACTGCCTGCGAGACCTGCATCACGCCGCCGGAGACCTTGCTGTAGATGATCGCCCAGCCGTGGCGATCGACGGCGAACTCCGGGCCGTTGTTCGTGATGCTCAGCGGGGCCTGATTCGTGTCGATGAGCAGATCGCGCCCGTCGGTCGAGATGAACTGCCCTGTCAGCGGATCTAGATCCGCCAACCATACCCTTCGTGCTCTGTCACTGAACGCGAGCTTCGCAGGGTTGTGAAGAATCTCGGGGTCGAAGTAGACAATGCCCGCTAGCCCAATCCGTGAGCACTCACATGCGGGAACGCTCAATGCTGGCAAGCCATCGCTGTCGGGATAACATGCACCCATGCTAGCACCCAGCACGACAACCAGGAGGAAGACGATCGCCTTCGCTCGCATTCG
>CAZQHD010000188.1:0-1891 GCA_964593295.1 uncultured Thermotogae bacterium | reverse complement strand
CAGCACCGTGACGCAGGCCGAACTCGATGGCATCGCGGAGCAACTGAACACGCGACCACGCAGAACCCTTGACTGGCAGACGCCAACCCCTGCGCTGGCCATGGTGTTGCAGTGATCCCTTGAGACCGCCTGGGGTCACTCCCGCCGCTCCCCTGTGGGTTCCCGTGTCGGCGAACCGGTTTACTATCTGGTTGGGCAGTACTGGAAGCGATTTTGGAGGGTCCGTGAGCCGACAGGATAGAATTTTCCCGGAGAAGAGAGAAGCCGACCCTGAAGAGAGGGAAGCCGACCCTGAAGAGAGAGACTTCAAGGCATTGCTGAAGCCAAACAAGACGATGCACATCGCCGTCAGCGGGGGTGTGCTGGTCAACCGAACTGAGTTGGAGATCATTGACACCCGCGCCTTCCAGCGCCTTCGCGGAATCCGGCAGCTTGGATTGGCTCACCTCGTGTATCCAACCGCGCTCCACACGCGGTTCGACCACTCCCTCGGCACGTTGGAGATGGTGAACCGGATGATCGGTGCGATTCGCGGCAATGCCCACAACGTTGATAGGGAACGTGATATTGACCACCAACAGGAGGCACTTGCGCGGTTGTACGCGCTTGTCCACGACATCACTCATGTTCCGTTCGGTCACACGCTAGAGGATGAGCTGGGTCTGTATGACCGCCACGACGGCAACCGTGACCGCATCATGCACTTCCTCGGGCCAGATAGCGACATCGGCAAGATCATTATCCGCGACTATGGGACCGACGTTCACAAGAGGCTGCTCACAATCGTCATGTGGGATGGACTGCGATCCGATGCGGTGGATGGCCGAGACGGAGACATGGTGATTGACCGAGACGATGTGTTCATTCACGATCTCGTGAGCAACACCGTCTGTGCCGATCTACTCGATTACCTTGAACGTGATGACCTGTTCTGCAATCTGGGCGTGGCGTTTCCGTATCGCTTCTTGAACTTCATGTACCTTGATCTCGATAGTGGCAACCAGCGCCGCGTGTTCGTCCGGTTGTGGAAGAGGGATGCTGATAGTGGACGTCCCCGAAGGGACAGCCTCACGGATCTCTGTCGGCTGTTGGAGGCGCGATACCTGATGGCTGAGAGGGTGTACTTCCACCACGCGAAGATCGCAGCTGGTGCAATGCTCGGCCGGGCTGTATTGGAGGCTCGGGAGGCGGAAGAGGAGAAGTGGAGGGAAGCGTCGTTGTGGTCTTTGTCTGACGAAGGGCTGTTGGCGAGACTCCTTGCCAGCTCCTCACCGATTGCGAGCCGACTGGCATCCGAGATTGGCGCACGTGAGCTTTTCAAGACGCAGCGCGAGTTTAGATGGGAGGACGTTGGTTCCAGGCAAGCTCGGGATCATCGGTTCAGTTACGCTGATGGGATCGAGAAAGTGACCGGGGATCCGAACCAACGTAAGAAACTCGAAGACGAGGTGGCGCTGTTGATCGACGCGAACCCGGGAGACGTGCTGATCTACGCGCCCGCGAGGAAGATGAACCGCAAAGAAGCCAAGATGAATGTGCTCTGGAACGGCGAGAAGACACAGCTGCGTAGCATCGATGATCCCGTGGTGAAGCCGCGGCTCGATGCGACGTTGACTGCGCACCAAGCCCTATGGAGTGTTCGGTTGCTCGTTAGGCCTAGCCTCTCCTGGAGCCAGCGCGTTGCGGCGGAGAAGCTCACGAAGATCGAGTTGCTGGGCAGGCCAGATGAAAGACAGAACAAGAAGCGGGAGGTTCTCCACGGTCTCGTTCGTAGCTACCTCGACGCCACGGGCCAGCCGCTCGGTAGATTCGAGGACGTCCCACATCTGAATGCGGCGATTGGCGAGGTCTTGGGGCGATTGGACGCTCACCACTACAAGCAGGAACGGCC
>CAZQHD010000187.1:0-1899 GCA_964593295.1 uncultured Thermotogae bacterium | reverse complement strand
ACCGTCTACATCCCGGGCTTCCCGATGGAACGTTTGGCGCCGATGTCATCGACTCGGTGCTCGATCCCGAGATCGCCGGCTTCTGGCATGGCGACGCGGACGGCCCGGTGGGCTGCTCGGGCGAGTGGTCGGCGAAGCAGTTCAAGGGGGCCATCGTTCGCGACTTGGACGCCGACGGGAAACCGGACATCGTGGCGACGGCGTATGCCGATCGGGGCTTCCAGGACCCGGATTGCGAACGCTGGGCCCAGGGCTGGGTCGAAGAACAGGAACGTGGGGTCTTCGTGCTCCACAACGTGTCCGAGACTGGGCAGATCAGGTTCCGCGAAGTTGCGGAGACGGCCATCGGACCAGATGCTCATGGGGCGACGGTGGACGACTGGAACCCTTATCAGGCCACGCCGCTTGACTACGACCGGGACGGGGACTTGGACCTATTCGTCGGAGCCGTGATCCGCGGTACGGACGCGGTCGGCATCGAGGATACGCACGCTGTCCGCTTCCTTGAGAACGTTTCCACGCCTGGCAGTCTTCGATTCGTGGACCGAACAGACGAAGCAGGCTACGCCTACCTCAACGCATTGCCACCGGCAATGCAGCAAGAGAGAAGCCTGGCGGCAGCCTCACCGATCGACCTGGACAACGACGGATGGGTCGATCTCGTGGCCATCAACCGCCGGGACGCGGACAAGACGTCGTGCGGTTACGTTCACGTCTTTCGGAATCTCGGAAGCAGCAGCTTCGAGGAGGTCTCCCCCCAGGCGCACGGGATGGCGAACGGAGCCGGCGGCCGCGACCTGACGTACGGTGACCTCAACGGCGACGGCCTCCTGGATCTGATCGTGATGGACGGGAGCGTCGGCGGGTACGAGGGGATGAACAACACGCGCGTCTACCTCAATCGAACAGTGGCGGACAACCATTGGCTCCAGATCGAAGTGCAGGCCAACGACGCAGGTTCGCCCGCGATCGGCGCCAAGGTCTCGGTCTTCGATGCCGTCAGCGGGCACCTGCTGGGCCACGACGAGCTTAGAACCGACTTCTCGTACCGCTGCAAACGGCCGCCCGTCCTCCACTTCGGCCTAGGCGAAGCAGATGCGGTTGAGGTTGTCGTTGAGTACGGAGGTGAGGTGTTCCGGGAGACCGTAGCTACCGTGGATCGGACGATCCCGATGTCAGCCGTGCTTGAGGTGCAAGACGTGCCGATCTGCCCTGGGAATGGACTCGTCGAGCACCACGACATCACGTACGCTTCCATCCCTACAGCGAATCCGAACGCGCTTTCCCTTGATGTCTATGAGCCCGTTCGTGAAGCAGGCTGTCCTCCCGCTCCGATCATGATCTACGTCCACGGCGGCGGATGGGCCAAGGGAGACAAGTCGGCAGTCGGTGAGAAGGCGACTGTCTTCGCTGAGAATGGCTACGTCTTCATCTCGGCCAACTACCGAATGACGCCTGAGGTCGACTTCCCCATGCACGCAGAGGACGTTGCACAGGCTATCGCCTGGTGCGAGAAGCACATCAGCGACTTCGGTGGCGATCCAAAGCAGATCCTCCTGATGGGACACTCGGCTGGCGCACACCTTGTGAGCCTCGTGGCCACCGACGCGCGCTACCTCGAAGGCGTGGGACTCGGCCTCAATGCTCTCTCTGGCGTCATCTCGAATGACACGCAGGCGTACGATCTCGCGTGGCTTGCGGCGCAGCAGGGAGGAGCCCTTCAAGATGTCTATGCAAACACCTTCGGTCAGGAACCCACGTTCTGGGCGCTTTCCTCGCCGATCACACACGTTGCAGCGGGCAAAGACATTCCGCCGTTTCTTCTGCTGGTCAGTCGAGGCATGGGGAGCGCGGTGGAAAAGCTGTACCAGGTGAGTTGCTAAGTCTGAGAGGCTGAGC
>CAZQHD010000186.1:0-1914 GCA_964593295.1 uncultured Thermotogae bacterium | reverse complement strand
CACCGGCGTGACCACCGCCCGCTCCAGGTAACGCTCCCAGCTCCGCGGTACCTCCACGTGCGCCGGGAAGATCCGCCGCCCCAGCAGCTCCTCGATCGTCCACCGGTGATCCGTCAACCCAGCCAGCATCGCCGCCGACTCCTCGCAATCGTTCTCCCACCGCCGCTTCACCAGGTTCTTCCACACCGACTGCACCGCCATCCGCTCCATCGCCGCCTGACGACGCTTCACAGGTGCCCACGTCTCTCTTCGCAGATGCGCTCCGCTGTGCCGTAACCACCCATCCAGACGGTTGATCTCCGACAGCTCGTTATGTCGGTCCCGCCGGCGCTTCGAGCTCGTCCGCCGGTGCTCGATCTCGCAGCTCAGCCCGCGCATCGCCCGCGGATAGGCCTTGTGCTCATCCGTCCTGACCGTCGCCCTCTCCGCTCCTGTGAGCAACACCTCGAGGATCTCCCGCGTCGCCTTCTCCACCGCCCTCGGATCCGGCCTGCCGAGTTGCGCTTCCAGCTCCGCCCGTCTTCGCTTCTGGACCCTCGTCATCCTGCCCGACCGCCGCAGCGGCGCATCGTTCCAGTGCAGCACCAGGCTCGTGGCCGGATCGACCGCCGCGAGGATCTCGAACGGGAAGTACTGGCTGGTCTCGAAGGAGAGCAGGCCGTCCAGAACGATGTCGCCGAAGGGTGACGCCCGGGCCAGTAGCTGTCGATGCAGGAGACAGCAGTGGCGGCCGAGCCGGGCGATCTGGCCGTCGATGGTGGTGGGGGCGGCGCCGAGGTCGCGGGCGGACTGGCGGTTGGCCATGCCGTTGACGGAGTTGGAGGAGATGGGCACCAGGAGCTCGGGTCGTTTGAGCCAGTAGGAGATGCTGAAGGTCTGGCTGGAGAAAGACTTCCCGCAGTTCTGGCAGACGTAGCGCCGGATGCGATGGGGTCGGACGTCGCGCTGGTAGTAGCCGTTTCGGCGGTAGGTCCAGGCGTCCGGCTGCCGGTGGTGGAACCGGCAGCGTGGGTTAGGGCAGTGGGGCGGGACCCACTCCGGGGCGTGCGTTTCGTCTCGGAACATGCCCCGGCAGGGCAAGAGCCGGGCCGAACACAATCTTCGATGCAGAACGACAGTATTGCGGTCGGGGGCAGACTTTGCGATCCTGCCCCAACCACCCACCCCAATCCGGAGAAACGCATGTTCAAGAAGATCCTCGTCTGCAATCGCGGTGAGATCGCGTTACGCATCATGCGTTCGTGTCGAGAGCTGGGTATCGAGTGCGTCGCGGTCCATGCCGCGGCGGATCGCGACAGCTTGCACGTCAAGTATGCAGACGAGTCGGTCTGCGTGGGCAAGACGTCGAGCGCCGAGAGCTACCTCAAGGTGCCGAACCTCATCGCTGCTGCGGAGATCACCGGAGCGGAGGCCATCCATCCGGGTTATGGGTTCCTCGCCGAGAACGCGGACTTCGCGCAGACCGTGCTGGACAACGGTTTCACGTGGATCGGCCCGCAGCCGGAAACGATCCGGCGCATGGGCGACAAGGCCGTCGCCCGTGCCACCGCTCACGATGCCGGGGTGACCATCGTCCCTGGCACCGGTGCGCTGCCGACAGTGGAGGCGGCGCTCAAGGCCGCCGAGCGGATCGGCTATCCGGTCCTGTTGAAGGCGAGCGCCGGCGGTGGGGGCAAGGGCATGCGCCCGGCGAGCGACCCGGACGAGTTGCGGCGCGCCTACACCACGGCGCGCGCGGAGGCCAAGGCCGCTTTCGGCGACGACACGCTGTACATGGAGAAGTACCTCGCGCGGCCGCGGCACGTGGAGATCCAGATCCTGGCCGACGGCCACGGAAACGTCGTGCACCTCGGGGAGCGCGACTGCTCTGTCCAGCGCCGGCACCAGAAGCTCATCGAGGAGGCCCCCCCGCCG
>CAZQHD010000185.1:0-1947 GCA_964593295.1 uncultured Thermotogae bacterium | reverse complement strand
GCGGAGTACCGCGACGGCTCGCTCGGCCATCAACTCGTCGACGGCACTTCGTCCACGCTCTCTGTCCACGTCCGCTCCCTTCCACATGCCGGCGTCACCTCCATCCGCCCCTCTCAGCCAGGGGCCAACCCGAGCCACATCAACCTCCGCACTGCCCTGTGGCGTGGCGCCCCCCACTCGATCAACCTACGATCCTGGAAAACGGGAACAGCCCGCCAGCTGTAGTCGAGAGGACGACACCAATGTCTGCGTCCACAATGACCAGGTCACATCCTGGTCTCGTCAAGCCTTTGGATCCGAACCGGATCAGGGAGCATTCCACGACAGCCCATGATCTCCTCCACGATTTCCGTGTTCTTCAGTCCAGAGCCTGTCACCAGACATACAACACGCTGGTTCGCTTCCAGTTCACCTCGTGCAGCCGCTTGCCTCAGACCAGCGGCAGCCATTGCGCCCTGCGGCTCGGCGAAGAGCCCTTCGCTGGTAGCTAGATCGTGCTGTGCTTCCACGATCTCCTCCTTTGTCACAGCGCGAAGGACACCACGGGACTCACAGATCGAACGCCATGCCCAGGCAGCATCGAGCGGACGGAAGCGTCCGTCTCCCTGCAAAGAACGATCACCGACAAGATTGACGGGCAGCTGTACATCGCCGCACTGTACGCCCTCAAGGACCGGCAATGTGTCGGTCAATCCCAAGGAACGCAGTTCGTTGAAGCCCTTCCACACCCCGCCCAGACAACCTCCACCCCCGATGGGTGCAAAGATCCGGTCGGGAACTGTCCCCAGGGAAGCGACGAGCTCAAAGGCAATCGTCTTCGCTCCTTCAACGGTGTAGGGATTGGCCGATCGCGCCGTCACCATGGGGACCAAACCATGATCCAGGCAGTAGGCAGCCATCCTGTCGTATCCATCCTGATGTGCGTCACCGTCTCCGCGGTCAGCTTGGGCTAGGATGAACACCCGGGCTCCGTGAACACGGATCTGCAGCAACTTAGCCGCGGGAATGCTATCAGAGACCCAGACCAACGCTTCCAGGCCCGCCTTCGCGCAGTATGCGCTCAGCGCCACGCCCACGTTCCCTGACGAGATGGTCCCAAAGCGTGTCCCTCCAAAACTGAGCGCCTTCGAAACCGCCACGCTAATCTGTCTGTCTTTGAAAGAGCCCGTCGGATTGCAGGACTCCAGCTTGAACCATAGCTTCCCAGCCGGAAGGCGGCTCTCCCATGTTGAGGAGCGTGCTAGGGGTGTGCCACCTTCACCAAGGCTGATGATGGAATCGCCCTCCGCTAGAGGGAGCAGCTCGGAGAATCGCTGCCACAAGCCGCCCTCTGCACGCCACCTCGATTCGAATCGCCCACGGCGAGCGATGCTCCCGTAGTCGTAACCAACGGCCAGCTCACCTCCGCAATCGCAGCCGTACCGCTCTTCATGAATCGAGTACGTCTTCCGGCAGTCCTGGCACGCAAGCCACGCTCTCTCGAATCGCATGTCACCTCCCGCCCGGAGCCTCAGCTAGGTGACTCCATTCACCACGGACACTACAGCTAGCCCGCTGTCCTGTTCCTCATCGCCTCGATCCACGCGTCACCAAGTGCTGTGCGTGGTTCCAGCCTCCGCATGGTTGCGCGTTGGTCCGTTTCGCTTCTTGTCAAGATCGTCTCCAGGCGCTGGCAGACGAGATCGATCTCGGCGTCGTCCAGGAATCGCATTTCCAAATCGAAGTAGCCCTCTTCGACGTGATGACCTCTCACGTAGATTGGAGGCGGCTCATTCCGGAGTTCCACTGCGACTGCCAGCGCATCTAGTCCTGCTTGATCTGGGTCAACATGTATCCTGACTCGAGTAATCGGGTTGCCCGTGGGATCCTCCGTGGGCTCGGCCCTGACTCCCTGCAATCCCTGGAGACGCTCGACGACGACACGTGCCTTCTCGGAGGTCGCCTGAT
>CAZQHD010000184.1:0-1961 GCA_964593295.1 uncultured Thermotogae bacterium | reverse complement strand
ATTGTCGATAGTCAAGACGAAGTGCTTCGCCATCTTGTATTTGTTGACGACCTTGCCGACCCGAATACCGATCTTGGCCTTGTCGCGAAGACGACCACGGCTGACCATGCCACGCACTTTCTCCAGCTCTGTGACAGTCGCCTGAATCAGGTCCGTACGTTTGATGCGCCGGCGCTCAGCCAGCTCGTGGTTCAGACACGCCACCAGCCTCTCCCCGGGCCAGTCCGGATGTTCGATCTCGAACAGATTTCGTTCGTCGAACAAGCCCATCTGGATGCATCCGTCCATGAGGAGTTTGCGGATTGCCTCTGGGCGAAGGGCTGTGATCCAATCTGTGTTCTCGACCCTGCGAAGCGCGTCAACTTGCTTCTGGGTGATCATTCCCCGATCGCCCACGAGCACGAAACGTGAGATGCCGAACTCGGCACGGATCTTCTCGACCTGGGGGAGGAGAGTCTTCGGGTCGCCCGAGTTGCCGTCGAACACAGACACTGCAACGGGAACGCCAGCCTTGTTGGTCAGCAATCCGTAGTTGACCTGAAGCTTACCCTTCTTGCCGTCGCGATTGTGGCCGATTTTCGCAAGCGGGCATGTGAGCCCCTCAAAGTAGCTGGAGGAGAGGTCATACAGTGCCAACCCTCCCTCCTCGAGATGCCTCCTGGCCAGCTTCTTTTCGATTCGGCTCTGCCGTTTGAGCAGCCAGTCCATGGCCTCGTACAGCTCATCCTCATCGGCACTGTCAACATTCAGCATCTCCGGAAGGGTGGTGCAGGACCACCACCGAGTCATGGCGAGTTTGGATTGCGCTTTGAGGATCCGTCCCGCCACCATCGCGACGACCAGATCTCTTTCTCGGCACGACCGTGAAGAGATGAGGCTTGGGAACTTGAGTCGACGCATCGCGGTGACCACGGCCTCCACATTCCCATGTGCGCGGGATCCGTCTTCCACGATTTCGAACAGCTCTTCCGAGGAAACCAGGTGCTGCCCCTTGAGCACTCGCCGGAGCGCTTCGATGGCTTCCGGTGGGAGCTTGGAGAGATTGGCGAGCGTTCGATTCTTGACCTTGCCACCCTCGCGGTAGCCCTCTCGGAGGAGGATCGCCGGCGGCGAGGATCGATTTGGCACCACTGCGATGTACATGCCAACATCATATAGACAATGCCGCTGCTGTCAATAGCGCTCACGGACAATCAGCCAAATTTACATGTCAACATGCATCAGCTCGAAAACTTGCACAATACCCAGTATTATCAATGAGTTAGATCGGGTATTGCCCCTGTGCTGTCAGGGAACTTCGGACTAACAGGCGATGATGCCTTTCGCCAAACTCACAAGCAATTTTCGAGAGGAATAGTTGAACTTGGTTCACGGGGAGCCTTTCTTTCTCAATGAGAACGACGTAGGGGCTCAGTCATCAGGGCGAATTGCCGAGAAGACCTTCAGGGATGAGACCAAGCCGACACTCCGCCACTTTCGAAACCATCCTCAAAGATCAAAGTCGACGCGGTTTGTCTTCCATGAACGACAAGTGCCAACCCTCGCCCATCCCTTGTCCAGAATTTGGGGGCGCCGATAAGAAGGTCTGCAAGCCCATCACCGTTGACATCCCCGGCGCCGGAAAGGCCCCCACCGAACTCACAGCTCTGGGTCTGCCATTGCGCCTGGTTTGACTCGAAGCTCGCGATCGCGCCAGCCGGATCCGTGGCAGCGAATCCAGTTGGGTTTCCGAGGAACAGGTCCACCGAGCCTTCCTTCTCCTGACCAGATGTGTAGAAAGCGCTGGTTACTGCGACGTCGGGGTAACCATCGCCGTTGGTGTCTCCGACCCCAGCCACTTCCGTCCCAAAGGCGAGCCCCATTTGGTTTCCCTCGAGCGAAGCCGCAGCATCAAGCGGGCTCAGCGCCTGGACACCGGCGTGACTGCCCAAGAACACAAAAACAGCGCCCTCCCCAGCCTG
>CAZQHD010000183.1:0-1974 GCA_964593295.1 uncultured Thermotogae bacterium | reverse complement strand
CCTCGTCTTCCTCGACGAACGGGCATTCGTCGGTCTCGAGGGCGTCGAGTCTTGTTCTCGTCTGTCTCAGCGTCCTCTCATCAAATCCGGTTCCCACTCGTCCGGCGTAGTGGAGTCGATCCTCCTCGTAGGTCCCGATTAGGAGCGCTCCGAAACCGACCCGCTCTCCTTCCGGGTCGGTGAAGCCGGCGATGACGAACTCCTGTCGGTTGACGCACTTCAGCTTCAGCCACGTCCTCGATCGGGTCGAGATATACGGGGCCCTGCCGTCCTTCGCGATCAACCCCTCCCATCCCCGTCGACATGCGTCCCGGTGGAAGGCGATCCCGTTCCCACGCCGATACTGTGTCTGGCGAATCGGATCCTGCCAATCAAGTGCCCGTCGAAGCAGCCTCTTGCGATCGAGCAAGGGAAGGGCAGTGAGATCCCGTCCGTCGAGGTGTAACAGATCGAAGATATACCAGTAGACCGCCACGTCACTGTGCATAGCCTCTTCGGCATCCCTGATCTGCATGCGTAGCTGGAGTCGCTCGAAACTGGTGACGCTTCCTGAGAAGGCGACGACTTCGCCGTCCAGCACGACCCGCTCAACCGACTGCCGGCTCAGGGCGTCGACGAGCTCGGGATACGTGTCGTTCAGACGTTTCTGGTTGCGCGACGACAGTCGGACGTCGTTTCCGTTCTTGTACCCAAGGACTCGTACACCGTCCAGTTTTCTTTCGTAGATCCAGTTCGGATCGTCAAAGGCATCGTCGGTGAGCGTTGCCAGCATCGGAGAGACCGACTCCGGCATCGGTGTCACACGGAGTCGATCACGCGTTTCGCTGGAAAGAATGGAGAACACGTCCTGTTGAGACATCCTTCTTCAACCCCCAAACATCACCGGCGAGCTTGTTGAGAAAGGGACATCTTGACAGACGGATGAGAACTGGAACCACCGTACACTGTCTGACACCTCCTCGTCAAGCCGTCGCACAACCTCACCGAAGAAAGCACTCGAAAGGGGACCCTCCCCTCCCCAGGGAGAGGGCTCAACGGAGTTGCCCTGGGCCATGCCCATGTTCCTTCTGTTGATCGCCTGATTTGACGACGAGATGGGCTTCGGAGATAATGAAGCCCTTCTTGACTTCTCCGCTTCTTCTCATCCGCTCTCCCTGATCTGAGGACGATTCCCGATGCCTCTCACAGAGCGCAATCCATCGACAATAGGAGTAGGCCGGTCATGAGCAGACGCATTGAGCTTCACAACCCGCTCGTCGACAGTCCATGGAGCCACACGGCAGATGAGGTGCTCGAGTCTGCCGCCTCTCGACGGGAAGGACTGTCTGAAGACGAGGTACGCCGAAGGCTGGAGCAGTTCGGTCCAAACTACATCCAGATCCCGGAGCGCCGAGGCGTCCTTGAGATCCTCGGGGATCAAGCGAAGAGCCTGTTCGTCTTGTTGCTCGGAGCGGCCAGCGGAACCGCCTTCCTCTTCGGAGAATGGCTGCAGGGCGTGGCGATCGCAGCAGCGATCGTGGCCAACACAGCGTTGGGCTTCGTGATGGAGTGGCGCGCGGCCCGATCCATGGAGTCACTGAGAAAGCTCGGAGGCGTCACGGCCAAGGTCCACCGTGCCGGCGAGGTTCGGACCGTCGATGCCGAGAAGGTGGTTCCGGGGGACATCCTCCATCTCGATGCTGGGGACTTGATGAGTGCCGACGCTCGCATCCTCGACGCATCCAAACTGCAAGTCGACGAGTCACCTCTCACCGGTGAGTCATCACCGGTCACCAAGAGCTCGGATGCTCTCGGCGCGGAGACCCCCCTCGCCGAGCGTGGGAACATGCTCTGGCGAGGCACGACGGTCACCCGCGGCGCAGCGGAGGCGGTCGTGGTCGCCACGGGCATGAGTACCCAACTTGGGGAGGTCTCTACGCTGGTCGAAGAGGCGCAGCATGGAGACACCCCACTCGATCTCCGTCTGCGCAAGCT
>CAZQHD010000182.1:1545-1986 GCA_964593295.1 uncultured Thermotogae bacterium | reverse complement strand
AACATGTTGACTCAGTCACGCTCTGCCTCTCGAAAGGACTCAGCGCACCAGCCGGCTCAGTAGTCGCCGGAAGCGATGCCTTCGTCGCTAGAGCTCGTCGATTCCGAAAACTGCTGGGGGGAGCAATGCGACAGGTCGGTGTTCTTGCAGCTGCAGGCCTTGTGGGATTGGACACCATGATGGAACAGGTGAAGGTGGACAACGAGAATGCGCGATTGCTTGCTCAAGGACTTGAAGAATTACCTGGCTACATCTTGGATCGCCCGCACCTTGGGACCAATATCGTGAATGCGGACGTTAGAAGACTGCACCTAACTAGTGCTGAGTATGTAAAGAAACTTGCCGAGCATGGCATTCTAGCGTCCCAGCGGCCTCCCAGCATCGTGCGCTTCGTCACCAACCGGCACGTTGACTCGGGAGACATCGCGTATGTGCTAGAAG
>CAZQHD010000182.1:771-1535 GCA_964593295.1 uncultured Thermotogae bacterium | reverse complement strand
CGAAGGCAGTCGGACAGTCAGCATGTGGTTGATATGTGACGCTGCGAATCGAATGGTAGCTACAGTACCGCCTTGCAGCTGTCCAGCTTCGCTCAGTAACTGATCGGGAAGGAAGCGGGCCAGCAGAGTTGCCAGGTCGACCCGCAAACCCTTCACGGGAGCGCCGGAGGTGAATCACGTGGAGATCAATGAGGCGAAGTACCTCGACGTCGACCTATCAACCAGGGAGATGAGAGAGTATTGGGTTCCAGAGGAGTGGCAAGCACTCCACATTGGGGGGAGAGGCATCGCTGCTCGTGTGCTCTACGATGAGTTGAGCGGTAGAGAGCATCCGTTAGGCGAGGGTAACATCCTCTTGTTTGCGACAGGCCCTTTCCAGGGAACGGGGCTTGCTGGTGCTGGGCGACATGTTGTCATGGCACTATCGCCCAAGACTAGGAGCGTTGCTGACTCCTATGCGGGCGGGTACTTCGGTTTCGAGCTGGCTCGCACAGGATGGGATGGCATCATCATCCGGGGCAAAGCTTCAGCACCAACCGTACTTACTGTAAACGAGAACGGGGGGGAACTCATTCCGGCTGGAAAGCTCTGGGGAACTGGGACTGGCGAGGCAGAATCAACCCTGCGAACACAGTTCCCTGGTAGCCGTGTCTCCTCGATCGGAATCGCAGGTGAGAAGCTTGTGCAGGCTTCTTGCATCATCAACGACCGCAGCAGGGCTGCGGGCAGACCCGGCTTTGGTGCGGTCATGGGCTCTAAGATGC
>CAZQHD010000182.1:422-761 GCA_964593295.1 uncultured Thermotogae bacterium | reverse complement strand
TCAAGGCGGTGGTCGTCAAAGGATCTCACGCCAGGCCAGTATTCGATCGCATGAGATTCAGGCGAGAAGCAGTCGACTACGCGAAGCTGTTCGATAGCCCACAAATGGAGGAGCTGGGCAAGTACGGGACTGCACGCTTTGTCCGCCCGCTCTCTGACATCGGAATCCTACCTACTCGCAACTTCCAGGAAGGGACTTTCTCTGGTGCCGAGAGCATTGACGGCAGGACAATGGCGACGACCATCCTGTCTGGTCGAGAGACCTGTGCGGGATGCCCGATCCGGTGCAAGAGGCAGGTTCGGACGTCGTTTGGAGGGATTGATGTCCTGCCAGACTTCG
>CAZQHD010000182.1:0-412 GCA_964593295.1 uncultured Thermotogae bacterium | reverse complement strand
CAGCTGTGCAACGACTACGGGATCGACACGATCTCCGCAGGCGTTGCGTGTGCCACCGTGATGGAGGCCTCGGCGCGGGGACTAATTGGCGATTGTTACGACTGGGGAGACCCCCACGCCATTCTGTCACTGATCGAAGCAATCGCTCGCCGGGAGGGCATTGGCGATTTGCTTGCTAGTGGACTGGACGTTTTCGCAAAGGAAGTTGGGGCGGACTTCGCAATGGCAATTGGGGGTGTGGAAGTCCCGATGCACGACCCCAGAGGCAAGCAAGGCCTAGCCATCTCGTATGCAACATCGTACCGTGGAGCGACACATATGGAAGGAGTACACGATAGCGCGCTTGAGTGCGATTCCCCGGCTCCCGAGCTTGGCGTAGACCAGCCTTATGACCGTCTCAGCCTGTCAGGCA
>CAZQHD010000181.1:0-2025 GCA_964593295.1 uncultured Thermotogae bacterium | reverse complement strand
ACCGCGATTGAGCAAAGCGACTGCTTCGAACGGCCGCTGCTCAGGCGTCTGACACCGCGCTAGCGCGTGCTCGTAGCTTCCCAGGGCACCCTCATACTGCCCAAGCTTCCGAAGGCACATGCCCATGTCTATGGATGCGTTGATCTCCCCATCGAGATCGCCGATCTGCGCTTTGAGATCGCGCGCTGTCGTCAGGGCATCAAGCGCTCGGGAGTACTCTCCCATGCCCACTCGACAGACCCCGATGTTGAGCCACGCGGCCGATTCAAGGCGAAGGTCGCCCGCCGAGAGATCCAGAACGCACTGGTAGTGCTCGAGCGCAGCCTCATGACGCCCCAGACGCCGGTAGCAAAGGCCCAGTTGGTTGCAGCAGGCCGCCTCATCGTGGCTCGTACCATGGGCATGGTAGAGGTCCCTTGCTTCCGTGAGAACGGGCAGGGCTTCTTCGAGGCGGTCCTGGTACATCATGGACATCCCCACCCCGAACAGCGCATTGGCCTCCTGCGCCGGTTTCCCGGCCGTCTCGAACAGAGAAGCGGAACGCGCAAGGGATCGCTCGGCGGCAGCATACTGCCCCGCAAACAGCAGGCTCATCCCCTCTTCAAACGCTGCCCATGCATCGGCCAGCGTGTCCTCCGATTCGCTCGGAGTCTCACGCACCTCTGCAGTCGCAGCGTCCCGAAGGGTCGCTTCGCTCTCAAACGTCTGGGCGAACAGCTCCATTCCATAGGCAGACGCCGTAATGGAGATCGACCCACTCGCGTCCTGCCTTAGCGTTCGGCCACCCTCCAGGGAGAAGTAGAGCGTTGTCTCAATGCTTCCTTCGCCGCGCATGTGAACAGTGACGCCCATCTCCGGATCGAACGCTTCCCCTGATGCCGTCATCTGGTTGGTGGCCACCACGACTGCACAGGGCACGCCGTTGAGTGTCTCCAGGCGATCGAATGTGAAGACCGCGTCAAAGCGCTGCTCGCCTTCGTCCATCCCCAACGCATCGGCATCCACGGTCCACGACGCACTCCACCGATCGCCAGGGGCTACGGGGCAGGCGGGGAGCTGTGCGGGCATCCCAATGCCCACAACATCCGCACTGATCATCCCGAAGCCCGGCTCCGGCATGATGCCCAGTCGGTGGATGCGCTTGATGTTTGTCGTCCCCGTTGAGCTTTGGTATGCATCCGGTATCCCATTGATCCTGACGGTCCCCTCGTCCCCTACGATGACCTCTTCGATCGTGAACAGCCCATTGCCGGGCGCGGCGATCACCTTCTGTGCAAGGCGCATCTCGGACTCAGTTCTTGATGTGACCGCATTGAAGAGGAACTCCAGGGACTCCGTGAGAGACGTGGAATGCACAAGCTCAAACGTGTCACCCTTGGTGTAGGAGACGTGCAGCAGGTAGTGGCCCTCCTCGATCGTGGCGCCTGCAAGGGGCGTCGTGAGGGGAAAGCGATCCACCGGAGCACCGGACACTTCCTGCTCAACCCGAAGCTCGTAGGGCTGATCACCGATGCCGTCGCCGTTCGCGTCGGCACCACGGCAGATGTCCCAGTAGTTGCCCAGGAAGCCATCGTCCCACTGGATGCCATCCTGCACACCCCGTAGATCGGTTCTGCAGTCCCGGAAGGTGTTCCCGGCGAACACAATCTCTGAGCATCGATCATCCGCGGTGACAACCGCTCCGCAGTGTTCCACGACGCAGTCGACAAACCACCCATGCTCGGCGTTCTCCATGGCGATGGCCGCATCACGAGCGCCCTTGAAGTGACAAGCCCTGAACAGGAAGTGTGCGTCCACATTGCGCAGGACCAGACAGTGGCTCGAGATCTCCCCTGCATCAACCTCCAGGGCCTCAACAACATACGGATCAACGGCGGTTCCTGTTCCACGATCGGCAATCGCTTCGAGCTCGTCATCGCCTTCGATGACAAGAGGAGGCGCTGCGATGGCTGCGACGCCCATGCCCAAGACCACCAGAAGAAGGAAGACGGCCTGCGCAAGCCGAATGCCGAATCTTCCTCTGCC
>CAZQHD010000180.1:0-2025 GCA_964593295.1 uncultured Thermotogae bacterium | reverse complement strand
ATGCCAGCTGATCCCATGAACGCTTCTCACCCAATGAACTCAACGAACCCAATGAACTGTGTTCTCCCTACGAACGCATTTCGCTTCCCGCGAACTGAGTTCCCCCTACGAACCCTACGAACTCTATGGACGCTTCTCACCCAACGAACCCTATGACCCCTACGAACCCTACGAACCCTACGAACCCAATGAACCCAATGAACCCAATGAACCCAATGAACTCTATGAACCCAACAAACTCCGCCCCGCTTCGTCTCGCGGTCCTTGGCTCCGGCGGCTGGGGCAAGAACCTGGTCCGCGTCTTCTGCGAACTACTCGGAGAGCAATCCATCACTGTGATCGATCCGGAGCCGTCCCGCTTGGCGGCGATGTCTGCCAACCATCCGGGGATCTCCACGGCCGAGCGGCCCGACTGGGGTCAGTATGACGCCGCCGTGATCGCCGCGCCGGCGATTCTGCATCACGACCTGGCCAAACAGGCGCTGGAGAGCGACGCCCACGTGCTGGTCGAGAAGCCGATCACGTTGACGTCCGCACACGCCGCCGAGTTGATCGCCCTGGCTGAGGCGCGACAGCGCATTCTCATGGTCGACCATCTGCTGGAGTACCACCCCGCCGTGACGCGGCTCAAGGCGATGGTCCGGGACGGCCGGCTCGGCCGGCTTCTGCATCTGACCAGTCGCAGGCTGAACCTCGGCGTGATCCGCACCGAGGAGAACGCCCTGTGGAGTCTGGCCCCGCACGACATCTCCGTGATCCTCTATCTGCTCGATGAGGAGCCCCTGGCTGTGAGCGCACACGGCGGGACGTTCCTGCAAGAGGGAATCCCCGACATCGCCTACCTCACGATGACCTTCCCCTCCGGCGCGGTCGGACATGTTCACGCGAGCTGGCTGGATCCGATCAAGACCCGATGCTTGGTGGCTGTCGGTGATGGCGGTATGGCCGTCTACGACGACACCGCCACCGACCGGCTCATCTACCATAGTAAGCGGGCCGTTCGTGACGGACACCGCTTCCTCCCGGAGAGCGGCCCCGACGAACCGATCGCCCTCGATCCGGCCGAGCCGCTGCGAACCATGGCCGAGGCCTTCCTCCACAGCGTACGCACCGGAGAGCCCCCCAGAGCCTGTGGCCGAGACGGCCTGCGCGTCGTCCGCGTACTAGAGGCTGCGCAGAGATCAATGGAGACCGGCGGCACGCCGGTACGAATGGAGAGCCTATGAGTGACTACTTCGTGCATGAATCTTCGTATGTGGACGACGGTGTCGAGATCGGTGCCGGCACCAAGGTCTGGCACTTCTCCCACGTGATGAAGGGCACCCGCATCGGCCGCAACTGCAGCCTGGGCCAGAACGTGCTCGTCGGCCCGAACGTCACGGTGGGCGACAACGTCAAGATCCAGAACAACGTCTCGGTCTACGAAGGCGTGGAGCTGGGCGACGAAGTCTTCTGCGGCCCCAGCTGTGTGTTCACCAACGTCGACCGCCCGCGCTCCGGATTCCCCACGGATCACGCCAAGTACCTCAAGACCGTCGTCCATCGCGGTGTCTCCATCGGCGCCAACGCCACCATTGTCTGCGGCCACACCCTGGGCGAGCACGCGTTCATCGGCGCCGGCTCCGTGGTGACCAAAGACATCCCCGCCCACGCCATCGTGTATGGCAACCCGGCCCGCATCCACGGCTGGGCCTGCGAATGCGGAGAACCCATCGTGTTTGGCGCCGAGAGCGTTGGAACGTGCACGACGTGCGGAAGGAAGTATCGGAAGATTGGCGAGCATGTCAAGGAAGACAGTGGCTAGTGGAGGCGGACAGGGTCTATGGGGTTCGTTGAGTTCGTAGGGTTCGTAGGGAAACGGCAGAAGGGCGAAGAGCGGCGGGACAAGCGTACGCCGGAAGAGCAGCCACGAGGAGCAAGCAGATGACGAAGAGCGTCTTGAATCACGGGAAGACGTCATCGAGAGGTACCGATGCATAGCATGCCAGTCTATCGTCATTTGGTGGCCAGCATGAGGACACACTG
>CAZQHD010000179.1:0-2033 GCA_964593295.1 uncultured Thermotogae bacterium | reverse complement strand
GAAGCCGATAGTGGTGCACTCGAACTGCTTCGTGGATCCGCTCATTGCGATCTAGCTTACGGGAAACCCCCTGGAATAGCTGCTCGACGGACGGTCTTGCTGCGTCTCGTTCACGTCGCAGCAGGTTCTGATCCAACGGCGCCGCGAGTAACCGTGGTCGCAGTTTCTCGACGAAGCGATCGCTGCCCAAGAGGGAGCCGGACCGGAGGTTCTCCCAGACATCCACACCGAGCCCCTCCCTGACGAACTGCCTGTAAGCACGCACTGCACGATCACGTCTCGAATCAAACTGAGAGAGGATCCAATCGACTTCGAGGAACGGAGGGCTGTCAGCCTGTCTCGATGTGGCACGATAGCTGCTCCAAACCCAGTCCCGAGCCGAGCGAACCATCTTGGCTCGAACCGGATTCAGGACGATGTATCGCGCGAGTTCCAGAAGGTGTGGCTCCTTCTCGACCAGGATTGACCTGAAGCGTCCTTGGAGCACATGACCATAGCGCTTGTGACGACGATTGAACCTCTGCGTGTAGACACCGTTGAGGAACTGCATTCCTCGCGACAGACATGGCGTCGGCGTCTCAAGGAGTAGATGATAGTGATTCGACATGAGGCAGTAGGCGTGGCAGATCCAGCCGAATCTCCTCACGGTCTCGTCAAACGTCGCAAGGAAGTCGCCTCGATCCTTGTTGCAGAGGAAGATCTCTGCCCCCGCATTACCCCGGCTGGTAATGTGGTAGACAGCCCCTTCAAACTCGATGCGCAACGGTCTGGCCATCGTTGGAAGAGTATAGCAGATGCCGATCATAAAATAAAGCTCTGACCCCCCTTGCGCCCGACGGCACGACTATAATGCGTGGGGTGTTGCGGAGTGATGACCTCGTCCGGAACGCGATAGTGGCGCATGATTGACATCGGAGGATGAGATGAGAGAGAACCGGATCGGACTGTGGATCGCCCTGGGCTTGGTCGTGGGCGGGACGCTGCTTCTGCTCATGAATCTGAATGTATTCGGAGAGCAGGAGGCTGCGGTCCGAGTCGCCCTGTTCGCGGTGGGGGGGACCGTATTCCTGGGCGTGTTCTTGCAGGACCGACGACGATGGTGGGCAGCCATTCCTGGGTGTGCGCTGGTTGGGATCGCCCTTTCGGCCCTGGTGGATCCCGTGGCGGGAGATTGGGGCGGCCTTGCCTTCCTGGGGTCGATCGGGGTGGGCTTCGCCCTTGTCTACCTGTCAGACCGCGAACAGTGGTGGGCACTGATCCCGGCAGGGGCGCTCCTCACGGTGGGAACGGTCTCGGCACTGCCCGAGGATGGGAGAGGGGCAACGCTCTTCCTGGGGCTGGCGGCTACATTCGCTGTGGTGGCCCTTGCCACCCCACCGGCGGGTGGGCGGATATCCTGGGCGTGGTTCCCTGCTGCCGCACTGGTCGTCTTGGGATCACTCCGCTTGACGGGCATGGATGACCTTGCCGGTCTCGTGTGGCCGGTGGTGTTGATCGCGGTCGGGCTGTTCTTCCTTGTGCGGTACCTTGCTCGCGGGAAGATCTAGCCTTACGGCGACTTCTCCTGTTCTGACTGTCGAGTCTCCCCCGCATCGAGATACCGCCCCAGGACTTGGTTGAAGGGGGTTGGGTTGTGCTGGTTCAAGACGTGATGTGCATCACAGATCTCGACCAACTGGCTCTGGGGGTGCTCCTTTTGCCAGGCCTACGCCATCCTGCGGACACCCCTCCACGGTGGTCACCGCAGACGATGAGGGAGGGATGGGAATCAGGCACCTCGTGCTCCAAGAGAGCCCGTCCTCCCCTACCGTAGAGCTAGGACCTGGGATGTTCTTCAACCTTTCGAAAGCCAAGCGACGTGTACAGATGCACGGCTGGAGCATTGTTGTCGGTGACAAGAAGCCACAATGAACTGTGCCCCGCGTCGAGAAGGGCGTGGATGGATTGCTGCATCACGAAGCGTGCCATGCCCAGTTCCTTGTGCTCGGGACGGGTCATGGTGAACGCCACAAACGGGGAGTTGAGGGGCGCAT
>CAZQHD010000178.1:0-2154 GCA_964593295.1 uncultured Thermotogae bacterium | reverse complement strand
CAGAGCCCGCCCTCAAGGCGCCCCTTGCGAATGACACCTGTCAGGACACGCCCAATGTCAAAGAACAAGACTTGACCCCAAACGTACTCCGTCCACAAGAGCGGCGAATCATCCCACGAACCGAACCTGAAGGCGGCCAGGAGAATCCGCACCTCAGACCCAAGCTACTCGCAGCGTAGCCAGCCGCCTCACCCCCGTCGAAGACACTTGAGCGAATCTCAATCGGGCAAGAAGATGCGGATCTCGCTTCTGTCAAGCAACGCCTTGAAACGGAGTTGCCGCCGTCCATCTGTGCAGAATCCGAGGGTAGACCCCGGGCCTATAACGTAACGGTGCGTTAGGTGGCGCCCACCTCGACAACCTCTCCTTGGGAGCTTGGCGTCGGAATGGGGAGCCCATCCTCTATGAGACCGTTGATGTGGAAGGCCATCGCCTCACGGATCAGGTGCAGCACTTCCTCCCGGGTGGCGCCCACCGCAATGCAACCCGGGAGGTCGGGCACATGCGCTCCCCAGCTCGTTTGACCCTGCTCGATCACGACCATGTACTGCATTATCTGTCACCTCGCTTCCCATTCTTGAGGTTCGCCTGCTTGAGTATAGCGTTCAACGTGCCCGGGGCACGTCCAAATGTGGTTTCCCGGCTACCGTGACGGTCCCTGGTTTCTTCGGATGCTTGTACTGCCGATGGCTGCCTCGCGTACGCGCCAGACGCCACCCGTCGTCCTCCAAAAGCCGGATTACTTCCGATACGTTCATACTCTCGTCATTGATCGCTCGTGACTTGCCGAACCCTGATAGGTGTGCAGACGGACACAACATCTACGACTCTGCATGTCGCAACCATCGTTCCTGACTAGCACATCTTACCTTCCATTGTCTCATATTGCGCTTCGTATTCATGCACGTACGGCATGCTACGGCGATGTGACGGGTGTGGCAAATCGGGCGGTCAGCGGGAGAGGGCTTGCTCAGCAGGATCGCAGAGGGGTGGATCAGACAAGGAGACCAAGAGCTCGGACGCGACCCCGAACCCTTGGTCACGCCAAACGTCAAAGAACAAGACTTGACCCCGAACGTACCATTCTAATACTCTATTATTCTGGCAACTGCCCCGAAGGAGTGTGAGTCCTGTGCCCACGGTGAAGATCCGTACGAACCGCCAAGTGACCGTCCCGAAGGTCATTTTCGATGACCTCGGTCTCAAGGAGGGAGACTACGTCGATGTGAGTCTCCAGGGAAGCGACATCGTGATCCGCCCAAAGCGTCTCATGGACCTTGACGATACGCTCAGCCCGGAAGAGGAGAAGCTCGTCGAACAAGGCTTCCGCGAGCTGCGTCAGGGCAATTCCGTCGCCTGGAGCGCGCTCAAGGATGAGCTGGGCGTGTAGTCTCTCGCGTCAGGCTGCGAAGCAGCTGCGCTCCTTGCCGCGGGATCGGGTCGGGCAGGTTGCCCGCGCGATCGACGAAATCGGGGAGGATCCAACATTCGGGGACGTGCGCCCGATCAAGAGTGGCCGGTTCAAGGGAGCGCTACGAAAGCGCGTCGGCGTGTACCGGATCGTCTACTCGATCGATCCTGCCGCCCGCAAGGTGGAGATTGCCGCCATCCTCGTTCGCGGCGAAACGACGTATCGTTGAACAGCGCGGCTTCAAGCGGAAATGAGCGTTGCAGGGCGCGAAATGCGGTATGTGTCCCGCGAATGGCTCCAACCCTTCTCTCGCCAAGGCGCCAAGATCGCCAAGGACCCTCTTACTCGGGTCGACCGTTGACTGTCCGAGGGATACCAAGCTTCATGAAGTCCTGGCCGTAGTTGACGATGTGCAGCGATGGCCGCGTCCATCAAGATCTTCCCGATCCCGTTCTCCGTCATTCTTTGCATCTCCGCGCGAGATCGTCTTCTTTCTCTATCCCAACCACTACGGCAAAGACGCGACCTTGAGCCAGAGCCCGCCCTCAAGGCGCCCCTTGCGAATGACACCTGTCAGGACACGCCCAACGTCAAAGAACAAGACTTGACCCCGGCCCCCTTAAGACAACGACGCGTCGCCGCTTGACATACGTCACGTGACGCGTTACGTTACATCATGTGATCAAATCGTTCGCCGACCGACACACTCAAGTGCTCTTCGCGACAGGGCGGTCAAGTCGACT
>CAZQHD010000177.1:0-2188 GCA_964593295.1 uncultured Thermotogae bacterium | reverse complement strand
GCCGTTGGCGATGGCGCAGATGTACTTGGCGAGCTTGGGCTGAGGAAAACTGCCCTTGGCTTCTTTGAACTCCACGCCTTCGTCCTCAGCCTTCTTCATGAGAGCCTCGAGCTCTTCGAGAGACAGACAACTCACCGAGGATCCCTCCCTCGTGCAAGAAGCTCACTGAAGTCGTAGTTCACACTCGTAACACCGAAGTCGGGTTCTCGACGGAAGGGGCGCTCCACATATCGCACGCGGTGCGTGTCGTCGGGCAGGAACTCGACAATCGCCAGGAAGTAACTCTCAGGCTTGTTGAGCGAATAGAGGATCTCGTTCTTGGTCACTGTCAGTGTCGAGGCGCCAGTCTGGCGTCCCTTGACTTCAATGAAGCGGAGTCTCCCAGTCCCCGGGATGCGGCTCTCGATGTCGTAGCCCAGCTTCTCGAACTCTCGATCGTTCGGCTCGAAACCCATCTCGCGTTCCACGTCCATGATGATTGCTCTGGCTCGTGCCGCGACTGCCTGAGTGTCCGCCGTCTGTCCTACGTCTGCTGCCGGTCTGCCCTGCATCTCGGCAATGAGCCCGGCGGGAACGACGAGAAGTCCGCCCATGACAGCGGGTGGCATCGCAGAGATGTGGCGCTCCAGTTCAAGCGAATCGAGGCGATTGCGAAGTCTCGCCTGCAGTCTGTCAGCTCGTCTCCGGGCCTCTCCCGAGTTCAGCTTGGCTGCGGGCTTGCCCGCTTCTTCCTTCTGCTTGAGCTGCTCCGCGCGATGGTCCCAGTAGTTGATCTCCTTCGTCAGCCGGTCCTTAACTTCCTTCTCTGTCTTCTCCACCAGCTCGAGCCTGCGTTCCCGGATCTCACTGAGATGATCTGGGACGATCTTGGCTGCGGCGTAGGCGATGGCGTCAGCTTCCAGTTCCCGGCTGATCCAACCGCACTCATCCCGCTCCAGGATCTCATCGATCTGGGGCTCGTCAGACCTGAGTGGACGGTAGTCCAGATATGGCGCGTATGAGAGGTGACGCTGTGTCCCCTCCTCGTCCACTTCCACATAGAGCACCCGCTTCGAGACGACCCGGCGGTCTCCAGACCGTGTCTTTCCCTCGTCTTGAAGTGCATGTTCCAGATAGAACAGTACCCGCGGCTTCGTACCGAGGTCCCGTTCATCGACGAGGATCGTCCCACGTCGCATCAGATCCCGATGCTGTTCGAGAGTGAGATCGGTCACAGCATCCAGAAGTGGATGCCCGGGGCACACGAACGCTGCTCGCGTCTGACCCTGTGGTGCGAGTTTGGATTTCTCGAACGCGACCCGCTCGTAGCGCTCAACAACGGTCTCACCCAGGCCGATCTGTCTATCCCGCCTGCGGACCCGCGCTGGGACATGAGTGATCTCGTACCGTCCCGCTTCGCGCTTCTTGATCGTCCCTCCGAGACGACTGAACGACTCGAGGAAAAAGGACTCGATGTAGTGCGGCTGGAGCCGGCGCGCCTCCGCCCGCTCCATCTCCTCCCGTACGTCGAATACCTTGCTCGTGTCCATCGTGTCGTGTGCCAGAGCACGCTCTTCCATCAGGTCCTGGAGCTTGCTCCTATCGAAAACCCCCTCGACGACTTCAGTGAGCCTTGCCTTGACGTCCGGCTTCTCTCCGTAGCGAATCGCTTCGATCAGGAGGTGTCGCAGTGGCTTGCCATCGAACTGCAGCTTGCCAAGCACATCGAAGACCTGTCCTCCGAGTGCCTTCCTGGCCTCCTCAAGCTTGAAGAGGAGCGTGCGGTAGACGTCGCCCTCTCTTGTCTCCTCGGCCACGAGGTTCCAGAGGTGACAGACCTCGGTCTGTCCGATTCTGTGAATTCTCCCGAAGCGCTGCTCGATCCTGTTCGGATTCCACGGAAGGTCGTAGTTGACCATGAGGTGCGCGCGCTGGAGGTTGATACCTTCGCCGGCCGCATCGGTCGCGACAAGGACCTGCACCTTCGGGTCATGCTTGAAGGACTCCTGGGCCTTCATGCGATCCTCGCGACCCATGCTCCCATGGATGGTCACGACCGCATCGCTTCGTCCCAGGAGTGTCCGGGTCTTGTCTGCAAGGTACTTCAGTGTGTCGACGTGCTCCGTGAAGATCACGAGTTTCTGAGTAGACGAAGGGCTCGGGGCTTCATCAGGCGAAGATCCGAATGGCTCTGGCCGCTCTACAGTCT
>CAZQHD010000176.1:0-2202 GCA_964593295.1 uncultured Thermotogae bacterium | reverse complement strand
CGTCCGGCGCTGGACCCACATCGTCGACGATGAACAGCATCGGCGACACCAGCTGCACGCCCACCGTTTCGGCATCGCCGTCCGGGTTGATCCCCAGCCACGGGCTGAAGATGACATTGCCATAGGTAGAATCGCCCCCACCAAGGTAGTCCGCGTTTCCATCGCCGTCCATGTCGGCGTCGGGGCCATCAGCGGAGCCCCACCAGTTCAACGACGCTGCTACGGGCGCAACCCCGTTAGCAACCCATAGACCTCCGTACCAGGGATCGTCCGCTGGGTTGTTGCCAGCAATCACGTTGTACCGAAGAATCGTTCCCGCTGCTGTGCTAGCCAAGCCGAAATTGCATACATCGACACCGTCATGATTGCCACTGATCACGTTGTACTCGAGTACTGTGTCAGACGACGCATCTTGAATACTTACCCCATACTCGTTGCCGATGAAGTCATTCCCTCGGATCACCGTATCAGAGGCCATCAGGCCGCTTCCCCAGAACATGTCGCCGGCAATCGCAGCGCCTGTCTCGTTGCCGATGACGGCGTTGCCTTCGACGAGAACGTCTGGCGAGCAGAAGATGATGATCCCTGATCCGGTCCATTCGGAGCCCGGCCACCCATTTCCCAAAACCGTGTTACCGCGGATCTCTCCGGTCGCTCCGTAGCCAATCTGGATTCCGTTGGGCGCCCAGGTCACAGGAACTCCCAACCCAGGCCCGGTCACAGTGTTGTCCTCGATGATCGCGTGTGGATCGTCAAGTGCGCCAAGGTCGCCATTGACACCAATGCCGCCGCGGCTGTAGCCGGACACATCATTGCCCTGGATCAGCAGATCCGAGGCCCCATAGACCATGATGCCGAAGGTCTCCTTGCCATCGATATTCATGTTCTGGATAGCGTTGTCGGAAACCATACCTAGAGCATTTCGCAGAAAAACGCCGACGCTTCGACCTGCCGGAACACGATCATCTCCATCGATGGTCAAGTCGTGCAAATCGATCGTGACGGTATTGGCACCGGTGATGCTCCCCGTGCCATCATCTGTACCGCCGTACACGAAGATGACAGGTTCCCATGTGGAGGAACTCTCCGGAATCTTGAACTGGCCGGGGCTTCCCGGAGCTACGATCGTCGCTCCGGCCATGCCGGCGAGCTCGATGCTTTTGTCAACAGCGACTTGCTCCTGGTAGTTTCCGGGGAGGATCTGGACTGTGTCGCCGTCGCGCGCGATCTCGACTGCTCGTCCGACAAAGCCGGCACCCGGCTCTGGACCAATATCATCGACAATGATGAGCCATATCGCATCGCCAGGCGGGTTCGCCAGCCAGGGACTATACGCAACATTCCCTGCAACGAACCATGACAGCGGCCCCGAAGCATCCTGCCACCAGTTGCCGCTCGCGTCAGCGAGATCAGCGACGTTGTTGAACACGCGGTATCCGGCGCGGTTGATCGTGTTCTCAACGATGGTCAAACTTCCGAAATCGCCACGGTCACCGACGTAGAGAGCGCACCATGCTCCACCCGCGAACGTGTTGCCCGTCAGGAGGACATCCCCGGACACAGTGAATGCTCCGAACCAGCCACCACTGAGATCAACGTCCTCCCACGAGTTGTTGATGAACTCGCAGTTCTGGATCTTCACGGCATCGGCGGACGACCCCGAACCGAAGAAGATGCCCGACTCGCCGTTGCTGCCGATCTGCACGCCCTCCAGCGTCAGGACACCGAGGCTTGACCCACCTTGGGATACGCAGAATCCACAATCGCCGCTGTTGGATATCGAACCACCGGACACGGTGAACTCATCGAACGAACTCCCGTTGGCGATCATGATCCCCGCCCATTTGGTGCTGCCCTCGATCTGGCAGTTGGAGAAGCCGGCCTTGCCGACCGTAGCCTTGTTGATGTAGACGTTGTGTTGGTTGCTGGTGCCGATAGAGGTGTTCTCCACTCTCAGCTGCGCGATCGACGCACCGTCGGAGATCCCGATGCCATTGCCTCCGGTCGTGTTCGCGATCTGCGTGTCGATGATCGAAACCTTGTCGAATGTATCGTACAGGATGCTGATGCCGTTGGAACTGTTGCTGTGGAGGTTCACGCCAGAGACCGTCAGTTCACCATAGCTGGCAGGTCCCCCATACGTACGGATACCGATGGCGTAGTTGGCAATCTCGAAGCCTTCGATCGAGACGTCCGCCGCCT
>CAZQHD010000175.1:974-2231 GCA_964593295.1 uncultured Thermotogae bacterium | reverse complement strand
ACGAGGTTCATCCTCGCGATGGCCGCGGTGATGTGGATCAGTTCCTGCCCGTAGAGGCCTATCGTGCGCACATCGCCACCGCGCCGCTTCACTTCGGCCAGGCAGGAAATGAGCATCCCACCCGTACCGCACGTCGGATCGTAGATCGTCTCTCCGACCTTCGGTTCGAGCATCTGGGCCATCAGATGGACGAGCGTGCGATTGGTGTAGAACTCCTGGGCGGTGTGGCCGCTGTCGTCGGCGAACTGCTTGATCAGGTACTCGTAGCCATTGCCCAGCTCATCTTCGGGAACGTTTGCCAGACTCAGCGATTGTGCAGAGAAGTGCTCGATCAGATTTTTCAGCGTTTCGTCGGGCATCTGGGCTTTGTCGGTCCATGAAGCACTGCCGAAGACGCCATTGAGTCGTTTGGGATTGGCCGTATCGATGGCTCGGAAGGCTGTGAGAAGCGCACGACCCACATCCCGCGACGCATTGCGTACATCCTTCCAATGAGCAGCTTCGGGGATGATGAAGCGTCCATTGGCCGTATCGCGCGCATAGGAATCATCGTTCGTTTCTGCGAGGGCGGCTGCATACTCTTCGTCCCAGACGTCGGACAGTCGCTTGAAGAAGAGGAGTGGAAAGATGTACTGCTTGTAGTCGCTGGCATCGATCAAGCCGCGAAGGAGTGTGGCACCGCCCCACAGATACGACTCGAGTTGTTGCTGAGACAGATGCTTTGTCATTCGAGCCATCCCCCTTCCTCAAGCACGGTGCGCAAGTGATCCTCGGCGGCCTTCGCCTCGGCAAGCGCCTTCTTGAATGCGGCTACAGCCTCAGACAAAGGTGGGATGTCCTCGCCAATCGGCGGGAGCACGAAGCGCGAGATATTCAGCGTCCAATCCTCGTCCTTGATCTGATCGAGCGTGGCCACCTTGACTCGATCCTCGACGTCTTGGAAGTTGCGGACCCAAGCGACGATTCGATCCGCGTGTTCTTGATCGAGGAAGTTCTGGGCGCGTGCTTTGCGGAACTGACTTGAGGCATCGACGATCAGCACCTTGTGCTGACGCTCAACTGGCTTTCTCCGGCGAAGAACCATGATCGATCCAGCGAGCCCGGTTCCGTAGAAGAGGTTCGGGGCCAATCCAATGACGGCCTCGATCAGGTCCTCTTCTAGCAGACCTCTTCGAATCTTGCCCTCGGCTCCTTTGCGGAAGAGGGCGCCTTGCGGCAAGACCACGGCCATGCGACCGCTGCCTGGTGCCATCGATG
>CAZQHD010000175.1:0-964 GCA_964593295.1 uncultured Thermotogae bacterium | reverse complement strand
TCGATGCAATCATGTGTTGGACAAAGGCGTAGTCGCCGTAGCTCTCCGGGGGCAGACCGTAGACCGTGCGGCCCCAGGGATCGTTCTCCCACAGCTCACGGCCCCACTCCTTCAAGGAGAACGGCGGATTGGCTACCACGCAGTCGAAGGTGGCGAGGCTCTCGGTGCTTGAGTCTGTGAATTTCGGATTTCGAAGTGTGTCTTCGCGAATGACCTGGAAGTCCTCGATGCCATGCAGAACGAGGTTCATCCGCGCGATGGCCGACGTAGTCAGGTTCTTCTCCTGGCCGTAGATCTTGCCGAAGAACGTGCGCGGATCGCCGCCCTGGCGCTTCACGTGATCGATCGCCCCGAGCAACATGCCGCCCGTGCCGCAGGCTGGATCGTAGATGGATTCTCCCTCTTTCGGATCAAGGATCTCGATCATCATGCGCACGACACTACGGGGCGTGTAGAATTCGCCCGCCTTCTTGCGGCGGTTCACATCGGCGAACTTGCCAACCAGATATTCGTAGGCATCGCCCAGGATGTCCGTACCGACTGCGTTATTGCCCAACGAGACTTCGGATAGGCCTTCGATCAGGTTCTTGAGGATCTCGTCAGTTAGCTTGCCTCGATTGGCCCAGTCCGCGTGACCGAAGACACGGTAGAGCGTGTCGGGATTGGCGTGCTCGATCTCTTGCATCGAGCGAGCCAGTGCCGTGCCCACATTGGTCGGCGTCTCTCGGACATCGCGCCAATGGCAGTCCTCAGGAACCTGGAATCGATGGACCTCAGGGAAAAGCGTTGGCTCTGCGTCGCCGTAGGTCGAGAGGGCTTCTGCCGTTTCCTCATCCCAAACATCACTTATGCGCTTGAAGAACAAGAGAGGCAGGATATAGCCCTTCCAGTCTGTACGATCGACGGCGCTCCCACGTAGAATCTCAGCACAATCCCAGAGATGTCGTCTGAGATCTCCGGGACT
>CAZQHD010000174.1:0-2232 GCA_964593295.1 uncultured Thermotogae bacterium | reverse complement strand
CGCTGTTGCGGCTTCAGAGCTTTTTTCGCATCACCTCCTTCATCGCGTCGATCTCCAGCTCCCGGTCGGCCAACAGCTTCTTCAGCCGTGCGTTCTCACGCTTGAGCTCGCGGTACTCGCGGACCTCGTCCACACCCATGCCTCGAAACCGTTTCCGCCAGTTGTAGAAGGTCGCTTCGGAGACGCTGTGAGCCCGGCAGATCTCGCCGATGGTCTGTTCTCCGCGATCGGCCTCCGCCAGAATCGTCACAATCTGCTCTTCGGTGAATCGGCTCTTCTTCATCGTTCCATGCTCTCCTTTCGAGCCGATTCTCTACTTATGACTGGGACAGTTCTAGGGGTGCACGCCCACAGTGGTTCTGCCCTTTTGCTGCCAACACCTCGATCGTCACTCTCTCCTCCCTGTTGAGTCGACTCGGCATCGTTGTGAACCGCCCCGGGATTGCCGGAGACTGTTTTTGTAGGGAGGATGGAGGCATGACAAGAACAGGAAGGTACTCCCCCGAGGTACGAGAGCGGGCGGTACGCATGGTGCTGGAGAACGAGCGTGAGTACCCGTCTCGGTGGGCAACCATCGTCTCGATAGCAGACAAGATAGGTTGTTCCACAGAAGCGTTGCGAAGATGGATCTTGCGTGTTGAGGTCGACCAAGGCGATCGTCCGGGCATCACCAGCGACGAGCGAAGCCGCATCAAGGAACTCGAGCGTGAAGTCCGCGAACTGCGGCGAGCCAACGAGATCTTGCGCAAAGCATCGGCTTTTTTCGCCCAAGCGGAGCTCGATCGTCTGCCGAGGAGATGATGTCGTTCATCGAAGAGCATCGAGACGTCTACGGGGTCGAGCCGATCTGCGATGTGTTGCCGATCGCCCCGTCGGCGTACTACGAACACAAGGCTCGCCAGGCCGACCCGTCCAAACGCCCAGAGCGTGTTCAGCGCGATGAGCTGTTGCGCGAGCAGATCTACCGTGTGTGGGACACGAATTACCGAGTGTATGGTGTACGGAAGGTCTGGCATCAGCTTCATCGAGAAGACTGTTCTGTAGCGCGGTGTACAGTCGCGCGGTTGATGACGGCTCTAGAACTGGAAGGTGTCGTCCGCGGCAACAGCCGCAAACCCAGGACAACGATTCCAGAAGAGGATGCTGCAAGGCCCGCGGATCTGGTACAACGAAACTTCACTGCCGTCCGGCCCAACCAGCTGTGGGTGGCAGATCTCACCTACGTCAAGACCCGGGCCGGCTTCGTGTACGCGGCCTTTGTGATCGACGTCTTCTCGCGGAGGATCGTTGGGTGGTGCGTCTCTACATCGCTGAAGAGCGATCTGGCCCTGGATGCGCTCGAGCAGGCGCTGTATGCCCGTAGAGACAGCAGCGACCTTGTCCATCACAGTGATCGAGGGGTGCAGAACCTGTCCATACGGTACACAGAACGGTTGGCTGAAGCAGGGATTGAGTCGTCAGTGGGGAGCATCGGTGACTCGTACGACAATGCAATGGCCGAGAGCATCATTGGGCTGTACAAGACGGAGGTGATCCGACAGATCGAGTCGTGGCGCGGCATGGAGCACGTGGAGTTTGAGACACTCAAGTGGGTGGACTGGTTCAACCACCGTCGGCTGCTTGGGCCGATCGGCGACATTCCGCCGGCAGAGTCCGAGGCGTTACGCTACGAGAATCAGGAGGCTCCGGCCATGGTCGCCGGACTCACACAATGAAGCCTCCGGAAAAGCCGGGGCGGTTCACGGGCAGCGAGGGGACTATCCCCGCGTGTGCGGGGGAACCCATTGATCAGACGGTTACCGGGTGCAATGATAAGGACTATCCCCGCGTGTGCGGGGGAACCCTTGAAGCAGGGTCGATGGCGTGTCCCGTCAATGGACTATCCCCGCGTGTGCGGGGGAACCGCAGACGCAGTGTCCATTTTGTAAAGTGCAATGGGACTATCCCCGCGTGTGCGGGGGAACCAGCTTCTCAGCCCCGCACTTAGTGGAGATCCACGGACTATCCCCGCGTGTGCGGGGGAACCCGTATGGATCCGAGGACAAGGAGAATGACTCGAGGACTATCCCCGCGTGTGCGGGGGAACCCTTTGATGTGGCGGGCTTGCCAATCTACCCCGGGACTATCCCCGCGTGTGCGGGGGAACCATGTCATGACTGCGGGGTATAATACAGGCATGAGGACTATCCCCGCGTGTGCGGGGGAACCGGGAGTGTGAGGACAGAACCAGGA
>CAZQHD010000173.1:0-2281 GCA_964593295.1 uncultured Thermotogae bacterium | reverse complement strand
CATGATGGCAAAGGGTAACTGGCCGAAATGGGTCGGAGTCGTTCTTCTGGTCTCCGCTCTGGCGGTCGGCGCCACCGCACGGAACGGCGCATGGTTTGATGAAGTCATCATTCAAGAAGCGACGACGTCGGGTGCGGCGGTTCAGCAGATCCAGGCGGGCGTGATCGATGCCTACGCGTTCTCCGTGGGAGACGCGGATCTGTTCAACATTGTGCAGGATGATCCGAACCTCGACTACGTGATGTCGTTTGGTGGATTCAACGACCTGACGTTCAACCACGGAGGTCCGTACCAAGAGAACGGGACACTGAACCCGTTCGGGGTGGCGGAGTTCCGTGAGGCGATGCACTGGCTGATCGACCGTGAGTACATTGCCAACGAGATCTGGAAGGGTCTTTCGGTGCCGAAGTACTCCTACCTCAACTCTGCGTTCGCGGATGCCGTTCGGTATCGCGACATCATGGACGAGATCGAGGATTACTACGCGCACGATCCTGAGAAGGCGTACGGGATCATGGAAGAGGTCATGCTCGACCTGGATGCCTACCGCGAAGGCGGGATCTGGTACTGGGAAGGCGAGCCGGTGGAGATCATCGCCCTGATCCGCGTGGAAGACGAACGACTCCCGCTGGGCCAGTACGTGGCCGGACTGCTGGAGGAGTTTGGCTTCCAGGTGATGCGGATGGAGCGGGTCTCCCGCGAACTAACGCCGCTGTGGATTCTCTCCGATCCCTCCGCGGGTCTGTGGAGCTTCTACACCGGCGGATGGATTACCACCGCCATCTCCCGCGACCAGGGGACGGGCTTCAACCAGTTCCACACGGGACGCGTTCTTCCGTGGCCGCTGTTCACGCCGCTGACGGACGAGAAGGTGAACGCTGTGGTTCCTGGGCTCACCGACGTTCTCGACAAGCTGGCCAACCGCAACTACGCTTCGATGGAGGAGCGGCGGGACCTGTTTGAAGAGGCGCTGTGGGGCTGCAACCAGTTTGCGAACATGATCTGGGTCGTGGACAACACGTCTTTTGCCCCGTTCGCAAGCGACATTGCGTTTGCGGCGGACCTGGCGGGCGGGTTTGTCGGATCCACGATGTGGGCGAACCCGGCCTACCGCATGGACGCCGACGGCAACCCGATCGCAGGCGGTACGTTCACCGTGGCGACCTCGACGCTGCTGATCGAGCCTTGGAACCCGATTGCTGGATCGAACTGGGTGTACGACATGTTCCCGATCCGCGCCACCGGCGAGTTCGGTACGGCGATGGACGTGAACACGGGTCTGGTCTGGCCGCTGCACTTCGAGCGCGGCGAGGTGTTCATCAAGGAAGGTCTGCCGGTCGGACTGTCGGATGGCGAAGACTGGTGCACGCTGGAGTTTGTGCCTGAGATCGTCGTTCCCGAGGACGCGTGGGCGGACTGGGATGCAGAGACGCAGACGTTCATCACCGTGGGCGAGAAGTACCCCGACGGCGTGACGGATGCGACCCGCAAGTCGGTCGTGTACTACCCGGAGAGCCTGTACGATGTGCCGCTGCACGACGGCAGCACGATCTCGATTGCGGACTTCGTCCTGGGCATCATTCTCTCGTTCGACCGAGCGAAGCCGGAGAGCCCGATCTACGACGAGTCGGCCGTAGCCGGGTACAACTCGTTCATGAGCTCGTTCCGCGGCGTGAAGATCGTGTCGGAGAACCCGCTGGTCATCGAGACGTACTCTTCGCTGTACACGCTGGATGCGGAGAACGGCGTCAGCACCTGGTTCCCGTACTATGCACAGGGTCCGGGATTCTGGCACGTGATCACCGCCGGCATCATGGCCGAGCAGGAGAAGGTCATGGCGTTCTCTGCCGACAAGGCGGAGAAGCTGGAGATCGAGTGGTGTAACCTGATCACCGGTCCGTCGCTGGAGATTCTGGAGATGTACGTCATTGCAGCGAAGAACACGACGTTCGTCCCGTATGCTCCGACGATGGGTGAGTATCTGACGCAGGCGGAAGCCGACGAACGTTGGACGAACCTGCTGAACTGGTACAACGACAAGGGTCACTTCTGGGTGGCCACGGGTGTATTCTACCTGGACGGCGTGTTCCCGACGGAGAAGGTCCTGACGCTGAAGCGGTTTGAGGACTATCCGTTCCCGGCGGATCGCTTCCAGTTCCTGATTGACGAGCGCCCGTAGTTGGGGCGTGGGTCTCGGGTGACCGCTGCGAAGAAGGCGGCGGGAGAACGGTAACGACGGGGGGATCGACGGGCGGTGGTTGCACCGCCCACGATCCCCCCT
>CAZQHD010000172.1:0-2289 GCA_964593295.1 uncultured Thermotogae bacterium | reverse complement strand
CGCTTGTGGGATCCGTGCGCCCACCCGAGCGACAGGCGCGAGTTCAGCAGTTGCTGCGGCAGAAGGGCCACAACGATCTCGTTCGTTTCCTCGGACGACGACCGTTTGAGGCGGCCCGCGAAGTGGTTCAGGACTCGGATATCGGAGTCTGTCTGCTTCTTCCGCTGCCCAACTACGTCGAGTCGGTTCCCACGAAGCTTCTCGAGTACATGTCGTGCGGCCTTCCTGTCATCGCTTCCGATTTCCCGCTTTGGCGAAGGATTGTTGAAGAAGCGGAGTGCGGACTGCTGTGCGATCCCGAGGATCCCGTCGCGGTTGCCGACGCAGTCCAATATCTTGTAGAACATCCTGAAGAGCGTACACAGATGGGCCGGAACGGAAGGAGAACTGTGGAGGAGCATTACACCTGGGAGGCCGAATCGAAGAAGCTTGTTGATCTCTATCGAGAATTGGCTCTGGGGGCGGGCCAAGGCAGGACGTCCCAGTGAGGCGGGGAATCGCCTCAACGCGTCCCGGACGCGGCGCAGACAGGGTGCAGGCCCGAGGATCCCTGCTTCGCCCACGGATCCTGTGGGCGGCCCTCCTCCTCATCGCATGGGCTTCCGTCGGGGCGAGTCCGTCCGGCGGATCGTTCAACACGGTGCTCGACTTCGAGAGTCCCCCCCTCTTCGACGACCAACCCGCTCCTGTTGGATCCATCGTACCAAGCGCAGATGGCTCTCGCGCGCTTCGACTCGCGCCGTCCGAGCGGACCGAAGTGCCTCTCGAGAAATCGATCGATGCGGCCGCGGGGATCTCCGTGTCACTGTGGATTTGCATTCCCAGGGAGGGGGCATCGGCGTCCGACTACAGCCTGGTGACGCTTGCTGGTGAGGGCGTGCCCATCACGCTTCTCATCGCGTCGGATGCGGTCGAAGAGACCCCATGGCGGGTTCCCGCTTTGGTGCTGATGGGCGGCGGGGAGGTGCTGGCTCGCGGTGATGGAATTGGGTGGCACCCTAAACAGTGGTATGAGGTTGGCTTCCGCATTTCGAGTGATGGACGAATCTCTCTTTGGATCAACGGCAAGGACGTGACGGAGGAGACGCGATCGGGAGTCCTCACCGGCGTCTATGATCGGTTGATCATCGGGGCCTCAAAAAGCCTCGCTGGGCTGGGTGGGGCTGTCGACAACGTTAGGCTTGCATCGAGCGGCCAAGCGATCGACGTGACGTTGCCCCTGTGGTGGCGCGCATTCTCTCGATCGCCTCGGCTCTTTGCGCATCTCGCGATCCTCCTTGCTCTACTGATAGCCGTGGCCCTGTCTCTCTTACTCCCCGTCCTGCGGGAGCGAGGGATTCCCGTTTTGGTTCTTGGAATTTCGATCATCCTCCCTGTCTTCATCAAGCTGGGTGGCGTGACCTGGGTGGATGCCGGGAAGTTTGCCCAATCCTCCCACGCACCCGGGTTCACCCTCCCCCTCAGCGCCGTGGTTGTTGTTGTGATGCTGCCGATCTCCCCTGCAATCGCGCTGGCCAAAAAACAGCGCCTGCGTATTCTATGGCTCGATCTTGCGATCCTTCTCTTCATCGCCATCAACGCAATCTCCCTCGTGGCAGGATGGTTCCGGACGTTTGAGCTCCTCAGCGTCGTCTTCTATGGCCAAGTGATCTTCCCCATTGCCGCCTACATCTGTGTGCGATTGCTCGCTCCATCGGCGCGTCAGATCCGCCGATCGGTTCTCGCGATCCTCGCCATCGCCGCCGTTGTCTCGATGACGCTGGCGCTCGCCACCTTGGCTGCGTTGCCGCACGGCTACCCGGCGAAGACGGGCCTGAAGGTTGTCTCGGACCTTGACCCGTTCGGTGTGTATGGCGTGTTCTCGACGTATCCGCTGCTGGTCGGACTGTGCTTCAGTCTGGCGGTGGCCTTCTGGCTCCGCAAAGCGTGGGATCGGCTCCTCGCCGTCGGGGCAGTAGGTTCCACCGGCCTCTTCCTGCTGTTGACGGCCTCACGGATCTCAACCATTGTCGGTGTGGGGGCAGCCCTGGTGCAGGGTCTCGGCCGAAGGTGGCGACGATTCGGGCTGATCCTCGTGGCGTTGGCGATTTGTGGGGGTCTGGTGACTGCAATTCCGTACACACGTGGCATAATGAAGCAATGGGTCGATCTTGCTTCGATTGCGGAATCGAGCGGGATCCAGAATCGCCTCACGCATGCTCGAGACGCGTTTGACCTCATTGCGGACTCCCCCCTGGTGGGCAAGGCCTTCGTTCCCGATGTCGAGACATCCCGGGGTGCGCGAGTGGC
>CAZQHD010000171.1:0-2290 GCA_964593295.1 uncultured Thermotogae bacterium | reverse complement strand
GATCGCTTAGGTGGCCGTGGGAAGGGCCGCACGACACAAGGCCCATGCAGCCATGGTACTCGGAGGGGAGTTCTCGGCTGTAGGTACGGGGGCCTGGGCTGATGTTGATGATCTCCTGTTCGCTCCCCGCCGAGTGTTCACGAACTGTGAAGCGAGAGGGCATCGCAAGAGGAAGGAGACGCCTCAAGGCGTCTCCTTCTCTAGTCTTTCGGTCGTGCAACCTTGTGCGCTCGGAGCGTGGGGCTACCCTACCCGGCGGAGGCAGCTGGCTAGAGAAGCTCCAGTGACTCCTGGTAGTGAGATCCGTCCTCCAAGGTGATGTCCAGGACGTAGATCCCGGGCTGGGGACGGGTGCCCCAAAAACTCCCGGTGGGGATCTCTACGACGTACGAGCCGAGTTCGTGGTCATGGCCGGCTGCGCTCGCAAACCATAGCGGGGCAGGGAGGACTTCGCCGCCGATCAGTGAGACTACGGCCCCCGCGTCAGTTACATTCTCCCCGTAGGAGTCCGTGACGACGAACCGGACGTGGATTGCTTCCCCGATCTCGTAGACAGCTTGCAGCACGACGTCCTCCAGTGCGCCTCCGCCGCCGAGCGCGGCTCCGTCGGCAAACCCGACGGCGCCTTCCACCGGGGAGGCGTGGTAGGCGGGGGTGATGGTTAGCGTGCCGGGCACGAAACGAATGGCGTAGTTCGGGCTGGTCAGTCCTGCGGGGATAAGGGCATAAGTCCCCGGTGCGATGGCGTCGACGGCGTGACCGTCGAATGTGAGTGCACCCTCGAGATCTGTGGGCCCGTCACCGGCCGAGAATCCATCATATCGGACCGTGAACCCAACGAATGGCTGTTCATCGAACCGCTTGTTCTGATCCTCGGCGGTCACGTTCAGCTTGGCGTGACCCAGCACGATGTCGACGAACCCCGAGGCATGGTTGTAGTTGCCGGTGGAGTCGGTGAACGTCCACGCAGCGGTTCCGCCGGGGACGTTGACGAAGCGGTCGCCGAGGTCAAGCTGTGCACTAAGGTCCTCTTCCTGAACGCCGGTGGCGGAGCCGGTGGCGCCGTGGGCGGTGCCGTCGTAGACGCCGGCGTAGCCGGTGACATCGATGACGGGATCAGCCTTCAGAACGGTGATCTCAACGTGGGCCTCAGCCTGCGCGATGTTGTCGATGTCCTCCGGAGTAAACCGTACGGACAGGGTGTGGGTGCCTGCTGGCAACAGGGTACCTGCGTCCGGTGCATAGACAAGGGAACCGATCTGATCGGAGGTGGCATTCAGTTGCATCCCGCCAAGGGCTGTTCCGTAGACGATCTCTGCGGGGGGTTCCCAGGAGAGCTCCGGTGTCTGCTTGGTCACTTTGACGGTTGCTGGGTTCGACGTGACGAGACCACAAGCGTTGCCTACCACCGCGCGGTAGTCGCCGGCGTCAGCGGTCACCACCGTGGGGATCGTGTAGGTGTTGGAGGTGGCAGCGGGAATCTCCTCCCATGCATCCGGCGTCCTCTTCTCCCACTGGTAGTACAGAGGCGCGGTACCTGCAGCGGCGACGGAAAGAACGATCGTGTCGCTTGCGGTCGCGTTGACGGACACGGGCTGTTCTGTCACCGACGGGGCTACGCAGCTGAGATCGTAGTAGACGGTGATAGACACGGCACGGACGAAACGCGTTCCGGCGGTGCTTCCCGAGGCGATCCGTACCCCGAACCCCGAACCGTTGACCTCGCTGGCGGTCCACGTGGTGCTCCACAGATCCGATGCCCCGCCGTAGTCGCGCGTCCAGGTGTCCTCACACGAGAAGACGTTCGTATTCAGTCCCACCGTCTTCCATCGTCCGGTGGTGGCGCTGTCACGAAGCAGGTACAGCCCGAACCGCCCCCCAGCGTTGTGACCGGCAGTGAGTGAGACCGCGAGGCCGGTGATGTCGGCGCTGTCGGGCAACGAGAAACCGAAGTCGGTCAGGAAGATGTACGCGTTCCTCGCCGTGGAGGTCGCACAGCCAGTGCCCCCAATCAGCGTCTCGGTGCCATCCCAGTCTCCGCTAGACGATGCCGCGATCCGAGTCTGCGAGTACGACGATGCAAGCGAGGGGGCTCCGATGATCAGCAGCAATGCCAGGGCCAGCAGCGCGCTCAGATGCAGGGCGATGCCGGGCCGTCGAGGATCTGTGTTCCGTCCGCGATGCACGATGCACCCGTCACGAGTGGTCGTCTTCATTCTACACACCTCCGCTGTCTGTGCGCGGTCCGATACGCTCTGCACAATGAAGAACCGAACCGCCAGTGTTCCCG
>CAZQHD010000170.1:0-2315 GCA_964593295.1 uncultured Thermotogae bacterium | reverse complement strand
TCTGTCTTCTCATCGCCCCGGTCGCGATGGGGCAGCGCTTGACGGCGGATCGCACGCTGCATGACTTTGGATACGCGCAGGACGGCGATGTCGTGAAGTGCGAATTTACGCTGAGTAATACAGGGACGGCGGATATCACCATCAACAGGGTGTCGTATAACTGTAGCTGCACGAGCTTCCTCTTCCTGCTCGACAACGGCCGCACGCAGCGAACTCCGTACACGGTGCCGGCGGGGGGCGCTGTGACGATGGAGGTCACGTTCCGCACCCGTGGGTACGCGAGCCGGAGCCAGCCCGTGTCGCAAGTGCTCACGATTCGAAGTGATGACCCGGAACGTCCCATGTTCACCGTGACCATCCAGACGAATGTGGTGACCTCGCTGCCGTCGCACCTTGGCTCACCCTCTACGTTCGCCGAGGAGCACGTCTTCCTGCTCGATCTTCGATCGGCAGAGGCTTTCTCCGAAGGACACCTGTTCGGCGCGATCCATGTCCCGTTTGAAGCGCTGTCAGACTGGCTGCCTCGGCTCCCGAAGGATCACATGTACATGCTGTACGATAGTGACGGAAGCCTGGCCGCCCAGGCAGCGACGAGGATGAGCAACGAGGGGTACTGGGGGTACGCGTACTTCATTGCCGGTGGCTTGGCGCGTTGGCGCAACGACCTGGGGATGAAGTTCTTCACCGGTCCGCAAGCGGCACTTCCTCCTGCCTCCGCCGGAGCTGGCGTGGGGCTGCTGTCCAAACTCCCTGCCAGTGTCGCGTCGGAGTATCGTGTGGTCATCGACTTGAGCGCTGCTTCAGCATTCGCGCAGTCTCGCGTCCCCGGATCCGTGAACATGACGGAGCAGGAGGCGGTGACGTGGGTGCAGACGCTTCCCCAGTTGCTTGGCCTCAGCACGGTTTCGGAGGTCACCCTGTGGGTGCTTGACGATGGAGACGGCAGCGCAGCATGCCGTGTGGCGCAGCAGCTGTTGGACATGGGGCTCATCGCCTCGTGTATCCAAGGAGGACGAGCAGCCCTGCTGGCCGATACCGGCGGCAACTTCCTGTGGGCTGTATCCGACGAGTAGATGACGGATGGCCCCCTCTTGGCAGCTCACAGTCCAAGGCCTCTTCTCTCCCGAGAAGGGGCCTTGGTCGTGCGCATCTGTGGAGAATGGATCCCAGCCCCACGGCGGGTTGCGGCGGTCAGTGCTCCACGTACTGGTTGTGGAAGATGAACAGCTGGGCGGAGTCGAAGTGGGTGAAGATCAGCTTGTAGCTGTTGGCCAGGATGTACACCCACACCATGACGTTGGGGAGCGGATCTCGAAGGCTGTGAATGTCGTAGTAGAACCCCTCTTCCGACCACCACTGCTTGCGTCGTCGATGCTCTCCCTTCCAGTCCCGGAAGCTGCTCGCGTAGCTCTCCAGCAGCCACACGAAGTCGGCGAACTGCATCTTGGTGCAGACGCCGGGGCTCGGAACGGGCAGGGGTGGGATCTCTTCGCGGTTGGCCACGCGCAGCCAACCGTCGATCAGGTCGCATCCACCGTGGTAGGCCATCGTCACCCCCGCGGTCACGCGACAGTTGGCGTCCACGAGAAACGGCCGGCCGGTGCGTTCGTCCAGGATGAAGTCAAACCCGCAGAGGCCGGAGAAGGCAAGGTGCTCGACAAGCTTGGCGGCGGCCGACGAGGAGGCGGGGTCATGGATGCTCTCCCGGAAGACGGTGGTTCCTCCTGAGCGCGGCAGCGTGCGGCGGCCTCGGTACATGAGCTCCCCGAGGACCGATCCCTTGTGGCACAAGTGCAAGGTGCAGGTGGTGGGGCCTTCGATCAGCTGCTGGATCATCGGCAGCTCCGACTCCGCCAACCGGTTGACCTTGACCACGTCAAAATAGGTCTTCTCGAAGTGTGTGCGGTCGTAGATTCTACGGAAACCCGCCGATCCCGAGGTCTGGCGCATCTTCACGACCACCGGCAGCTCGACGGTGGCGATGTGCTCACGTGCCTCTTCGGTGGATTGCGGATAGAAGGTTCTTGGCGTAGGGACCCCGACCTCGCGAGCCATGCTCTCCATGCGCTTCTTGTCGTGCATGCGCATCAGCACATCCGTGTCCGGGAGCACCGTTCGGGTTGACGCCAGCACGCGCTCTCGATGGTGGCTCATGGGAATGATCTCTTCGTAGGAGGGGAAGTAGTAGTCGTACGCGCCCGACTCCAGGATCTCGAGTACACGCTGGGTGTATTCGGTCGGGCGGTAGCGAAGACTGGGAACGTGCCACCGTTTGCGGACATGCTTGGAGAACCCGGCGTACGCCAGGCGATGAC
>CAZQHD010000169.1:307-2507 GCA_964593295.1 uncultured Thermotogae bacterium | reverse complement strand
ATCGCAAATGAATGAACGGTTGCTCGCCTTCGTTGAAGAGGCTGAGCAAGCACGGCAGCGAGGATAGCATGCCTGACCAGCTGGCATCAGCCAAACGGATGATCTCTCGTTGCCGTCGACTGCGGGACGAGGGGTGCGCCGAGGCCGTGCTTCGGAGCGAGCTGGCGTCCCGCCTGCGACAGGTCTTCCCAAGTGAAGATGACCAATCTTGGATTGACCACTATACTGAGGGAGAAGAAGCGGCGACTCGCGTAGGTCGACCTGGAGGTGAAACGGCCCAGGGTTTCATTGACACACTGGTCCGCTCAACCGTGATCGAGTATGAGCGCGACCTTCGACTAAGTGCTCGATGGGATCAAGGCTATCAGCAGGTGAAGGAATACGCCGCCGGCGCCCTTCGGGCGGGAATGACGGTCAACCAGGTACGCGGTGTTCTCTCAGACACCGTGGATTGGCACGTCTACGATGTCCAACTCGCGGAGGGTGTGACACCGGCGAATTGCACAGACGAAGACGTGGCCTTGCTGGAAGTAGAGTCCTTCCAGGCCGAAGCCGCTGATGATGGCACGGCCCGGCGCTTCCTCACGTTCTTGAAGAAGCATCTTGCCAGAGAGCAATCGCGGCCGGTTGCCGCAGTCTTCATCGCGGGCGACCTTGGCTTGGAGAGCGCTGCCTACGGTAGGCATGTCGACTCGCTTGTGCAACTGGTTGAAGATGGCCGATCCTCGGACGATTCTATCGCATTGGCCACTGACCTGTGGTCCCGATTCGTCGATTATCTGGAGCACGATGAAGGCGACTTTCGAGTATCGGCCTATGTGGACGAAGCCTACATAGCGATCCTCGCCAGGTTGTTGTGCGCCAACATCCTTCAGCAACGCGCTTGTCTGAGCACCGACGCCGAGCTTGGAGAGATCCTCAACGGCCAGTACTTCGAGACCGACTTCCAGCTTCGGCACATGGTCGAACAGGACTACTTCGGCTGGTTGCTGCGCCCCGAGCATCTGCACCGTCTCATGCCGGTGGCCCGCGACATGCAGCGAGACCTGTATGCGTACGACTTCTCGGTGATCCAAGAGGAAGACTTGTTTGGCCGTCTTCTGGCTCAACTGGCGAGAAGAACACAGCGCAAGCTCTTGGGCCAGGAATGGACGCCGCAGTGGATCGCGCGAGCTTTGGCAGAGAAGGCCGTTGCGCTGGTCGGCGATGAGTCTCCATGCTTTGTCGACATGTGCTGCGGGTCGGGTTCGATCATGGCGGAGACAATCAAGGCCATCCGGGCAGCGAGACCATCGGCAGGCTTGGGGCAACTGGCCGCGGCCGTGACAGGGTTCGACATCGATCCCCTTGCGGTCATGCTCGCGAAGACCACGTGGGTTGTCACACTTGCCCCAGACATTCGGGCATCCACAGTGCCGGTAACGATTCCCGTTTACCACGCCGATTCACTGTTCGCGGTCACACCGATTACCGAACGGATGCCATTGCCGGGCGAAGCGACGGACGTCCCTGTCGACCTGGACGGCGAGCGCATCACTTTCCCCGCCATGCTTCTAACGCCGGCCTTCAGGTCTATGTTTGACGACATCGTGGATTGGTGTTACGACGAGGCTCGAGAAGCCCAGGATGATGGTGACGCGACGGCGATCACGAGAGAGCGAGTGGATCAGCTTGTGACCGCCTTGGCTGAACGCGGTGATTGTGGGCTGTCAGATGAGGATAAGGCGAGAATCGCCGCATCAGTCCATGAACTCGCCTCGAGGATGGGCCAGCTTGCGGTAGACAACCGTAACGGGATCTGGGCGTTCATCCTCCGCAACACATACCGCCCAGGTCTGCTGGCTGGACAGTTTAACGGGCTGGTGTCTAATCCGCCGTGGCTTGCGATGAGTCAATTCGCGGACAATCCGTACAAGGAAGCGCTATCCAGTCGTGCGTCTTCCTACGGTATTAAACCAGCCGGGGCCGCACACCTGCACATCGAGTTGGCCACAACCCACCTGCTTCATGCCGTAGATCGCTACCTCAGCGACGGAGCAAGTGTGGCTTGCTTAGTTCCGGGAACGGTTCTCAACGGCATGAATCATCAGAAGTTGCGCGACGCCGCGTACTTGGAAGCGGATCGTCCGGTTCCCTTTGAGCTTCAAGAAGTCTGGGGTATTGCTCCGGGCACGTTTAAGGTTCGGTCTGTCGCGCTGCG
>CAZQHD010000169.1:0-297 GCA_964593295.1 uncultured Thermotogae bacterium | reverse complement strand
GTCAAGAGGGCTTCCGCGCGACACGTGGCCCGATCGCTCCCCTCAGGTGCGGTTGCCACTGCCTCCGCAGTACAGCCCATGGCTCTTGAGGTGAGGAATCTTGGTCGTCGAAGCGCATGGGTTCTCGGTGGTTCTACCTCGGCCGTCGCATCAGGAACCGACGATGTCCCTCCCCAAGGTGCCGACCTCATGCCCCGACCTGCTGTTTGCATCAAGATCGAGGACCGCAGAGGGCGTGAATGGCGAGTTCGAACGCCAAGACGGCGCGACCCAGAGTTCTTCGCAGTCAAGGACGCC
>CAZQHD010000168.1:2183-2515 GCA_964593295.1 uncultured Thermotogae bacterium | reverse complement strand
GCCCTGAGGTCTTCAGTCTCGCTGGCATTCATCAGTCGGGCTCCGGTTTGCAGTCTTTGGTGCATTCTGCTTTGATGCTGCTGCCGAAAGCAAGACACGGGGGCGGATGCCGGTGAGCAAACGGAGCATGGATACCGATGTAGATCAGAGATCTCTTAGGAACAGACTGGTGGGAGAAAGGGATAGGGGACGTACGTCACCACAGGAGCTATGGAGCCTGGGGGACTGAATGTAGAAAGCGTTCGTTGGTCGCTTCATGGTGAGTGATGTCTCTACTGCTACGCTCTAAGAGTTCGGAAACGCTCTGCAGAACAGAAGATGGACACGCCTTC
>CAZQHD010000168.1:0-2173 GCA_964593295.1 uncultured Thermotogae bacterium | reverse complement strand
GAGTTGGAGTCCCGCTAGGTGTACAGGCTCATATATGAGTTCAGAGTGGCTATCTGGCCGGACCCGAAGGGGCCGGATCTGGAACTTCCGAATCACCCACCCCCACTCGCAGGTCTTCTTCGAAACCCTCACAGTACACGACCATGCCCAGACTATTCGATTGTCCTCGCATCTCGTCCGCGGTGGTCTCAGTCCAGTGTTCGCCGGGATGTGAGCTATGCGTATCGATGTAGGGTCCCTCCACGGTTCCCTTGAAGCCGGTGTCCGTCCCGAAGCTGTACGATCCATCTAGCAGGATTCCCTCCACCTGCGCCTTGTAGATCTTCCAGTGCCCGTACACGGCAAAGGCAAATGCCCCATCCCAGCTGTCTTCCGCCACTACATACTCGTTCCTCCAGGCGTCAGGAGGGCCTCCCTTCGTCTTGACAGCATCGAACACTTCTTGCTCCATCTTCAGGAAGTCCTCGCGCATAACATCCATGACTGTTCTCCCGGACTCTTCATCGTCCGCCGGACGATCGAAGACGTCACGCCATGCTCGCAATGGCCACTCACTTGGCTTCTCAAGCACTTTCAGGATGATCCCAGGTCTACAGACATACATCGCAATCCAGACTGCCTCGGGGATGTCGGCAGGCTCCCTCTGATACAGCCTACAGCAGGAGATATTGAGCTTCTTCGCCTTCTTGATAGCTGGTGCCGCAAACCCCGTGTTGGTGTAGATGACGCCCATACTTGCCTGTCGAGCTAGCACCTCGGCGTGGAGTGTGTCGATGTCAGGTCCGCCGATCTTCCGTTTGGACTTCCTGCGATCCTTGCAGCTTATGTAGATGGTGAAAGGCCAGTGTCCTCCATACTTCGCGTTGATCCAGACATCACACTGGCGAGGTTCGCCCGTCTCGCGATCCGGGACCCGATGGTCGAACAGGACCTCCGAAGATGGATCCAAGGTCTTCGCGAACCTGTGTACAGCCTCCTCAAATCTCCGCCAGTCTGCCTCACTGAGTCGACTCTTCGCACTCGTTCTTGGCACGGAAAGCCCTCCGATCAAGCCGTCAGCCGCGGCCTTGTCTCTCAGCAGCAACGAGGAACAGGCCGGTCTCGCCATCCAGTGAATGCCCCCGCTTTGCCACGCCCTCGGCAGGATGGAAGAGCAGCGGAACCGGCACGAGACGGTCCACATCTGGCTCGTGCACGTAGTAGGCAAGAAGCAGCAGAAACAGGCCGCCTACGGCATTTAGAACGTTCTTGAGATTCGCCTTATCGTAGTTGTCGTTCCTAGCATGTTTCACCCGATTGTGATCGATCCACCACTCGGGGGTCCTTCCACGATTCCAGTTCTGCCACGGTGTGAGTGTCAATCCGTACCGAGGCACGGTGGCTTCCAACTCGCCCAACACCGGACACTTAGAGCTAAGAGCCTCGCGGTAGCGCCCGATGCTCGACGCGTTTGAGCCGATCTGCGCACATCTCAGCTTCATCACAACATCAGCTTCAGCAGCGGCCGCGATGAGAAGGCGAGCCATGTCAATGGAGTACGTTTGGTAGTTCGCAACCGAGAACTCCACATAGCGTGCCAAGCCTGCAAGGTCCTCCTCAAGGGATAGGAAGTAGTTCCAGTGGAGATCCACCCGCGCACTCTGGATACCCATCTCGTCCTTTCGCGGCCATGTCCGCAGTGCATCCACCCGAATCCAAAGACCCGCATCGCGTTGCGCCCGCCTCACTCGCTGGGAGCAGGTACCCTCACTTGATCGAGCACTGCGCCTCTTGTGCCCTCATCCTCCTGCAACAGAACATGCCAAGGGACCGAAGTGGCATCCTCGCCTTGCATCTCGATCGGCACCAATTCCGGCTGAATCAGTAGCGTTGAAACGATATCGGGGACGCGTCCACTCTCCTTCGATTGCTCGAAGACCCGCTCCATTTCCTTTCGATTCTCAGCTGAGAACTCCTCTATCGTCTTGCCCTGGACTGCCCGAATCGTGAACTCAGCTTGCTCCTGTGGATAGTCCATGGCGGAGAGGAATGCGTGTGTAGGCCGCGCAGTGAACACCGCACGCAAGCTCGTCTTGAAGCTGGTCCCATCAGCAAGCTCCCCCTTGAAGGGCATAGTGAAGCCAGATGCCATCGATACATTCAGCTGCTCAGTCAACATGATCCTAACCCCAGG
>CAZQHD010000167.1:0-2527 GCA_964593295.1 uncultured Thermotogae bacterium | reverse complement strand
TGATGGGAAGGCGTGATGTAAATCAGCCGGGCAGCCGGTCCCAGTGAGGCGCCTCCCGCAAGTTCGGCTAGGAGGCTCGCGTGTTCAAGTACCTCAAGGAGTATCGCTGGGCGGACATGCGACAGATGCGGGCAAACGGCCGTGCAGTGCAACACGAGTGCGACCTTCGGATGGATGGGAAGCTATGCGTCGTGACCGGCGGCACGGCCGGCGTGGGTTGGGAAGCCGTCAAGCGGCTTGCCGCCTACGGAGCTCGTCTGGTGATGATCAACCGCAACGCGGAGAAGTCGGAGTGTGCCTGCCACTCCCTTCGAGCGAACTACGGTGCCGATTGCGATTTCCTCATCGCGGACTTCGCAGACCTGTCACAGGTTCATCGCGCCGCGCACCGGTTGGTTGGCAGGTACGATCAGATCGATGTTCTGGTGAACAACGTCGGCATGCACTCCACGAAGCTCACACGGACGGAGGCGGGATGGGAGACCGTCTTCTGCGTGAATCACCTGGCCTCCTTCGCCCTCACGTGGACGCTTCTAGAGACGATGAAACGCAGCGCGCCGTCGCGCATCATCCAGGTCAACTCGCAGGGGCATCGATTTGGGGGGCTAGACGTGGAGGATCTGCACTGGGAGAAGCGTCACTACACGGGCCTCAGAGGTTATGGAGCATCGAAGACGGCACAGCTGCTGTCGGTATGGGAGTTCGCCGAACTCCTGCAGGGAACCGGCGTGACCGTCAACGCGATGCATCCCGGCGCGGTGAGAAGCGACATCGGGAAGAACAACGGCCCTCTCTATCGATGGTACAAGGACAACATCCTGTCAAGAACACTGGGAGACCCCGCGATCTCCGGGCGAGCGATCCACTATCTGGCCACAGCGCCCGAGCTTGAGACGGTCTCCGGGCAGTACTTCAACCTCACCCATCCCGAGAAGCCGGCGCCTCACGCGCTGGATCGGGAGGTGGGGCGCGTGGTCTGGGAGAGAAGCTTGCGGATGGCGGGGCTGACATGAACGCGCGGAAGAAGGAGTTCCCTCCAGACAGCGGCGGCGCCGTGAAGGGGAATCACCTACCGCACGATGTGCTCGTGGTGGGGGGCGGTATGGCGGGGCTGACCGCTGCCGCGTTCGCCGCGCACTCCGGCCTTCGCGTGCTGCTCTGCGACAAGGAGCCGGCGCTCGGAGGACTGATCCGTTCCTTCGAACGTGGTGGCTTCACCTGGGATGCCGGCATCCGAGCGCTCGAGGACTCCGGCATCATCTTCCCGATGCTGGAGAGCCTGGGGATTGACGTTGCGTTCGTGAAGAGCCCCGTATCCCTTGGCATCGAAGACCGAGTGATTCCGGTCGAGGCGCGCGAGAACCTGACCGACTACCGAGAGCTTCTTGAGCAGTTCTACCCGGAGAGCCGCGCAGACATCGCGCGAATCCTGAGTGTTATCCAGCGAGTGATGAAGCAGATGGACGTGCTCTACGGGATCGAGAACCCGCTGTTCAAGGACCTAAGACACGACCGCAAGTATCTTTTCGGTAAGCTCCTCCCCTGGCTGGGCAGATTCCTCCTAACGATCGGGAGGATCAACCGGATGGACATGCCTGTCGACGAGCACCTCGAGTCGCTCAGTGATTCACAAGCCCTGATCGATATCATCAGCCAGCACTTCTTCCGCAAGACGCCGGCCTTCTTCGCGCTGAGCTACTTCAGTCTTTATCTGGACTACGTCTACCCTCTCGGAGGCACGGGCGCGCTTCCCCGGGCGATGGAGACGTACTGCATCGAGCGCGGTGTCGACATTCGAAAGCAGACCCAGATCACGGCGGTGGATCCGGTCGCGCACACGGTCACAGATCACCAAGGAACAGTGCATACCTACCGAAAGCTCCTGTGGGCTGCCGATCTCAAGACCCTCTATCGAGTGGTTGACCTCGACGCGCTGCCCGCGGGGAACGTTCAAAGACGCGCTCGCGAGCGTGCGGAGCTGGTCCGTGCTTCCTCGGGCGGCGACAGTGTCTTCACGCTCTATCTTGCGGTGGATATCGAGCCGGCGTGGTTTGCGACCAAGTCCAACGGCCACTTCTTCTACACGCCGTCTCGAGAAGGCGTCGGTGGAGGCATCCATTCGGAGCTGGAGGCTCTCCTTGCGGAAGCGTCTATCGGCCACGGCGCGGGTGTCCGAGAGAGGGTGGAACGCTGGATCGATCGATACATCCGCTCCACGACATACGAGATCTCGATTCCTGTCCTCAAGGATGCTTCGCTGGCGCCTGCGGGCAAGACCGGTCTGATCGTCAGCGTGCTGTTCGATCATGCGCTGTGTGCCGTCGCGCGAGCGCAAGGCTGGTATGAGGAGCTGAAATCGCGCGCGGAGGACCAGCTGATCGAACGGCTGGACACGACCATCTACCCCGGGCTACATCGTGCCATCGAGGATCGGTTCTCTTCGACGCCGCTCTCGATTGCGTCCGCTGTGGGCAGTGCGGATGGCGCCATCACGGGATGGGCGTTCACCAATCCCGTCATGCCCGCG
>CAZQHD010000166.1:0-2538 GCA_964593295.1 uncultured Thermotogae bacterium | reverse complement strand
CACCTCCTTGATCCGGACGATCTCGAGCTTCTTGCCTTTCAACGTGAAGATCAGTCGCATCCGGTTGATCAGCGTGATTGACCACTCACCCTTCTTGTCGCCCTTGAGCGGATGACACTCGAAGCCAGGAAGGCTTCGAATCTCTTCGATGTTCTTGGCGTGCTTGATGGCGTTGATTCGCTGGACATAGCGCCTGGCGACAGCCTTCCCGAAGTCTCTCATCGCCTGCTTGGACTCTCTGTACTGCTTCTCCAGCTTCTTTGTGCGGAACTCGACCTGCATCAGGCAGCCTCGCTTCGCTGACTACCCTTCACCCATGGGGTAAAGGGTAGCACAAGACGCTCAAGAATCCAAGTCGTGAATCGCTGGTTCACACTGAGGCACGGACCACCATCTGCTGATCTGCTCACGCTACCTCTCTTCTCCAGATGGAGTTGACGAGCTCTCCAGATGAAGGTTGTCGATAGCCTCCACCGTATCAGCGAACGCATCCTCGAGGGCGGAATCCGTATCGAAGTGGTACGAGATAAATCGACACCTCTGACCCTGAACACGGTTGTAGAAGTAACAGGCGTTCTGAGCGGTTTCGGGAGAGCGGAGCATCCTGACAAACGGAAGCATCCGAAGGCCCCGATCGCTGCTTGAGTCGAACAGATACAAGAAGCGGTCATCCATCTGCTCTACGCCTTCTTGCTCGATTGTCTTAAACGGGGAGCTGCGCGTACCCATGATCCGTTTCGCTCGGTAGCGGAAGATGCCGTCCCTGAACCGTGACTCCGCAGGTAGCAGGAGTTCGTAGTTCAGCCAAAGACGACCCTGTGCAGCCCGCGACTGCTGCAGCAGAGAGAGCAGCTTCGCATGGAGGGCGTCAGCTTGGTCGTTCCCTATGGCCCCTGCATGCCCGAGCCAATCATTGCGAAGGCTATTCGCATGTTGGAGAGCCTGAACGATCTCTTTGGAGGCGAGCATCCGAAGCGTTTCGCGGTTGTGCGTACGATACAGATTCTCGCAGACAGCTGGATCCTTGTTGAGCATCTCTCGGCACCGTGCCCCCAGGAACTCCGCGATGCATTTCCAGGCACCGAATGTGCTCAACTGAAGGGTAAGGTGCTGCTTCTCTAGCGCCTGGGCAAGCCGCTCGCGTTGGCCTACCCAAATCGCCGGATCCGATGAGAACGCGCTCAGGTGGACGGTCGCCAGGAATTCGGCCAGGGCCTCGAAGTAGTGCAGGAGAGTCTCATACTTCTCCTTTGGCGTCTGCGCTTCCGCGTGATACCTCCAGAGGATGATGGCAAGCGGGAACGGAAGCGCCTCGACCCAGTTGTCGAAGCTGTCCTCCCGGTTGATTCCATCCACCTGACGGGCTACCTGCTCTACTCTGCTCGGATCTATCCACAAAGCGTCTTCCAGCTCATCGAGCTCAGCACGGATCGCTGCGATTCGGTCCAGGGTGCCAAGCACGATCCTTTGCGCGTCCAGTGGAGGGAGGTAGAACACCGACGCCAGTAGATCCTCCAGACGCACTCGCGGAATCACCGCGCCGACTCTGACGGAATCCAGAAGCGCCTGACCCATCTCACCGTTCAGCAGGTTGGAGACGAAACGCGCATCCGCCCGCTCCGGATCGAGCTGCAGCTGTGCGTAGTCCTTGAGACGATGCGGCAGATCATCCTGACAGGCCGTCACCCGGCCTCGCCCGGCCAATGGCAGGTAGACGCTGTTTGCTGCGGGTTCGAGCCTTGAGAAGTCCTTTCGATTGGTTCTCTGGGCAGACACAGCCAGCTCGCCCATTGCGATCGGCTTGTACCCTAGCCGTGAGACCAATCGCTGGATTCTATCTCTTGCTTCAATCGCTCCATATCCGCGGAAGTCCTCCCACGAGCAGAGCCGTCCCTGTGCCGGGCGCCTCCCTTCTCTCCTGGAAGCGAGATTGTCCAGGAGGACCCGTTGATGGGAGACGTCGCTTGAGTACTGGCCAACGAAGATCGGCCCCTGCTTTCCGCGCTCCAAGACGACAATGTAAGCCTCCATGCTCGTGCCTTGCAGGGAACCACTCGGAAGCTGAATGGCTGCGGCGATAGAGCCGCCAAGCGCCTGGATGGCATCTCGTGCTTGCATCGATCGGCGGGACCAGAAGAAGCCTGGCGGAAGGATGACGACGCCGATACCGTTCTCCGAGAGCCGTCCACAAACCCAGGCAGCGAGGTGATCAGTGAAGTCGCCCCGCACCTCTCCGACCGGTTCCCCAAGGTCAAGGGGCTCAGGCCGAGGGCCACCCAATGGAGGCTCGGCGACGATCAGATCGTATTCCTCTTGAAGAGGCAGAGGATCTCGGAGGACATCGCCCACGGACACCTTGCCATCCTCACCAAGGAGCCGCGACGCGACCTGGGCTACCGATTCACTGATCTCCACACCGTGGACGACGCTCGCCTTCGTGCGGTCCGCCGCCAGCTTCAGCAAGAGCCCGGAGCCGCAAACCGGGTCAAGAATGGAGTTCGGACTGCGCGTTGCCGCAATCTCGCCCACAAAGCTGGC
>CAZQHD010000165.1:0-2625 GCA_964593295.1 uncultured Thermotogae bacterium | reverse complement strand
CTTCTCGCCAACTTCTAGATCCCGTGACGCACGCAAGCATCGACGCTGGATGGTTCCGGTGTCACTCTCGTTCGCCTCAACCTGCTTACAACCACCGCCCAAAGCAAGTTCTAGTTCGCGCGTCCGATCCACCATCTCTCTCCAGGCACCCGGTTCCATGGCAAACGCGTGGTCCGGTCCTTCTCGCCTGCTATCATCGGTGAAGTGTTTCTCGACAACTCGTGCGCCGAGTGTGACTGCTCCAAGGACAGTTGCATGTCCAGAAGTATGGTCAGATAACCCGAGCACGACACTAGGAAACATGGCCTTGTACGTCAGCAACACATGTAAGTGGATATGATGAAAGTTACGTCTGTCCCCGGTGTAGTTCGTATTGCACTGCAAGAGGACCAGTTCGGGATTGGCAGATTGGATGCGCTTGACCGCTTGTTGCACTTCTCCTATGTCGGAAGCCCCAGTAGACAAAACCACCGGCTTACCCTTGGTTGCGACCTTGTCGAGCATCTCGAACCATGTGATGTCCCCCGAGCCAACCTTGAATGCCGGAACATGCGGATCCAGCATGTCCACAGCTTCAAAGTCGTACGGCGTGGAGAAGAAGTCGATGCCTGCTTCATCGCACTCACGCTTCAGAGCGGGTATCCATTCCCAAGGCAGCTCAGCTTCCTTGTAGACCTGGAACACGCTTCTTGTCCATCCCGCTTGATGCGACACCCGCCCTGGCAGAGAAGCGAAGCCCTTTTCACTAACGATTCTCGAAGCGGTGAAGCTCTGGAACTTCGCCGCGTCGGCACCTGCGGCTGCAGCCAGACGGATTAGCTCCTTTGCCCGTCCAAGCTCACCGTCGTGGTTTGCCCCGAGGTCCGCGACGAAGTAGGTCGGCCGGTGCCCGCCTACTTCCCGCCGGCCAATACGCAATACGTGCATCCCGTCCTCCTCTTATGTCCGTAGTCGAGTGACGTACCCCGATTGCTCAAGCCGCCTGAATGCCCGCAGGCCTCCCAGTAGGCTAGGCATGGATCGGCCAAGTTCGTGCGAGATCTTATCTGTGCAGAGTGACGTATTCCGGGGCCTCGGCGCGAGAAAACCAGGGTCGGAAACATGCGCCTCACTAACCAGCTCCCGCGGCAGCTTGTAGACGTCTGCCAGACGCAAGGCGAACTCGTGCTTGCTGCAGGATTGCGAGCCAGTTACATGATACAGGCCGGACAGCTCTCGGTCGATCATCTCGCTGAGGATACTGGCTAGGCTATTGACGAGAATCGGCGTGAACTGTACGTCCACAAAGCCAGGAACCTCCTGTGCTCTGCGGAGACGCTCTAGCATCCACTCGGCAAGACTCAGCTTGTTGCGCGCATTCCATCCATAGATATTGGTGCGGACAACGACGCTGCCCCGCAGCTCCTCCATCACGGCGCGCTCTCCTTCAAGCTTGCTCCTTGCGTAAGCGTTGATTGGATTGGGCGAGTCATCTTCATTGTAGGATCCGGACTCACCATCAAATACCGAGTCAGTTGAGATGTAGACAAGACCAGCGCCAGCTCGCCGCGCGGCGATCGCCAGATTGCGCGATGCTTCTGCGTTAATCCTCTGAGCGTCTTCCGGGTACTTCTCGCACCAGTCAACATCCGTCTGTGCAGCACAGTGGATTATCCATTCAGGATCCACCGACTGAACCAGTTGGCGTATTGCACTCACATCGCTAAGGTCGGCGTCCTCTACGCGCACACCAGGCACGCAGAGCCTTTGCAGATGGTACGTTGCAGTCACTTCCCGGCCCTGATCTCGCAAGTGAAGAACTACGTTCGCACCAAGCAAGCCACTCGCTCCTGTTACAAGGATCATGGCAGGATTGTAGTGCTACCTCCTTCGAATACGAGAAGCGCAGCGAGACTAGCCACTCTGCATTTGGCCGCGAGCGGTACAGAGCAGCCCGAACAGATGACCCTGATGCCAAGCGTTAGGGCTCGATGTCTATTCACGGTACCGCTTTCTGCACGACATCCTTGTTGATTGCCAACAGTGCAGGATTCCCTTCCAGCAAGGTCACTACGTCACGCCAGGAGAACGAATCATGTCCGAAATGCGAAAAGACACGCCGGATGAACTCGAGGTCTTTGGGTTCATCGACCGTCCATCGCATGTGCGAGTAGTCCGGGTGGCTCGACACACAACCAAGCCGAAAACGTTCCGGTTGGCGCCAAATGTACGGTGCAACATGCTCACGCCACGAGGGATTCCTGTCTTCCAGCCATGCCGTCTCCATCGCTGCTAGTGTCATTACCTCTGTATCGAGGCCTCTAGGGTAGGTGCGCTTCGGCTCACGGTTGCTAACATAGTCAACTTCGGGGAGTTGTGCGAGGAAGGTGCCTACTACCCTGTCAACTACCTCTGGGTCAATTAGCGGACAGTCCGATGTGATCCGAACTACGACTTCTGCTTGGAAGGCTCGCGCGGCCTGGTAGTATCTGTCAAGTACGTCAAGTTCGCTCCCACGGAAGCAAGACCACCTTTTCTTCTTGCACAGTTCTGCAATTGCAGTATCTGCCTCTGCATTCGTTGTCGCAACTACCGTTTGGTCTAGAGTACGCGCACGCACGAGGCGGTTGATCACACGCACGAGCA
>CAZQHD010000164.1:0-2723 GCA_964593295.1 uncultured Thermotogae bacterium | reverse complement strand
ACATGCGTTCTCTGTTCGGGGCTGGGTGGCTTTGTGCATTGCTTGGAGAACGCACGAGGGGAACATGCGTTCTCTGTTCGGGGCTGGGTGGCTTTGTGCATTGCTTGGAGAACGCACGCGGGGAGGCTGCGTTCTCGGACCGCCGCGATGAGGTGGCAGGAGACGGTGGGGAGTGAGGACCTGTTCGTCGCGATCGTGTATCCAACGTGTCCTCGTTAACGATCAGGAAGATCTTGGGGCTGGCGGGTCGCCATCACCGTTTTCGACGCCTGGACAACACGTCGAGGGGTTTCGGAAGAACTCGCCGGTTCAGTCCTGGACAAGCGGAGCGCCTTCTCCTCATTCGAGCAACCACAAGGTAACCATCTAGGTCGGCTATTCCGGGCTTTCCTTCCTGTGCTATTCTGTGAGATGCATAGGCCATAACCTGTCAGGCCTGTCGGGGCTCTGGGAAGACTTGCTCATTCAGTAGGGGGATCCGCATACCCAGTATAATCATCTACGGCTTTGGGAGGGGTCATGGAAGAGCGAAAGATCGTGTTGCGCGAACTCCTCAAGATGGATCCGGCTGACATTGCCGAGGTCCTGGAATCCCTGTCGCACGAGAAAGCAGCGGACTTGGTCCATCGCCTGTTCCTCCGTCACGCGGCTGCCGAGCCGCTGGGAGAGATGGATCCCGACGATTCTGCAGAACTGGTCGCTCAGCTCGACAGGAGAGAAGCCAGCCAGATTCTGTCTCAGATGGATCCTGATGATGCTGCCGACCTTCTGTTTGAGCTCCCTGAAGAGGTACAGCAAGAGCTCCTGTCGCGATTGAGCCGGACTGAGGCTCAGGTGCTGACCGACCTTCTCTCCTACTCGCCGGATTCCGCGGGCGGGTTGATGTCTCCTGAGGTCATGCCGCTGTCCTTGACGATGTCAGCTCAAGAAGCGATCGATCATCTTCGCAGACGCGCCAAAGAAGCGGAAACCGTGTACTACGCTTACGCTGTTGATGATCAGAAACGGCTGCTTGGAGTGCTTTCCTTGCGTGATATCGCACTGGCGGACCCCAGCCGCAGTCTGCGAGATCTCGTGATCCGCGATGTCGTGTCTGTTCCTGTGGAAGCGGACGCCGAAGACGTCGCCAACATGTTCGACAAGTACAGCTACCTCGCGCTTCCTGTGGTTGACAAAGACGGTCGCCTGCTGGGCGTGATCACGTTTGACGATGTCATCGACGTCATCCGCGAAGAGGCCACCGAGGACATCTACGGATTGTCCAGCGTGCCGTCCGAAGAGGGTGTGGATACAACGTGGGCGCGATCCCTGTGGCTTCGACTTCCCTGGCTCTATGTCCGCTTGCTCACAGCGGTTGCGGCTGCGGTTGTCGTCGGTGTGTTCGAGCCGATCATCGCTAAGGTGGCTGCCTTGGCCGTTCTCATGGGCATCATCGCTGGACAGGCCGGAAGCGCCGGCATGCAGACCGTCACCATCATCACACGCGGAATGGCATTGGGCGAACTGGATAGAGGACAAGGCTTGAGGCTGTTGGGAAAGGAGACACTGCTGGGGATCGCCAACGGTGTCTTGATCGGAGCCACCGTGGGGCTGGTCACCTACCTTTGGAAGGGTGAACCCTTGATGGGATTGGCCGTCTTCCTTGCGATGGCCATCAACATGATCATCGCTGGAGCCAGCGGGGTTGCGATCCCGCTTGCTGCTCGCAAGTTGGGACAGGATCCAGCATTGGTTTCGGGCATTTTTCTGACCACGGTGACGGATGTGCTCGGCTTTGGACTGCTGTTTGTCATTGCCATCTGGCTGCTTCCTGGGATCTAGGACGTCGGGGGAAACATACCGATTTTCGACGCGCGGGGAGGAAAGGATGAGGGGTAGATAGCAGCGCGAGGGCGGGGTTCTTTGAGCTCGTTGGGTTCGTAGGGTTCATAGGGTTTGTACAGTAGAAGCAGTTCGTGGTTCGGAAGTCGTCGTCCGCATGAACCAGGGTCGTTCCGTTCGATGGAGCGGGAAGTGCTCGCGGGGATCCTTGGGGCAGACTCACGGAAAGCCTGCTTAGGTGACCCTCGGTTCTGCTGTGCCGCGTTCTCCCGTTTCCGGTGGGCATCTCAGTCCCACGGGCCTCGTCTTCGCGTGTCTACTCCATCCGCCAGACGTGCACGACCGGTTTGGCTCCTTCAGCGAACAGCTCCAGCAGGTAAAGGAAGCCGTTGGCGCGGTCAAAGGCAAGCTCGCCGATGAGATAGTGGCGCTGTGGCCCAACACCGAGGGTCTCGGGCTCGATGCCGGCGGGGTTGTCGTACAGGACCGAGGTCAGGGGCAACACGGCGTACGGTTGCGGCTCCCACGGTTGCAGCTGCCCGGCGGCCACCTGCGCCAGCTCGGCGGGATCGTAGAAGATGATCTGTGCCTCGTACCGCGTGCTCCACCAGCCACGAGCATGGTTGTGTCCCTGACACTCCACAAGATCGTCGGCAGGACAGGGCGTGCCGTCCGCGAGGAAGCAGGCCGTGTGCTTCGGAAGCGACATCGCCAGACGCGTCCCTTCCCCCTGGATGTTGGGGGAAGCTGGTGATGGGGGTGGATGGGCGTACACCCCCCTCCTGCTCCCCCCGTCACAGGGGGGAGGGGATGTCGTTGGTGGCAGGTTTCTACGGTGATCTGCATTACGTTCGGACGGTCGAGGGTGATGTGGGCAACGGGCACCCCGACGGCTTGGCGTC
>CAZQHD010000163.1:0-2753 GCA_964593295.1 uncultured Thermotogae bacterium | reverse complement strand
GGACGATCCCCTTGGCCATCAGGTCCCGCCCGGTGTCGTAGACGAACATGTGGACATACCCCCAGAGGGTCTGCACCGTCATGTAGATCGCAACGCCCGCCGCGGTGGCACGTTCGATCGCCGGGTACACCGGCTTGTTTACGTGTCCGAGCCCCGTACCCGCAATCACGATCCCCTTGTACCCCTTCTCCACCACAGCATCAATGATGTCGGGATGCATGTTCGGGTAGTAGTAGATGAGCGTGACCCGTTCTTCGAAGAAGGGGAGGATCCTCACATTCCGATCCTGTCGCCTTCGCTGGTAGTCCTCACGCAACGGCGTGACACCTTCACGGGTTACGGTGGCCAACGGGATGTCCCCGATCGTACGGAAGGTCGAGCGGTACGAGGAGTGCATCTTTCGTACTCTGGTCCCTCGGTGCAGGAGCCCGTACTCGTCGGACGTCGGACCGAACATACAGACCATCACCTCGGCGATGTCCGAGGTGGCAGCCGCGGTGGTGGCATGGATGAGATTCAGCGCAGCATCGGACGACGGACGATCCGAAGAGCGTTGCGAGCCGACCATGACGATCGGAACCGGCGGCTCCTGCACCATGAACGCCATCGCGCTGGCGGTGTGATGCATGGTGTCTGTCCCGTGGCCAATGACGATTCCGTCAACTCCGTTCTCGATCTCGGCCCCGATGGCTTGAGCCAGAGACTTGTACTGCTCGGGTCCCATGTTCTCCGAGAAGACGGCAAACAGCTTCTCGGTAGAGAGGTTACAGATGTCGGCCAGCTCGGGGACAGCGCCGTACAGCTCCCCGGGAGAGAATGCGGGGATGACGGCCCCAGTGCGGTAATCCAGCCGAGAGGCGATCGTGCCCCCGGTTCCCAGCAGCTTCACGTACGGCTTGTCCGGAGATACAGGAAACTCCTTCTCCGGAATCTTGTAGTGAGCCTCTTTGGAGCCGTGCACCACGGCCGAGGTGACCGTGGAGACATCCACGCCGATGTTGTAGCCGGTGGACAGCTTGAGTACAAGGTGCTGCGAGTCATCGAACTCCGACCGAGGAAGCACGATTCCTCGGAACTCCCCGCGTGTTGTCTGCAGAAGCACATCGTCCCAGACACTGATCGCCAATCGCTCCAGCGCGTCTCGTGCATCCCCGCGGTACCCTTTCGTCCGATCATCGGTCACGACGTCGCCTCCTGCATCGCCATCTCCGCCACTCGCGCCATGGCCACGTTCCCGAGGGCATAGGGCCTCACTTGTCCCATGACCCAGCGCCATTGGGCGTCCGCTCTGGTGCGCGAGCCCTTGGAGCTGAACTGCTCGCGCAACCCATTCATCCGGCATCGAATCTCCTCCTCAGTGGCGGATGCGTATCCAATTCGTCGAAGGAGGGTCTCGAGATCGGCGCTTGGATCGAGCTGCGCCTGGGGAAGCAGAACCTTCAGGATCTCTGCATGCAGACCGCGCGCGATCACCGTGCGTACAAGATCCAGGACCCACTCGACATCGCCGGGCGAGTCTCCACAGCCATGTCGCAGTGTGTGGCCGAGGAGCGCACCGGCCAGTACGGGGGAGAGACCGACCTCCTCGATCAACCGCTTCAGTGAATGGAACAGGTTGCGCTTGAGGAGAAACCAGTGGCAGTCGTCAGGGATCCGCCACGCCTCCATCTGTGCGATTTGCTCCGCCACGGGGGAAGGCAGCGTCTCACGGATCCGCTCGATCTCATCCTCAGCGATCGGAATCGGAATCGAGTCGGTGTCGGGGTACATACGATCCGGACCGGGCAGCACACGTTCGAACACCGTGGTCCCGTCGGAGCGTGCCTTGCGTGTCTCGTTGGGCACACCGTCGAATGCCATGCGGCATCGCTCCTCGATCGCTTCCAGTGCCGTGGGCAGATCTGCGGCCGGACCCCATACCAACAGCTGTGCATCATGGGTGGATGCTTCCAGCATCGAGCTGAACTGCTGCCACTCCGACGGTCCTTCCAGCCCATCTTCGGAGGTGATCATGTTCGGTTTCTCGATGCAGGCAACCACCTTGACCCGATCCGAAATCTCGTCGGCGAAGCAACGTCCCGGACTGGTGAAGGTGGCAAGCAGCCCTCCGAATCCAGGCAGGTTGATCGCATACACGGACTCTGGGACTCCTTTGGCCTTCAGTGTCTCCGGGATCTGCGATGGTTGTATGGGCCGTGACGTCAGGGTCCAACTGCCAGGATCCGGGACCCGTTCAAGCAACTGTTTCCGTATGATGAGGAGTGCCTTCTGGCGAAAGGCTTCGTTGTGCGTGAGCTCTGGGATCCATCGAATGCGCTGCACGCCCTTGATCTCTACACGTGTTCCTCCCGAGATGCTTACGTTCACGTCCTGCCGCGCCGCACCGATCCCCACGCGAACCTTGCCTGTGCTGCGCGCGAGGAAACGAAGGTACTGCCCGGCTTCGGCAGCCTCATCGGGGGTCAAAAGGTCGGGATAGGTAACTGTCTCCACCAACGGCATCCCCAGCCGATCCGTCATGTACGTGCGGTTGTGCCCCACATCCGACACCTCCCGACAGGAATCCTCTTCGATGCTCAATTGGAGGATACGAACCGTCTTGTCGGTGATGGGAATCGATCCGTGAATGCCGACGATGGCTGTTCGTTGGAACCCGGTCGGGATACTCCCGTCCAAGTACTGCTTGCGAGTGATGTGAAGCTCTCCGACAATCTGCGTGCCCAGCAGAAGGGCGATCTCGACGGCGATCTCCA
>CAZQHD010000162.1:0-2763 GCA_964593295.1 uncultured Thermotogae bacterium | reverse complement strand
CCATCGACTGCGTAGAACGGCGATGGCACGGTTGGGTAGGCTCTGTAGATGTGGCGATAGACTTCTTCGGCTTTTTCCTGCACGTCAGTTTCCGAGTAGACGCCTACTGGCAACCCGGTGTCATCACTGTACAAGAAGTCGCGAATCCAGCCTTTGACGGTGTCCCGCGTTGCTTCTTTGTCTCGCCACTTGTGAACTCTCAACTTCTCGGCCTTGAGCGTTGCGAGCAACTCAGCAGATACGCTCTTGATCCTCTTGATTTCTGCGGGCGAAAGCTCGGGCTTCTTGAGTAGGTCGAAGATCGCCAGCGACTCCTCGTCGAGACCTTCCCGGACCGCTCTCTCCTCTTCTTCATCAAGGGCTTCCGACAACTTGAGCAGGAGCCCGAAGGTATGTTCGATGGTGGCACGATCCTTTTCGCGGTTGTACTCCGCGACGATGTTCTCGTAGTGCTGCTGGAAGTCTGTTCGTAGCGGGTTTTGTTCGAGGAGTCGCTTCAGTCTGTTCTCAACGAGCTGGCGCAAGTTCTGCGTCGCTGTGTGTTTGGCAGGACTATGGTTGAATTCTTGCTGCAGCCGCTCGAAATCGATTGTGCTGATGTCATAGACCTCGCCGTCGGCAGCATCTCGGGTTCTGTGAAGCTCAATGGCCTCGTCGACGATGCCATGCAATTGGCGCATGATGTCGCTGATGTCGGCTTGCTCGCGGTCCTTCTGGAGGCTCTTGTACACGACGTTGACGGCATCGCGTTCGCTTCTGTAGTCGTTCACCGCCCGGATGTTGATGCACGCCTTGAACTTCTTGAATACCTCGCGGCACATGACTTCAAATCGCTTGCGCGTTTCGTCGTTCTCATTGGCCGCTTCCTTGGCAGCAAGGATGGCGGCAATCCTCTCAAACCCACTTGTCTCGATGATTCGAGCTAGCGAAGCCTCGCGGTCCTCCAGGAATTGCTTTACGAGTTCAATGACCTCGGCCAATTCGGCAAGGAGTTCGTCTTCAGGCCGCGTCGGATCGATCTGAATATCCTGCCCATGGCCCCTGTCTGCTTGTCCTGCGTAGGTGGCCAACGCCTTCCGCAGATAGCGTAGGATGCCGCAGTAGTCGACGATCAACCCATTGTTCTTGCCCTCATTCACCCGGTTCGCACGCGCAATGGCCTGCATCAGGGTGTGGGCCTTGAGCGGCTTGTCCAGATACAGATTGGCAAGACTGGGAACGTTAAACCCCGTCATCCACATCGCACAAACAATGGCGATGCGGAATGGATGCTCCTCCTCCCTGAACGCATCGTCGAGCGCCATGCGCTGTATGTTCTGGAACTGGGGCTTCTTTCGCATTGATTCGGGCAACTCGATCCCCTGCTTGATCAATCTGCGATGAGGGCGGATGTTGAGCCCATGCTTTCGGAACTTGTCGACCTCCCCCTGCTCTTCGCTGATCACAACGGCCATCTCGGTTTCCCGCATCCATGCCAGCTGCTGTTCACGCTCGCTCCGTTCCTCGTCATCAGCCGCCACAACAGCCTCGACACTCAACTCACGAATGCGTTCACTCCAGTACTTGCGAATTAGGTTATGCATCTGAACACAAGTGATCTTGTCGATGCACACGAGCATCGCTTTGCCCGTCTGCCAAGCCGTTGAGTAGTGGAGGACGAAATCGCGAGCGATCTGATCGAGGCGCTTCTGGGCCGTGATGATGTGATAGTCACGCTTCAGCTCCCGCTCCAGCCTCTGCTCGACGTCAATGTCGTCAGTCTCGAATTCATCGAGTCTTTCGGCAATCCGCTCATTCACATCCCCTACACCGACACCGAGCTTGTCCCCCCGAGCATCGTAGTAGAGCGGCACCGTCGCCTTGTCCTCGACCGCCCGTTGGAAGTCGTAGGTGGAGATGTAGTCGCCGAACACCTGCATCGTGATCTCGTTGTCCTTGAACAGAGGCGTGCCGGTGAATCCGATGTAACAGGCTCGAGGTAGCGCATTGCGCATGTTGAGCGCCAGCGTGCCGTACTGCGTGCGGTGCGCCTCGTCCGTGATGACGATGATATTGTCACGCTGCGTGTAGCCCTTGGCGGGATCGACATCGCGGCTGAACTTCTGAATTAGCGAGAAGACGTAGGCCTTGTGCTCGGAGAGCATGCGCTCCAGATGTGCGCCGCTCGTGGGACGGCACGGATCCCGGTCGTTGTCAACCAGGCCGCAGCCAGCAAACGTCTTGTAGATCTGCGTATCCAAGTCGTCACGATCCGTCAGAATGACGAACGTGAAGTCGCCGCCCAACTTGCGATGGATCTTCCGCGTGAAGAAGACCATCGAGTAGCTCTTGCCCGCTCCCTGTGTATGCCAGAAGACGCCAAGCTTGCCCTGCCGGCTCTTCCGATCGCGAACCGCCTCCAACGCTTGATTCACACCGACGAATTGGTGATTGCGAGCGAGGATCTTGACCGGCGCGCCCATCGAGTCGTCGAAGACAATGAAGTTCTCCACCAAGTCAATGAAGGCACGCTTGTTGCACACGCCTTTGAGCAGTGTTTCCATATCGACGGCAGCCGGTGCATCCTCTTCCAGCCGTTTCCATTCATGGAAGTGCCCCCACTGGCTAGTGATCGAACCGATCTTCGCCTCGTTGCCATTGGCAAACATCACGATGGCGTTGTGGTGGAAGATGTGGGGGATCGTGTCGCGATAGTCCGAGTAATTCTGCTCATACGCCGTCTTGAGATTCTTGTGGATGTTCTTGCACTCGATGAACAGGAGC
>CAZQHD010000161.1:0-2808 GCA_964593295.1 uncultured Thermotogae bacterium | reverse complement strand
CGCCGAACCGCTTCGTGATATTCGTTAACGTAACCTCAGCCATTGCTCCTCCTTGAAGCTCGCGGCTTTAGCCCTTCACCGATCCGGCGAGGATCCCGCGGATGAAGTACCTCTGGAGACCGAAGAACACCACCAACGGCAGCGCCATGGAGACGAAGGCGGCCGCGGTGAGCAGCTCCCAGTTTGCACCCATATTCGTCATCAGATTGGCGATCGACAGGGTCAACGGTGCCACGTTGGGCCGGGCGCTCAGATAGATCAGCGCCACCAGAAGATCATTCCAGATCCACAGGAACTGGAAGATGAACACCGAAGCCAGCGCCGGCACCGAGATGGGAATGACGATGCGAGAGAACGTCTTCCACGGCGAGGCACCGTCGATGGCCGCCGAGTCGAACAGGTCCTTGGGGAGACCGGCCATGAAATTGTGCACCAGGAAGGTAGTGAGCGGAAGCCCATACGCGGTGTGCGCCAGCCAGATCCCCGGAAACGTTCCCGCCAACCCCAGCCATCGGTAGAGGGGGAGCACGGGGATGAACGTCATCTGCAGGGGGATCACCATCAGCCCGACCACCAGCATGAACAGGAGACGGCGGCCCGTGAACCGCATCCACGAGAACCCGAACGCGGCGAACGAGGCGATGAACGTGGAGATGGCGGTGGCCGGTACACTGATGAGCAGGCTGTTCAGGAACGAACGGGCCAACCCCTGATCCTGCAAGACGCCCAGGTAGTTGCGTAGGGTGAACTGGCCGCCGCTGAACAGATTGGGCAGAACCGTCCACCAGCCGGTATCGGCGATGCTCCTTGGATCACGGAATGAGGTGATCAGCAACCCCAGCGTGGGGATGATCCAGATGGCGGCGAACGCGAAGATGGTCAGATGCAGCGGAGTCCGCGCCAGCAGTCGTCGGGGGTTCATCAGCGCCCTCCTTCTTGGGTCGTGAACCGACGGATGTTGAAGACCATGAACGGGATGATGAGCAAGAGAAGGACGACCGCGATCGCGCTTGCGCGCCCATAGTTGTTGAAGATGAACATCTCTTTGTACATGCGGTTGGCAATGACCTCTGTCCCCCAGTTTCCGTTCGTCATGGCGAAGATGATGTCGAAGATCTTCAGGACCTGGACCACCATCGTGGTGGCGACGACCGCCGCAGTGGGTGCCAGCAGTGGGAGGAGTACGTTTCGGAAGACGCGCCACTCGCTGGCTCCGTCGATGCGGGCTGCCTCAAGGAGCTGTTTGGGGATGTTCTTGTAGGCTGCGGAGAGGATGACCATACAGAAGCCCGTCCACATCCAGACTCCCACGATGATCAGGCAGATGTTATTGATCCACGGACGCATGATGAGCCATCCCATCGGCTCGCCGCCCAAGGCGACAACAACTGCGTTCACGAAACCGATCTGGTTCTGTCCTGCCGGCCGCCACGCGTACATGAACTTCCAGATGACCGACGCGCCGACCATCGAGATGGCAGCGGGGATGAAGATGATCGACTTCACGATCTTCTCGTACTTCACCCGGTCTAGAAGCACCGCGAGGATCAACCCGAAGCCCACTGTGCAGGCGGTGAACAGCACGGCCCACAGGACGTTGTTTCGCAGCGCAGTGATCATGGTGGAGTTGGTGAAGACGAACCGGTAATTGGTGAGGCCCACGTATTGCACTGTGGGGCCGAACAGAACCGTACCGCGGCCGAAGAACGAACGCACGATGGTGACGATGGTGGGGTAGACCAAGAAGAAAGCGATCAGCAGCAGCGCTGGCCCGACGAAGAGCCAGGGTCTCCAGCGGCCCGTGTGCAGCATGTCAACTCACCCCCGATCGGAGAGAAGAACGTTGGGAGACGGGCGAGCCGCCTCCCAACGTTGGATGAATCCTAGTAGGCGTCCTGCGCGGCTTCCTCGATGAACTCGAGGACACCGTCCAGATCCTCGCCGCTGGCGTAGTCGACCATGCCGGTCCAGAAGGCGCCGGCACCAATCTCACCAGGCATCAGGTCCGATGCATCGAACCGGGAGACTGATGCGTTGAGCAACATCTCCTGGGCTTGGCGTGTGATCGGGTTGTCGAAATCCTCGGGGTCGGCGTTGACATAGGCTGACAGCTCGCCGAGCTCGGCGCTCCAGATCTTGGAGGCCGTTTCGGACGCGAGGAACTGCGCGAACGTGAGGACCTCGGGCCGGTTGTTGAACACGGTGACCACGTCACCCGACACAAGCAACGGGATCGAGCCATCCGGGGTGGCGTTCGGGTTGATCCCCGGCAGCGGGAACACCGCGTAGTCTTCGCCCGGCACAAGCCCTTCCACGGTCATGAAGCTCTGGATGAACGTGGCTTGCTTGTGCATGTACGCTGACGGAGGATCCACGATCACCGGATCGATGGCGTCACCGAAGTTCGTCATGACGGCGCCGATGCGTCCGCCAAGTACGTAGTTGTCATCGAAGAGCTTGCCGAAGACCTCGAACGCCTCTCGGACGCGCGGATCGGTCCAAGCGATCTCGTGGTTGACCCATTGGTCGTACACGTCGGCCCCCGCGGTACGGAGCATGATGTCCTCGATCCAGTCGGTCCCGGGCCAGCCGCTTGCTGCGCCGGACTCAAGACCGATGGACCACGGCACGCCGCCGTCAGCGACGATCTGGGCGCTCAGGGCGTCCAACTCGGCCCACGTGGTGGGAACGTCATATCCCATGGCGTCAAACTGCTTGGGGTTGTACCAGACCAAGCTCTTGACGTTGGGGAAGATGAACAGGCCGTACAGCCCGCCGGCGTGCTCGCCAATCGGCACCAACGCGGGG
>CAZQHD010000160.1:0-2873 GCA_964593295.1 uncultured Thermotogae bacterium | reverse complement strand
AGAGTTGTAGAGACCCACTGCCCAGATCAGAACAAACGCGACCACCCCAAGGACCACATACCCGAAGATCATGTCTCTCCTTTCTTCTGTGCCCGGAGGACGTACTCTGGCAGTCGATCCAGGATTCCCTCCACGACCGAGATCGCCTCCTCGCGCACCTGCCTATTGAAGCGCCGGTTTCTCCAGCAGATCACGTACTGCCTGCTAAACTGGATCGAGAACTTCGGCTTGCTCAACAAGAACTCGATCGTCCGCTGGTGCAGGACATCATAGGCCCACTTCTTGTCGGGACTCTTGACGTAGAACTCCTTGCTGAACTGCGCCGACTCGAAGTCGATGTCCTCCACACCGAAGAAGGCCGTCATCTTGTCGAACGCTGTCTCAGCGCGTATGTGAAGCGGGTGTAGAGGCACGGAACTCTCCAAGATGAGCGCCGAGAACGTGTGCGTCGATCGGTTCTTCCCATGCCCGGTCACATAACGATAGTCGAACGCATCCAGACTTCTCCCATTCCATGGCCCGGATGCAATGTTGTACGCCGAACGGCTGTGTCCTCTGCTGAGGCACCCGAACTCCGGATACCTCCGGTCAAAGGATCGGTCGGCACGAGAAGAGAAGACAAGTCCGTTCTCGTCTGCCCATGCGGCGATCTCCCGCCGTCGCTTGGCGACGAAGTACGCAGAGATCGCCATCAACCCAGCAATCGCGAGGAAGACAAGTATCGATGAGCCGGACATCTCCCCTCCTTCGGTCGGGGCATTGTACCCCACACGCTGGCGCGACAGAAACAGCAGCCCCATCGGTCGAACCGGACTACACATTCTCTCACAGACATGGTAGCATGGAGCCGGTTTGAGTCCGCCTTGCTCAGACCGGCTCACGGGACGTCCGTTGCGGGGGGAAGATGATGATCATGAACAGCAGGGTCGTATGGGGCGCTCTTGCCTTGCTGTTCATAGTATCCTTGCATCTCCACGCTGTCCGTCTGGACTCGTTCTCGGTCGGCTTTCACGCCATGCCGTCCGTAGAGCGGATCGATCGGCGATGGCAGGTAGACCTTTCGGTTTCTCTGGGAGTTGCACTCTCTCTGGACCCCCGGAATCGCCTCGACCTAATGGCGCTACTGGACTCTCGCCCTTCGAGCCTCGGAGCGAGTGCTCAACTGAACCATTCGGCGACCGAGACGCTGGGGATCGGCGCGGGCCTCTCCGTATTCTGGCCGACGACCGAGGAGCTTCGACCGGGTCGGCCATTGCTGGGGACGTACGTCCATGCAACCAATCAGGTCCGCGCATCACCCCATCTCGAGATCGAGGTCGGCGGTTCGTTTCAACTACTGACTGTGGCCCGTCTCGACGATGGATGGAGATGGCTTCCGTTGGTCGAACTCCCCACGTTCTCGGTCGCAGCCAGTGTTCAGGTTGCGGATCAGGTCACCGTTCAACCTCGGATGACCGTGCAGCCGATTCTTACGGACACAACTGTACTGGAGCATCCGATCGGACGCATCGGAGACCATCTTATTCTGCTTCCGACAGCCTCCGTGTTCCTTCGGCACATGCAACGTCCCTCGGCACCCGCATCGCCGGGGCATTTGATCTAGTCATCGGTACGGCTCTCTGAACGTGACCTCGCACACGTCCTAGGGCGCGTCAGCTCTCCTCGCCGGGACGTTCCTGCAAGACCGCGATCAAGGTCTGAGACTCTCCCTCACGCAGAATCGTGAGCCGTACAGAGGCTCCAACCCTGGTGCTTGTGTCGAGATAACGGAGGAGGTCGGTCAATGTCTCCAGGGCGCGTCCATCAATCGCTTGCAGAACGTCCCCGCCCACTCGAAGCTCGACGCCGGCCAAAGAGACCGTCTCGTCCCCAGCGCGCAGCCCGGCAAGATCTGCGGGGCTTCCTGGGACCACCGAGGTGATCAGGATTCCCTCACTCTCAGGAACCCAGATGCCCTCCTCTCGCAGGAGCTGAAGTACGGAGGGCGTCAGCGAGAGGCCAGTCACCCCCAGGTACGGATGCGGATACCGCCCCACCGAGATCAAAGAGGAAGCGACCCGTGAGACGGTGTTGGACGAGATGGCAAAGGCTACCCCCGCGAATGCACGGACCGGACTGATGATCTGCGAGTTCACCCCGATGACCTTCCCGTCAAGATCCAGCAGTGGCCCCCCGGAGTTCCCCGGGTTGATCGCCGCATCGGTCTGGATCGCTTCCCCCACAAACCGACCGTCGGGGCTTCGGATGGTCCGCTGCAGCGCGCTGACAATCCCGAACGTCATCGTCTGATCTAGTCCGAACGGATTCCCGATGGCCACGACCAACTGTCCTACACGCAGACCGTCCGAGTCCGCAAACACCAACGGCTCGGGCAACGAGTCGCGGTCAACGCGGATGACCGCCAGATCGGTCGACGGGTCGGTGCCGATGATCTCTGCCGGACAGCAGTCGACCGCACCGAAGGCGACGGTGATCTCTTCGGCGCCTTCGATGACATGGTAGTTTGTGACGATGTGTCCGAGCGAGTCGATGAGGAACCCGGAGCCGGCGCCCTCCACGGGAATCGGCCTCATGAGGGCATCCTCCACGGTGCTACGAACCCGAATGTGTACCACCGCCGGAGAGGCAGACGAGAAAACTGAGATCAGATCCTCTTGCCATGGCTCGGACTCCGCGAGAGCTGTCAGACTCATCGCGGCGATCGCCAGAACGACAACCAAGCTTCGTACCCTTCGATTCATCGCTGAGCTCCTTCTCTTCCTTTCACTGCAAGCACATACCGAAGATGTATCTAATCATGGCGTTGTGATGGTTCTGTGGGGGACATCTCTGAAAGCGCGCTGGTTTTCAAGGACGTTCTCTCTCAGTAGACC
>CAZQHD010000159.1:0-2891 GCA_964593295.1 uncultured Thermotogae bacterium | reverse complement strand
ACTACACAAGGCGCACGATCGCGAGTCTTGCCGACAGGGCGGACCACCTCCGGACAGGAGTATAGCTCACCGAATGGGTGGCTCGAGATCGGCCCGTGGTTGACGAGGGCCGCGGCATCCCATAGGCTGATGCTGGCGCATGAAGAGGGAGATGCGCGCGCAGACAAGGTGCTCTGTCTGGGAGCCGGGGTCGCTGACAGCCGAACGGGACAACCTCCAGCGAGGAGAGATCGATATCAACCAGTGAGGTGAGACGACGGTGAATACGCTCGATCAAGACGACGGAAGCGGCGTCTTTGACGCATGCGAACCTCCTTGTCTGTCCCTGTACCAGCCGACGCATCGGCGGTTTCCCAAGAATCAACAGGATCCGATCCGCTTCGGCAATCTGGTGAAGTCGCTTGAGAAGTCCCTCCTGCAGAGGGTAACTAAGGGCGAGGCGGAGAAGCTGCTGGCACCGTTTCGGGAGATCGAGGAAGACCGCGAGTTCTGGAACAGAACCCTGGATGGTCTGGCGGTACTGGGAGCAAAGGAGTTCTTCCGTGTCTACCGATTCCAGCGGCCGGTTCCGGAACGGGCGGTGGTGGCGGACAGCTTTCACACAAAACCCCTCATGCGTATCCAGCAGTCCGCGGATCGGTACCTAATCTTGGGACTGACCCGACGTGCGTTCAGGCTCTATGAAGGGAACCGGGATACCCTCGACGAGGTAGAACCGGCAGCCGGGATTCCACGGACCATGGACCAGGCGCTTGGCGTGGACGCGCGCGACGTTCCATCAGAGCCGGATACATCCTCGTACGGAGACGTGGGGGGCAAGAGTTCTCCCGTCCGCCGGGGACGTGATGGACGCCAAGCCGCCACGGACATCGATACCGAGCGTTTCTTCCGTGCGGTGGACCGCGGCCTTCTCGAGCAGCACTCCCAGCCCTCACGGTTGCCTCTGATTCTGGTTGCACTGCCCGAGCATCAGCACATGTTCCGTGAACTCAGTCACAATCCGTTCCTGGTCCATCAGGGAGTCGAGACCAATCCGGAGGCGATCTCGTCGCCGGACGAGCTTCGGACGAGAGTCTGGCAGGTGATGGAGCCGCACTACCTGGCGCGCCTGGGTCATCTGACGGAGACGTTCGGGGCAGCGCGCTCCAAAGGCATGGGCGACGATGGTTTGGAGTACGTCGCGAAGGCCACGATGGCCGGCCGGGTTGCCACGATGCTGATCGAGGCCGACCGCATGATCCCCGGGCGAATCGATGGCAAGACGGGGCAGATCGTGTACGGTGAGCTTTCCCATCCTGGGATGGATGACCTGCTTGATGATCTGGGCACCCTGGCTTTGAAGATGGGCGCAGACGTCGTTATCGTTCCCGCGGATCGCATGCCGACCGAGACCGGCGTCGCCGCCATCTACCGGTACTGACGCAACGCGGAGGATCGGCTCGGGTTTTGTCGTGCCGTCACAGGGGTCACTCCCAACGGAACAGACGCACGGCGACGACGAAGGTAACCAGGAACCAAGTGCCGATTCCCAGGAGCTCGCGCCACATGGCCCCGATGCCCTCGCCCAGGATCATCACCCCGCGAAGGATGGCGTTGACGAGCGACGAAGGCAGCCATCGAGAGGCGAACGCCAGAGACTCGGGAAGCACCTCCGCGGGAAAGAAGATCTCTCCCAAGAACAGGAGGAAGAAGAAAGCGATCATGGCGATTCCGTTGGCGGCCTTTGCTGATCGGACGAGTCCGGCAAGCAGGAATCCGAAGGAAAGGAAGCAGAACGCCCCTCCAGTAACGGCGATCCAAAGGTCGATCCATCGTCCGGCGTTTCGTGCGCCGAAGGCAAGCGATCCGAGGACAAGGAGGAGGGATACCTGAACGAGGACAAGCCCGTACCGTTGCAGGAGCTGTCCCCCGAGGATGGCGGACGGGCGAAGCGGCGTCAGGGAGAGCCTCCGGTAGACGCCCTTTTCCCGATCCTCAGCGAATCCGATGGCCGTATGCATGATCCCGGTGACCATCAGGGCCATCACCACGATGCCGGGAAGCGTGTACTCGAACGCGCGCATTCCGTACTCGTCCCAGACCATGTCTCCGTAGATCAGACCGTACAAGATGACGAAGAACACCGGGAATGCCAACGTCCAAAACAGGTTGTCCAGCCCGCGCAAGAACAACTTGGTCTCCAGCCAGGTTTGTCGTAGCAGCATTCCCATCCTCGCTCACTCCCTCAACTGCCGACCTGTCATGGAGAGGAAGACATCCTCCAGCGTCGCCTTCCGAACGGCGAGCTCCTCCAGCACAACGCCTCGCTGTGCCGCGAGCTGTGTCAACTGCGTGAGAAGCCCCGACGGGTCTGTCGTCTGGATCAGGAATCGTCCGTCGGACGGGAGGATCGTCACGGCAAGACCAGCGTCTTCCACGGCATCCCGTAGGTGCTCGTTGGCGCCGAACTCGACGGTGGACTCCAGACCTGCCGAGGCGATCAACGCCGCCGGAGGATCCAGCGCGATGATCCGGCCCTGATCCATGATCGCCACGCGATGACACAGCGCTTCGGCCTCCTCCATAGAATGGGTGGTCAGAACCACGGTCTTGCCCTGGTCTCGGAGCCCACGAATGGTCTCCCACAGGTTCCGTCTGGCTTGCGGATCGAGACCCGTGGTGGGTTCGTCGAGGAAGACCAGCTTTGGATCATTGACCACGGCCAATGCCAGGGCCAACCTTTGCTTCTGTCCTCCGGAGAGACGGCTGACGAACGCGTGCCGTTTCTGCGTCAGCGCGAACGATTGGAGCAACGTCTCCACAGGAAGCGCCCGCCGATAGTAGCCTGCGAACAGAGCCAACGCCTCACGGACGCGGATGCGATCGTACAGGGTGGTGGACTGAAGCTGAAC
>CAZQHD010000158.1:0-2900 GCA_964593295.1 uncultured Thermotogae bacterium | reverse complement strand
ATGTCCGAGGTGTCGACCAGTCCGCTCAGATCTACGATCTGTCCGGCATCCGCCCACTGACGCATCGTTCCCACCCACGGGTGCGGCGTCAGGTCCGGCGGGTTGCCGGCGGCCAGACGCGTGGCCAGGATGGCCGGCCGGTCGCGTCCCACGACCTCGACAATGACAGTGATGTCCGGATGAGCAGCTTCAAACGCGGCCACAATCTTCTGGAACGCGGGCGCCTGCTCGCCGGGCCATCCGTGCATGATGGTGACGTACTTCATGTCCGCCAGACCCATCACTCCGATCAGGGCCAGCAAGGACAGCGCGACAAATACCTTACGCATTGCTACCTCCTTGGTTGGTTCGTTGTAGTGCACATCGAGCCATAGGCTGCAACGTTGCTCCCGGCGATCACCTCCTGTAGACGAAGACCTGTCGTTTCGTTCGGGACGGCCGATCGCGCTCCGCCCCGGGTGTGTCAGATGCCTTCAGAATGGACGATTCTCTATACGATCGCATGCTTGCGCTCCTAAGATAGGCGATTGAGCCGAGACAGTGAAATCAGCATGCACCAGGAACGTGGCGTCTTCTCGCTGGCATCGGATGATCTCATGCTCCCGTGCCAGCACGCGTTCAAGAAACGGATCGGGCGCCTCCCGTCCTCGTTTTCGCCGTGCGGCGGTGGTCTCTCGGTAGGTGCGGTCGATGAACACACGCCAGTCCAGAGACTCGATCCGGGTGACGTAGGTGCCTTCGGCGATCACTACCTGACAGCCGGAGGTGTCGATCTGTTCCTCATCCACACGGTCTTCCGCATAGATCACCAACGGCTTTGTGATGTGGTTCGCCCCGTGGACGATGGCCTGAACATCTCGATCGAGTCGATCGAGCTGGACCTCGTGAGGGCCGATCCAGTCAAATGCCTGTCTCCGCTTGGCATCGTTCGTCTTGGGCGGATAGACGAAGTAATCGTCCTGCTGAAGGACGACGGAGCGGAGTCGCTGGTCTGTCAACGCCTCGTGAAGTGCCTTCGCCAGTTCAGACTTTCCGCTTCCCGATTCTCCTGAGATGCCAATCGCCAGTGGACGAGTGAGAGACGAAAGCGCCGGCACGAGGTCGTCCATTAGACGGTCGGCGGCGCGCCGATGGCAGGCCGCCACAAGGATGATGTCACCGTGCATGAGGGTCCTCCCCTCCGGACACGGCATAGGCTGACGTGAAGCGATCAGCGATGACATTCCAGCCGTATTGAGCCTCCATCTTGATCCGCGCCTGACGTCCGAAGGCCTCACGCTGTTGTGGGCTCTCCGTGAGCTGACGCAGGAGATCAGCGAACGAGGCGACATCCTCCGGGTCTCCCAACAGGCCGTCGCGCTCGTGCTCAATGACCGTCGCCGGGCCTCCGTTTCGGGTTGCGACCACGGGAACGCCGCTGGCCATTGCCTCCAGCATCACGATGCCGAACGGCTCGTACCGGGAGGGGAGAACAAACAGATCCGCGGCGTTGTAGTAGGAGGGAAGTTCGGTCTCTGACACCACAGGATGCCACGTCACGGATGGTCCGAGATCGAGATCTTGGATGAGGTGCGAAAGACTCTGCCCATCGGAGGTTCTATCCGATGCGCCTTCCCCTGCGCTGATCACGAAGGAGGGCGTCCCCTCCGCGAGCTCAGTACGCAGGTGCCCAGCGGCTCGAACGAATAGGTCCAGCCCCTTTCGTTCATCCAGGCGTGCCAGGGTGAGCACGGTGGTTCGCTCGGGGAGCCCCAGCGCGCTGCGATATACGGAGGCGTCGTCACGTGGACGGAAGACACAGGTGTCCACTCCCGGGGGAATCACAAGAATCTGGTGCTCAGGTACGCCGTAATGGGTCTTGATCTGCTGTCTCTCAATCGAGGTCAGCGCGAAGACACGATCGCACCCCCGGTAGACCATCTCCTCGATCTGGATCCGGTCATCGTACTGGTAGCGGGATGCGTCCGGGAGGGATTGCTGCTTGATCCGTCCCAGCGAGTGGGTGGAATGGAACCATCGGTGGCCATCTCGGAGCCGAGACGCCACGTACCCCCCGTCCCAGTAGTGGGAGTGGAAGATCTCGTCTCCCTGAAGGTAAGGAGCCATCCCGTCAGCGAATTCGTCTAGATGGGGGAGGATCTGCTCCTTGGGAAGGAATCCCTGAGGGCCGCAGGGAATGCGAACCACGCGGGCATGGGGTGCGAACGTCTCCACGGGCGGCTTGCCCTCTCCTCGGTCTCGTGTGAACGAGACCGAGGAGACGCCCCTGGCAGACAGGTGCTTGGCCAACTCGCGAATGTACACACACTGCCCTCCGATGTCGGGTTCTCCGATCCGTCCGAGCGGATCTCCATGGGGAGTGAGCATCACAATGACTGGGCTAGGCAATGACGACCTCCAAGCAGGGGTGCGCTTCTCTCAGCGCGTCCAGGGTCTCCTGAGGTGCCGAAGCGTCCGTGACCAACGTGTGCACGCACTGCAAGGGGGCGACCCGAGCAAGGCTCTTGAGCCCCAGCTTCGAGGCGTCCGCCAGCACGATGACCTGATCGGCGCAGGAGATCATCGTCTGTTTGATGTCGACTTCGACGCAATTGTTCATCGAGAGACCGGACGAGGCGATCCCATTGACCCCCAGGAGCAGGCGATCGAAGTGCAACTGGCCCAGATGCGCTGATGCGAGCGTCCCGACGAACGAAAGGGAGGGGCGGTACAGCAGTCCTCCGATCAGGATGAGGTCCACCCCACGTGCATCGACAAGCTTGTTGGCCGAGTAGACGGAGTTTACGGCAACGGTCAGGTGTCGGTCCTTGAGATGGTCGGCGGCGTAGAGCGTTGTACTCCCGGCATCCAGGAGCTCCCAATCTCCGTTGTGGCTGAGCTCGGCCGCCGCCTCTCCGATG
>CAZQHD010000157.1:0-2909 GCA_964593295.1 uncultured Thermotogae bacterium | reverse complement strand
CCCGTTCGTCGAGGAAGACGAGGCAAGCGGAGAGACCGTACATTGGATCACACCGAAGCTGGTGGGTGAGGTCGGGTTCACCGAGTGGACCGCCCACGGGATGCTTCGCCATCCTCGTTTCCTCGGGCTTCGTGAGGACAAGAAGCCACACGAGGTTCACCGCGAGCGTTCTCAAGGCAAGGGAGAGCGATGACGGAGAGAATCGGCAAGCGATCCCTCGACATCTCCCGACGAAGCAAGAAGCTCTACCCTGATTACGGCATCACCAAAGGCGAGATCATCGACTACTACACCCGGATCTACCCCTACATGGAGCCGCATCTACGCGATCGACCGATCTCGTTCGAGCGGTATCCGGACGGCCTGGGAGGCACCCATTTCTTCCAGAAGAACGCACCCGAGTACTTCCCCGACTGGATCCAGACGATCACCCTGGAGAAACAGGATGGAGAAGTGGACTACGTCATCGCCGATGAGCGAGCCGCATTGGCCTTCCTCGCCGATCAAGGCACCGTGGTCATCCACATCTTCCTCAGCCGGGCCGATCATCCGCATTGCCCAGATCGGTTCGTCGTCGATCTCGATCCGCCCAAGGGCGAGTTCGCCCGCGCTCGAAAGGCGGCACAGCAGCTCCGTGCTGTGATCGAGGACGTCGGACTCCACCCATTCGTTATGACCACCGGTTCGTCGGGCCTACACGTCACAACGCCGATCCTGTCTGAGGCATCTTACGATGACGTGCGCGATGTCGTTCGTCGGATCGTGCAGGTAGCGGTGCAGCAGAACCCTGAGGGTCTGACCCTCGAGCAACGCAAGGAGAAGCGGGAAGGACGAGTGTATCTCGATGCCCTGAGGAATGCGTATGGGCAGACGGGTGTCTGTCCGTATTCGGTTCGCGCCAAGCCAGGCGCTCCGGTTGCCACCCCGCTCGATTGGAGGGAGCTGGGAAACCCCAAGCTGCGCTCAGACCGATACCACGTTCGCAATCTGTTCCGAAGGCTGGGGCAGAAAGCTGATCCCTGGTCCGGGTTTTCCGAGGCAGCCGCCTCGCTCCGAGATGCAGAGAAGCGGTTGTAGTTAGTCAAGCATTCCAGTCCCGCACAAGGAGGAACCGACCGGTGAGCAAGACCGTTCAAGGAAAGAGCGCACGAGCAGAAGATGATGGCGTCATGTGCGATGACAGGATTGGGCATGTCGTGACATCCATGCAGAGAAGGCGCTGGAGAAGATGATCGCTGTCCTCGGCATCGTCGCCTTCCTTACAGCGTTGATCATCCTTCTGATCATCGGCAGGGTCGCCACATTGGCACTTATGATGACCGGGCTATCCAAGGATATCGCCCGGTTCCAGTCTCGTTCAGCGCTCACCGGCGCAGGCTTCACCACCCGCGAGAGCGAGAGAGTGCTCGAACATCCTGCGCGTCGAAGAGTCATCGAGCTGCTGATGGTAGCGCAGAGCGCCGGTCTGGCAACGATTATCGTCTCCCTCGTTCTCTCGTTCAGTGCATCTCACGACAGCTTCTCAATCGCCAGCCGATTGGGCTGGCTGGCTGGTGGTCTAGTGGCGTTTGCTCTGATCGCAAGGAGCCGATGGCTGGAGCAGCTTCTTGACCGCGTATTGGCTCATGCTCTCCATCGATGGTCGAGGATGCAGCTTCTCGACTATGCGCGACTCCTGCGACTGCAAGAAGGGTACCGGGTCACTCAACTGCGGTTGGAAAAGGACTCCTGGCTGGAGAACCGACGGGTCGGTGATGTGCGTCTGCGTGACGAGGGGATCCTGCTGTTGGCGGTCCAGCGGAACGATGGATCCTACGTCGCGGTCCCCACGGAGGAGACGAAGCTCTACTCAGGGGACACGCTCGTCCTTTACGGACACGAGAGCGCGCTACGGCAATTACGATCCCGTCGTGAAGGGCCAAGCGGCGATCGGGAGCACGATCGAGCTGCCTGCCACGAAGCAGAGCGAAGGCAACGTCAGCAACGCCGAGACGAAGAGCACGAAAGGAGACGGCGGCCCGAAACCGGGAGCACACGACGAAAGGAGGCTGAATCCTGATGGCAACAAGATGCGATCTCTGCCGGCTGCGGCCGGCTGAGGTGCGGGTCGCGGCAACCGTAGGGGTCGCCGGCGCGTGTTGGAGATGTGTGAGAGCTGCTATCGAAGAGCTCAGGTGGAGGCGGGTCTGATCCCCCCTCTCCGATCGACTCGCTCTTTCGAAGGAACCCTGCCGACGCGATGTTCCGTCGGTTCTTCGGTGATGAGCCGCCCCGATCAGCGGGGAGGAGATCTCCGGCCGATCGGACGTCCAGGAGTCGGCTGATGTGGCCTCCCTGCTGAGCGATCGGGCGAAGCAGATGCTCCAGTCGGCGGCGGAGCGTGCGGTCGAATACGGCCACCGCCACGTCGACACCGAGCACGTCCTGCTTGCGCTGCTGGATGGCGATATTGTGGAGCGGATCCTCAGGCAGTTTCGAATCTCCACTGAGGATCTGCGCCAGTACCTGGAACACAACGCCCCGCGCGGCAGCCACGATGAGGAGAGCGCCGTCAGTCTGCGGGTCACGCCACGGGTCAAAGGTATGCTGGAGCGTGCGTTTCACGCTTCACGCGATCTCGGCCACAGCTACATCGGACCGGAGCACATCCTCATCGGCCTGGCGGAGGAGGGCGAGGGAGTGGGAGGGGACCTGCTGAGGAAGTACGGCCTCACTCCGAACGCACTTCGTCAGAAGACGGTGAAGACCGTCGGACGAGGTGCCGAGTCGGGAGCGGTGCACCCATCGGCGACCACGCCGACCCTCGCCAAGTACTCCCGAGATGTGACCGAAGCAGCACGCGAAGGCCGGCTCGATCCAGTGATCGGCCGATCAAAAGAGATCGAGACAAAGGGCATCGGTCTGATGGG
>CAZQHD010000156.1:0-2918 GCA_964593295.1 uncultured Thermotogae bacterium | reverse complement strand
GCCGGTGTCCAACACGGCCACGACCGCGCCCGCGCCCGTCTCGATCTCCCAGGTCTCTGCATCCCCGCCGACGCGTTGGATGTCCCACTGGTACGCCAAGTACAAGTCGTTGTCCTCGATCCCGGAGACCGAAATCCCCGCCAATTCCACCCGATACTCCGGCTGATCTAGGCTGATCACCAGATCCGGACCCACGTGCGTCACGCCAGCGATCTTGCCTGCAGCTGCCGCAAAGCCGGGATTGGCTGATCGCACGGCAACCATCCCGATCTGCGGAACCTCGCGGACGATTTCCCCGCCCGCCGCCTCGATCGCTGCCTGCGCGGCCGCCGGCAGTCCGTTTCCGCCAAAGAGCACAAGATACTCGCCTGTCTCAGACGACGCGACCATAGGCGACACAGCTCCTGATGGATCCGCATCAAATGTCGGCAGCAGACCCGCGCACCCCGCAAGCAGCAGAGCAAGCCCTGCAACCAGAAGGAATACCCCAACCTGTCTCCTCATGTGCTACCACCTCCGATACAAACCTCTACAGTCTTCCTGCCCGTCACTTGAAGGGGGCAGGCGATGTAACAGTCTAGGAGATCATTTTCTTCGCGACAAGCGGAGCGGCTTGGTCTGCATAGGTCGTGGCCGCCTCGCAAGGTTCTTGTGCTGCGAGCCGCAGCGAAACCGCTCATAGCCGTGGGCATTGCCTATCCGGTGATGCCACAATCGCCACTGCGGTTTCCCATCCCCTGCCGCTTGATTTGGGATCCTTGCAGACAACAGATCCAGGCGGCCTATGCGTGAAGGCATCGCCTGAGGGTGAGTTCCCGGGGACTGCGGACAACAACTCAACCCCCCTCGCAATGCGTACCCCAGTGTTAGGGTACGGCAGACCACGTACCCGGTGACTTCCGTTTCGCGAGAGGATCCGTCACTTCCAGAACTGCCAGAACTTCCGCGGGGTCAGCTCCGCATGCACCTGGCCATTCTGAAAGCGAATGACGAAGTCCATCATGTGCGTTTCTCCCGTCTGCACATCTGTGACGATGCAAGCCGCCTGCGCGCGCCCGCGAAGGTTTCCCCCGCTGAGTACGAGTTCGATGTCGCCCAGGTCGAGACGGAACTCGGTGAGCACAAGCACCCGGTCGGCCAAGGACTCGTCGGCGACGAGCATCAGGTCTCGGCCGCTGAGAACCATGCGCAGCTCGCCCACGTAGTCTACGCGGCCGGCTGCCGGTGGGGAGCCGCCGATGCGCACGGCCACGGACTCTGCTCCGGCCAATGGATCCGGCGCGGGCCAAAGAAGGATCACGGCCACAGCCAGCGCGAGGATTCCCAGGATGCCGAGCCTCCGATTCATCTTCGTCTGATTCACGTTCTCGCCTCCCATGTACCCCCAGATGCTACGCGGTGTGGCACGCGGGATCGAGCGTCGGTGGCCAACTCAGAAGGCCGCCCAGAGAACGCAACCGCCCCACCCAGCGTTCTCCAAGCAGCCCGAAATCCACCAAGCCTTCGGGCTGCCCTTGACAACCCCCATCCTCTGAGTGTATGTTTGTGCCCTCAACCGGCCCACACCCTGTGGATGGCGAGTGGCTGCATGTCCCGGCACGACATGCCAAGAAAGGAGGCGAAGATGATGAACAGACAGAGACACATGGTTCGATCCGCGGCTCCCCTTGGCATGGTGGACGCGCGCTGATTCGTCGACGCCGACTGATCACCCTCGACTAACACCTGCCCCTCACACGCCTTCAGTTTCTTCGAGTGCATTTCCGGGGCGCCGCGGATCACCGTATGCCTGGTATCGCGAGCCGCTTCTCCCGCGGACGGACAATGAGAAGGACCTCCACGATGAAAGTGCCCATCCGGCAGTACTACGATCTGCTGGCCAAGTATCTCCGCTCGCAATGGAAGTGGGCGCTGCTCCTCGTTGCGCTCATCCTGATCAGCATCGGTCTGAAGCTGGCCAACCCTCAGATTTTGCGGACCTTCATCGACACGGCGACGGAGAACGGGCCACGCTCGGTGTTGCTGCGCTCCGCCTTGCTCTTCTTCGGGATCGCCGTGGGGACTCAGGCGCTGTCCGTGGCGGCAACGTATGTCGGTGAAACCGTGGCCTGGACGGCGACCAACGCGCTGCGCCTCGACCTGCTCGATCATGCGCTGCACCTGGATGCCACCTTTCACAAGGATCACACGCCGGGTCAGATGATCGAGCGGATCGACGGTGATGTGGCAACTTTGTCCAACTTCTTCTCACGGTTCACGATCGATGTGGTCGGTAACGGGATCCTCATCCTGGGCATCCTGGGGATGCTGTTCCGGGAGGATTGGCGGATCGGTTTGCCGATTCTCGTGTTCGCCATCGTCACGCTGCTTCTGTTGATCTGGATTCGCAAGCTGGCCGTGCCCTACTGGACAAAGCACCGCGCGCTGTCCGCCGAGTTCTTCGGCTTTCTGGGCGAACACATCTCCGGCCGCGAGGATATCCGCAGCAATGGGGCAGAGGCGCACGTCATGCGACGCTTCGCCAGCTTCGTGCAGTCAATGTTTCCGGTGCGGTTGCGTTCCAGCTTAGGCGGCTACGGAATGTGGATGGCCAACGTCGGGCTGTTCGCGTTCGGGCACGCGGTCGCGTTCGGCGTTGGGGCGTCGCTGTGGCGGGCGTCGTTGATCACGATCGGCACAGTGTACCTGGTCTTCCACTACACCGAGCTTCTGCGGGGGCCGATCTCGGAACTGCGCACGCAGATCACGGATCTGCAGCGCGCCGAGGCAGGCATTCGACGGATCCGTACGCTGCTGAGCACCGCGTGTCGGCTGGAGAACACCGGAACCCGGCATCTTCCTGTCGGTCCGCTGTCGGTATCCTTCGAGGGGGTGTCGTTCGCCTACGAGGCGGCGCGTGTGCCCAGTCGTGAGGTCAA
>CAZQHD010000155.1:0-2956 GCA_964593295.1 uncultured Thermotogae bacterium | reverse complement strand
CGATACAGACGCGCGGGTTGCGTGTGAGGATGTCCAGCTTTCTTCCCTGCGAAGCACAATGGAGGAAGATCGACTGGCCGTCGTAGCCGAACGACATCGGCAGCACGTACGGCTGGCCGTCCTCGGACAGACCCAGTCGACAAGCGCAGCACTGCCGGATGACGGCGTCGATCTCCTCTCGACGGTTGATCTCTCGTTCCGATCGTCTCACGGGCCTCCTCCAGAAGCAGGTCCAGGGGTGGTGCACCGCGCACGGTGCCTGATCTCTACGGGCGCCGATCCATCGCGGAGCGGATTGCCTCGCGGATGCCGTCTTCCGGGGCCTCATACCCCCACGAGATCTCGCGGCCGTTGACGTAGATGGCGCGCGGGATGCCGCAGGACATCAGCACGCCATGGTCGTCGGCACAGAACGCACGAAGAAGCACGCGCTCGCCGAACTCGGCGCAGACCCGGCGCACACGTTCGGCCTCGATGCCGCTCGTCGGACAGAAGTCGTTCCAGAACAAGTCGACCACGGCCTTGTCGTCGACCGGAGTGTAGGTGTAGCGCGGTTCCAGAAAGTGAGGGCACTCCGCCTCATCTGAGATCGGCTTCCACAACAGAACCTCGCGACCTCGCTCCTCGACGAGCTGGTAGCCGAGGTGCTCGAAGAACGCAGCCGGCATGAACCAGTCGGCGCCCGGGAGATTGCGATAGGTGACAACCGCTATCCCCGTATGGCCCCGCTGACGTGCCTCTCGTTCGATCGCTTCGACCAGGGCTCGGCCGACACCCGCCTTGGCCCCCTCCGTCACCACGAACAGGCAGGGAATAGTCATCAGGCCTCCTCCCCGGGGCCCCCACGGGGACTGCTCGATGGGGAGGCCGTGCGCGAACCCCACCCGGCGTCGATCGAGGAAGCCGACCTTGACCACGGAGCCGACGTCTCGAAGCTGCTGCAAGCGCAGAAGCCTCAGCTCCGCAGCGGCGTCGATCTCAGCCGACTCATCGACGTGCGAGCAGGTCGAGATGAAGATCTCATCTTCCGGCATCATCGACCGCACCAGGATGCTGGGCATGCGTCTCCTCTCAGGGCCTCAGCAGGGTCCCCCGTCTGTCCGCTGGATCCCGCAGAACCACAGGAGACATCATAACATGTCGCGCCTTGCAGAGAAGGTCGTGATCGCGGTCGATGCACGATGGGGCGCTCTCCATGAGTGGGCCGGTCTTCGTGCCATGGGTATACTCGGTCAGATCACGAGGAGGCTGACGATGAACGAGTTGGGATTTGACCTACAGACAGCGCACAAGCACTTCTCCGCGTCCTGCTTCAACGCCGCGTGGGACTTGATCGACAAGCCGGAGCGGTCCGTGGAGGACGAGGAGCGCATGTTGCAGCTTGCCGTCGCGTCCGCCTGGCACGGGTCTCAGCGCGAGGACTGCACCGACCAGAGCCGATCGATCGCCTATTGGCAGATCTCGAGGATCCACGCCATCTGCGAGCGAGGGGCAGAGGCGGTTCGCTACGGTACGCTCTGCCTCGCGGTGAGCCAGGGCAAGGACGTTGCCCCGTTTGCTCTGGCGTACGCCTACGAGGCGCTGGCACGTGGGGAGAGCGTCTCCGGGAACCCGCTTGAGACGAAGGCTTGGCTCGCCAAGGCGCACGAGGTCGTCGCGCGGATATCCGACGACGAGACGCAGAAGATGTTGCGGGACGACCTGGCGACGATTGCCGTCTGACGGCTGAGCGCCACCGAACCGAGAGATGTCACGTCTGTCTCGATGCCCGCCCCTGCGCGCAGTTCAGCGTTTCGGTGGCCAGGGGATCAACACGGACGTTCTGCGTTTGTACTCCTCGTACGCCGTTTGTCCTCCCCAGCGATCGTCAGCCCGCTGCTCAAGCATCGGGATTCCGCTGACACGGGTCAGCAGGAGGAGGACGAACAGCGGGGAGATCCAGCCAATCCACTGCCAGTCGGCGAGGACAGGGCTGGCGATGATCGCCACCCCGACCCACAGCGTGATCTCCCCGAAGTAGTTCGGGTGTCGCGACCAGCTCCATAGACCGCTCGAGATGAACTGCCCTTCCTTCGAGGGATCAGCCCGGAAGCGTCGCTTCTGCTCATCGGCAAGCGCTTCCATCCCAAACCCTATGAGCCAGACGAAGAGCCCGATCCAGGCGAAGAGATCCAATGGAACGCGTACGCGGGCTGTGACAGCGGCGAGCGCAGCGGCGAGCGTCAGAGACACCCACAGGCCTTGGAGCGTCCACGTCAGCAGGAAGCGGGGCAGAGAGGACTTGATCTCGTCAAACCGCGCGTCCTTTCCCGAGGCGCGTACGCGAAGAAACAAGAACGATCCCAAGCGAGTCGCCCAGATCAGCACGAGCACACCCAGCATCCAGGCGCGCGCATCGAGGGGGCGACTGAGTGTGAGAGCGAGGGCTGTGACAGTGATATACGTGCCACTGCCGGTGAGATCGTAGAACCGCTCGGAGTGGGAGAGGTACGCCGGAACGAACGCAATCCACTGAATGAGAAAGGCCAAGCCTACGCACCACGCGTACACCGGAAACCCTCCAGCCGTCTGTCCTCCCTGGCTTCCCGCCCAGGCCACCAGTCCCGCCACCGCAAGGATGGCGGGGAGGGTCAGCCACGTCGTACCTTCGGTTCGGTGCATGCTATCTGCCTCCGTTTTCGTCTCCCATCCTACCCTGTTTGACCCGACTCCCCCAGTCGAGGGTTCCTAGGTTGCCTTTCGACACAACCATGGCCAAGAGGCGAGCGGACAGCGAATGCGTGAGCTTCGATACGAGGTTGAGATCAGGGTTCGCTTGCAACGAGGTTCTGTGGGTTCTGTCGGCGATGAGCGCCAGGATGTTCATTGTGGAGCGGGTGGGCGGTTCCTGGTGGAGTCCGCGAGCCTGTTGACGACTTGATTGGCATGCTGGCTGATGCCGGTGTGTATGCGATCG
>CAZQHD010000154.1:0-3011 GCA_964593295.1 uncultured Thermotogae bacterium | reverse complement strand
GGAGGCTCCGCTCGACCTCAGCTGTGAAGTCGACGTGGCCCGGCGTGTCGATCAGGTTGATCCGATGGTCCCGCCAGTACGTGGTGGTGGCGGCCGAGGTGATGGTGATCCCTCGTTCCTGTTCTTGAATCATCCAATCCATCGCGGCTTGGCCGTCGTGAACCTCGCCCAACTTGTGTCGCTTCCCCGTGAAGTAGAGGATGCGCTCCGTCACCGTGGTCTTCCCGGCGTCGATGTGGGCCATGACGCCGACGTTGCGGATGCGATCGATGGGGGTCTTCTTCGTCATCTCTCTTGTAGGCTCCTTTTTCTCTCTGTGGCTCCACGCTCGGTGCCCAGGGCCGTCCGACCAACCACAACAACATGACCTCCCCTCGCATAGGGAAAGCAGGCTGCCGGTTCGTTCTTCGGGAAGGTGGCTTGAGCAAGACACAGAGGACGGACGACCTGAAAGGAAGCGTACCGTAGGCTGTCCGCCTTGTCAATCCTGGGGCAGTGGAGCGGACGCCCCATGAGGGAGGCAGGGGAGGCGACAACTCCCTCGGAACAGGAGACCTCTTGCATGCTGATTGAGCGGTGGTAGAATGCGGTCTCTGCCGGAACGATCCTATCCCAGTACACGAGAGAGGTCTGCATGTCCCTTCGATGTGGTTTGATCGGTCGCCCCATGTGCGGCAAGACAACCGTGTTTAACGCGGTGACCTCGGCGCACGCATCTCTGTTCGATGCGGCGGACGCACATCGGGCCACGGTGGCCGTGCCGGACCCACGGATTCGACGACTCACTCAGATGTACGCCCCGGCCAAGGTGACGCCCGCGGTCATGGAGTTGGTGGATATCCCTGGGCTTGAGGAGACCTCCACGACAGAAGGCAGCCGTGGATCGCGGCTTCTCACTCATATCAAGGAATCAGATATGCTGATCCACGTTGTGCGGTGCTTCGAGAACGGGCCCCCGCAGGCGATGCCCGTAGATGATCTGGAACGGGTTGATCTCGCGCTGATGGCCGCGGATGCCCAGACCCTGGAGCGGAAGCTTGAGCGGCTCTCCAAGCGTCGGAGGACCGGCGACAAGGATGCGGTACGGGAGAGCGATCTCTGCGGCAAGGTCCTGGAAGCGCTGCACGAAGGGATTCCGGCGCGACAACAGGGACTGACGGTCACGGAGCGGGCCGCCGTGCACGATTGTACGCTGATGTCGCTCAAGCCCGTCTTGTATGTAGCCAATGTCGAGACGTCCCATGAGATGGCGGGTCTATCGGTGGAGTCAGTTCGGCGGATCGCCGCGTCGGAAGGGGCAGCGGTGGTGCCGATCTGCGGACGGGATGAGGCCGACATCGCCGAGCTTCCTGAGGAGGAGCGAGCACAGTTCCTGGAAGAGCTGGGCCTCCACGAGCCGTCGATCGAACGGCTGATCCATGCCGCCTATGCAGAGCTGGGGTTGGTGGACTTCTTCACCGCGGGAGAGAAGGAAGTGCGTGTATGGACTTGTCGGGCGGGCAGCTTGGCGCCTGTGGCCGCAGGGAAGATCCACTCCGACATGGAGCGTGGCTTCATCCGGATGGAGGTGATCTCCTACGGAGACCTCGTCGAGCACGGATCGGAGGCGGCGGCGATTCAGGCGGGGAAGCAGCGTGTGGAGGGCAAGGAGTACATCGTTCAGGATGGCGACGTGGTGGTCGTCCGCTTCTCGCCTCCCCGGAGAAGATGAGCGAGAGACACGCGCGGAGGACAGGATGCCACGACGGCTTGGTTCAGCGGCGCGCGGGGCGTTCGGACCGCAGAATCCCGTAGTGAATCAAGTCCAGACGTTGGCCTCGCCAGGCGATGAGCTGTCGCTGAGCTCCTTCGTAGGTGAAGCCGAGTTTCTCCGCGACACGCATCATCCTCGGGTTGAACGACCATGTATCGAGGCTGATGCGATGAATCTCCGAAGCACCGAAGAGATAGTCGATCCAGAGCGATAGGGCTTCGGTTCCCAGTCCGCGGTTGAGAACTCCGTCCTCACACAGATCGATACCGACATACCAGACATCCGGGAACCGCTCCTGGACGTACCGATTGACCCACCCCAGGGGGGTGCCCTCCTTCATCGTGACCGTGGCTCGCCGGCGAGGGATGGAGAGGGGCATCTCGCAGGTCGCGCAGAACTTCTCTCGAAACGCGGCCTTCTCTTGCTCGGTCTCGACCGTCGCGATCTCTTCCCACGGGGCGTCATGGCTTCGCCACTCCCCGTGGTTTTGCCAATGGAGGTAGTGCTCGACATCCGAGGCCAGGCGATCCCTCAGGACCACGCGCTCTCCACGGACGCAGAACGTTCCTGGTCGGCTTGTCTCGCTCACGATGGGTCACCTTCTTCCCCGGTTCGTTCTTCGGTTCCGGGGCGGTGCAGAGAGCACTGATCACGCCCTGATGCGCGCGAAGGACAGGATACCGGCTTCTCGGAGAGACGCCCAATTCGGTAAGCTTGCCGTGAAGCCAAAGCACCACTATTAGGGGGTGGCAAGATGGAGTCCTTACGACACGAGACCGATGTCTTCCGCACGTCGAGAGGGGAGTTGCGGATCACGTTCCTGGGCCATGGCTCGTTGATGATGGGCTGGGACGATCAGGTGATCCATGTGGATCCGTTCGGCAAAGTGGCTGATTACTTGGCTCTTCCCAAGGCGGACCTGATCTTGATCACACACGAGCACTTCGACCACCTTGACGAACAGGCGGTGGCTCAAGTTCGCACCGAGGGGACGGAGATTGTGATGACCGAGCTCTGCCGCTCGTCCATCGAGGGGGGAATCATCATGCGCAACGGGGATGTAGGCGTGGTCAAAGGAATCCCCATCGAGGCGGTGCCGGCGTACAATCTCATCCACCGACGTGAGTCCGGCGATCCCTTCCATCCCTGTGGGCAGGGGAACGGATACGTCCTCACGCTGGGAGACCATCGTGTCTACATTGCCGGCGACTCGGAGAACACGCCGGAGATGATGAACCTTCGGGAGATCGACATCGCG
>CAZQHD010000153.1:2837-3107 GCA_964593295.1 uncultured Thermotogae bacterium | reverse complement strand
CTTCGTCCGAAACCTCCAGCCGCTCCCGCAGTCGCTCACGTACAGGCTCAGAGAGACGGTTCAACGCCTCGCCCGCCCTCTTCACGCACCAAACGGCCATCACATTGGTATAGACGTTATTCCTCAGCCCGCCCGACGCCGCGTCAGGGTAGGCCTCGTGAAACTCGTCCGGCCCCATCACTCCGGCAATGTCGAAGCGTTCGGTCTCGCGGTTCCATGTACACAAGCTCGACCAGAACCGAGCGACCTCCACCAGCATCTCGGCGCCGT
>CAZQHD010000153.1:0-2827 GCA_964593295.1 uncultured Thermotogae bacterium | reverse complement strand
GCCACACGTCCCCGCCGTAGCTCTCCAGAAACTGGCGGTCTCCGGTCTGTTCCAGATAAGCCCACACGTTGAGAGCAATGGCCGCGTTGACGTGACGCTGCAGATGGCTGTGATCCGGATCCCACGACCCCGACCGAGGGTTGAGATGGACAACCTGCGTCTCCTCTCGTCCCTGGCTGCCACTCTGCCACGGGAACATCGCCCCGGAGAGCCCTTCCTCTTTCGCCGCGGCGCGCGCCGCCTTCAGGCGCCGGTACCGATAGAGCAGGAGAGATCGTGCGACTTCCGGATCCCGCGACACGAAGAAGGGAAGGATGTAGGCTTCGTCCCAAAAGATATGCCCGCGATACGACTCACCGGTCCAACCGCGAGCAGGAACACTGATGTCCAAGAATCTCGACAGTGGCGATGCGGTCTGCAGCAGGTGAAATGTGTGCAGTCGGACGATGCGCTGAATCGAATGGGGGGCCAGCTCCTTCTCAGGGTCGACCTCAACCTGAACGTCAAACCGCTCCCAGAGCTCGCTCCATCGTTGCCGATGAGCTGCCAGCAGCCCATCAAAGGCCGGCGCTGTCTCCAGATCTCTCTGCCCGTCGCCCAGAAGATCCCCAGCCGCGGGCTCCCGGGAGGTGTGCAGGGAGAGGATCTTCTCAACACGAACCTCCTGACCCTGAGCCACCTCCAGTTCCGGACTCCTCCACACCGTCTGGGCCCCTTCGCGGGCGGCCTGTCCGCGATCCGCAATTCTGCGGCCGTCCACCCACACGGTGTGCCGGGCCGAGAGAGTGACCGAGAGCGATGCCTGTTTCGTGTGAACCAGAAGCCATGAGGTGTCATCCTTTCCTCCTGCATCGGCCACCGCCAGATGATCCCCTCGTAGTTCCCGGTACCGGGCGACTCCGTCGTTGCACACGGCGCCGTCCAGCTGGGCACGAACTCTCAGGCGTCCGTGCCAGTTGATCGGCTGGACGCAGAACTGAATCCCCGCAAGGTGAGAATCGTGCATGCACACGATTCGGGCCGTCTGTACACGCGTTCGGCGACCCTCTGCATCTGAGACGGTAAACGATCGGGTGAGACACCCTTCCTTCAGATCGAGCGTCTGCTCGTAGTCGGAGTACTCGGCCTCCTCCTCTCCGAACCAGGGTCCGTCCTCGACACAGAATGCCAGCGGAGTCCAGTTCGGGAAGTTGACGAGATCCTCGTTCTCGACGTCTCGCCCCACGATCCGGCTGACCAGACGGTTGTACCCTCCTGCCAGATAGGTGCCGGGGTAGTGGACGCCGTCTGCACGGCGCTCTTCTCCCGCGCCGCGGGTCGCGAACACACCATTACCGAGCGTGCAAAGCGCCTCACGAAGAGGCTCTTGCGATGGATCGACGCCCCGAAAGTGAAGTGTCCATACGCCACCACCACTCATCGACGCCCTCGTTCCGCCCACTCTCGCAGCCGATCCAGCACCTCGAACACCTCCCACGGCGCCTGCACCGTGTGCGTAGCAGCCGTGGGCTTCGGAGCCGGCGATACCAGGATCCCGACCCCTTGATCCCGCACGACCGCAAACGCATCTTCATCCGTGACATCGTCCCCGATGTAGATGGGAATCGTTTCCTTCGCGTGGATCTCCAACGCCTCTCGCAGCACGTTCAATGCCTTTCCCTTGTCCCAGTCGAGTGCCGGTCGGATCTCGAACACCTTCTTTCCGGTCGCCTTCTTGAGGCGATCGTCCTTGTCCACGATACGATCTACGATCGTCTCCACGCTGGACACGTGCTCCTCCGAGACGAGACGATAGTGCACGGCCACAGAGAATCCCTTGGGTTCCACCAGACATCCTTCGATGCCCTCCACCTCGGTTGAGAGTCTCTTCTCTACTTCCTCCATGACCGGAGCGATCCAGTCCGCGATTTCGTACGTCACCGCCACACCGTTCGGCCCCACGATGTCGAATCCATGGCTTCCGGCATAGGCCAGTTCACGGATCCCCACCAACTGCTCAACATCCTCACGACCGCGTCCGCTGATCACAGCGGTCGGTATCACGCGCGCGACTGCACGCAGCAGGGACCGGCGCTCCTCCTCGAGCACCGCCAGCTCAGGTTTGGACGCGATCGGTGTCAACGTTCCGTCGTAGTCAAGGAACAGCATGGGGCGACCCTTCTCCAGCCTCGCCTCGATCTTGCTCCACGATGAGATGGCTGCAGGACGGCGGGATTCAGCGTGCCGAAACCAGTCCTGGGCGATCTCGAATGACGAGCGATCGAAGGCGGAGACGATCCAGTCCGCTCCCTCTTCGCGTAAGTCGATCCACCCCGACTCGTCCCCGATCCCCACCACCAGACCGAACTCACCGGCCCGACCGGCCTGAACCCCACTGATCGCATCCTCCACGACCATCGTCTCAGCGGGCAGCGCGCCCAGTCGACGGGCGGTCTCCAGGAAGATGTCCGGGGCGGGCTTCCCACGCAGTCCGAGCGCCGCCGACTCCACGCCGTCCACCTGCGCGGAGAAGAGCGACGTCAGCCCAGCCGTCGCGAGCACAAGGGAGCAGTTCTTGCTCGACGAGGCGACCCCCACGAGGATGCCCTGCCGCGCAAGCTCTTCCACAAACTGAACCGTGCTCTCGATCACATCGGCCCCGTGCTCGTGAACGAGAGACTGGAAGAGCTCATTCTTGCGGTTCCCTAGGGCCCAAGCGGTGTCGAATCCTGGGGAATCGGCCTCCTCTCCTAACGGAAGTTCGATCTCCCGCGAGAGAAGGAAGGAGCACACGCCTTCGATGCGTGGCTTGCCATCCACGGACTCACGATAGTCCGCCTCGATACTA
>CAZQHD010000152.1:0-3142 GCA_964593295.1 uncultured Thermotogae bacterium | reverse complement strand
CGACGGATGCTCACGCGCCGCATCGACGGCGGGTTTCCCTCCTTCGTGCTTGGCGGAGATGTTGGCCACGTGGTCTGCCAGCTCCGTCAGCTCATCGGTACGATCGTACGGCTGGATCACGATGGACTTCTGAGTCTCGGTGATGTGGTGCTCAAACCGAACCACATCCTCCAGGCCGAAGGCATGCCGAATGGCGGCCGCCTTCTCGATCGTCTCGTTGTTCACGGAGTTCGCCCAGTTGAACCCGATCAGCGAGGTGGTGCCGTCCTCGCGCGCGAACAGCCGCGCGCCCAGCAGGGTCCACAGCGCGGCAAACGGGTTGTCGTTGCCCATGAACACGGAAATCTTGAACTCGATGTCGATACCCAGTTTGTGGAGAAGGTATCCGAGGAACACTGTCCCGGGGTTGAGGTTCAACACCTGCCGGATGCCGTACCGAGTGTAGTATCCGAGAAATTCGTCGACCCACTTGAGCGGATGATCGTTGGGCTGACCGACCCCGCCGAAGTATCCGGTGATCGTCTCCGGGCCGCCTAGGTGGATATTCGAACCGTCAGTCCCCTTGGTGTCCAGCGTCTCGACATAGCTGGCGCCGACGATCTGCATCGCTGCCGCCACAGCGAGCGTGTCGCCCTGGTCCTCGACCTGTTCGGCCATGTTTCGCACCCGGATGAAGCGTCCCGGCATCAGCTGCCGTCGTTCGATGGCCTGCTCGGCTTCGCGGATCAGCCACGGAAAGAACTGCAGCGAGCTGATCTCCAGCGTGACCGCATGAGCCTCGTCGAACTCGATCTCCTGAGCCGCCGACCCGAGGACGTCCTCACGGAATGCCTCGATCGACACGAAGGCCCCTGCATCGCGCTGTGCGATCAGCCAGTCCAGATTCTCGGAGTACGGGGAGCCCGAGGACGCCAGTTGATCGAGCAAGCGCGGCAGCTCGCGCGCTTCGTGTGCCTTGCGGTTGATCGTCTCCGGTCCGCCGTGCTTCTCCACGATCTCCAGGAACTCCGTGATGACTCGGGAGTTCGGATCGGTGAGAAACTGGTTGATCTGTCGCAAGGGCTCTGGGGAAATGGCCAAACGTTGCCTTAGGTCTGTCATCGTACCTCCTCTGATCGGGACACACCGGACCCGCCGTGCTTTCGCATCAGGCGCGAAACTCGTCCATCAGCGACGGGAACCCAGCAGCCTCATCCTTGAGCATGTGATAGCAGTGCTCCTCCGCCGGGAACACGCCCTCGCGGACCTCCTTGACGTAGGCGGACATCGCATCCGTGACGACTTGCGCCAAGTTGCAGTACTTCTTGACGAACTTGGGCGTGAACGCCTGAAACTGGCCGATGATGTCCGAGACGATGATCAGCTGTCCATCCGTTTCGGGACCGGCGCCGATGCCGAAGACCGGGATCTCGAGATGGTCTCGGATGAACTTTGCTACCTCCGGAGGCACGGCCTCCAGCAAGAGCATCTGGGCACCCGCCTCCTCGATCGCCAACGCATCTTGAATCAGCGCGCGCGCAGAGGCGATGGTTCGTCCCTGGGCTTTGTGTCCGCCCAATTGGCCGGAACTCTGGGGGGTAAGCCCGATATGTCCACAGACAACGATCCCTGCATCGAGGAGGGCCCGGATGCGGGAGACCACTCGTTGCCCTCCCTCCAGTTTGAGCGCATCCACGCCGGCTTCCTTGAGGAAGCGGCCGGCATTCCGGACAGCCTCCTTGTCGCTCACCTGGTAGCTCATGAACGGCATATCGCCTACCACGAACGTGTTGGGGGCGCCACGTCGCACCGCCTCACAGTGTACGATGCACTGGTCCATGGTCACCGGAACCGTGCCTTCGTATCCGTACACACACATGCCGAGGGAATCCCCCACCAACAACATGTCTAGCCCTGCAGCCTCCGCGAACTGCGCGGTCGGGAAGTCGTAGGCGGTCAGCCAGGCGACTCTCTCTCGTTGTCCCTTCATTTTCTGAAGGGTGTGAATGCTGTGCTTCTTCTTCTCTGGCACGTCTTCCTCCTTTGACGCTGTTGGCAACGTTTGCCGCCGTGACGCTATCGGCCGATGCCCATCTCCCGTAAGAGACGGCTCAGCTCGCACAGTGGCAGCCCCATTACGTTGGTGTACTCCCCTGAGATCCCCGCCACAAAAACGGCTGCCCGTCCTTGAATGCCGTAGGCGCCTGCCTTGTCAGAGAACTCCCCGCTGTCCAGATACCACTCCAACTCGGCAGGCCGGATCTCGCGAAAACGAACCTCGGTCTCGTTACAGGACTCGCACTCCTGCCCGGTCTCCGTGTGCCACAAGTACAGTCCCGTCAGGACCCGATGAGTCTTCCCAGAGAGCAGACGTAACATGCGCGCTGCATCATCCCGTGAGCTCGGCTTTCCGAGCACCTGATCCTCCAGGCAGACCACGGTATCGGCGCCGAGGATGATCCCGGGAACCCGTGCTCCCACGGCACGAGCCTTTCGACGGGCTGACACCATCACGCGCGTCCGCGCCTCTCCTTCGATGGGCTCTTGCGCTCCGCTGGGAATCACCACAAAATCATAGCGGATCTGCGACAACAACGACGCTCGACGAGGGGACTTGGATGCCAGCACGAGTTGCATCGTCTCACCGGCACAATCGTCGAGGGTCTCGAGACACATGTCAAGCAGCGCACGCTCGCCTCACCGATACTCGACCCCAGTGCCGGCGTACAGCAGGGTGAACGACGCATTGGGGTCGAAGCCGGATCGCTCAATCTGCGTGAACCGGATCGCGCCGGCCAGAACCTGCCCCGGTTCCACCCGCTCTGCCCGCAGGAATCCCGGTGTCAATTCAAGAAACGATGTGGTGCTGTAGAACGCGTAGTGGGTCGACGCCTGACGCACGTAGAAGCTCCATGCCGAGAACTCCGCCCCGGTGGGCGAGACCGCCCACACCATGATGCCCCCCATGACGATCACGTCGCTGAGCGCTTCGAGCAGAGCGGGTGACAAGTCGCTTTCGACGACGCCCGGATCCAATCGGATCGTGATCAGCTTAAGCTCGCCGACGCCCCGTGGGGTAAGCTCGATGAGGCGAACCCGCGCGGGGTCCAGCCTGAATGCCTGGGCAATCCCCTGCTCGGTGAGCGTCCCTCCCAGAAGCTCC
>CAZQHD010000151.1:0-3162 GCA_964593295.1 uncultured Thermotogae bacterium | reverse complement strand
GTCGCCGCTTTCTCACGATCCGGATGGGGAGATCGTGCTGTATCAGTGGACCTTCGGACGTGATGTCCTGAGGGCCGGCGGTCAGCCGTCGTTGTTCTATACGTTCGACCGTGGAGGCGAACAGGTCACCGTGACGCTGACCGTCACCGACAACCGGGGAGCGCAGGGTACGCAGTCCCTGACGGTGTACGTGATGACCGAGGACGAGGCGGCCCACAAACCCTGTGGCGCCTGTGGATAGCCGCTCTCCTGAGGCCGGCGAGGCGCAGCGGACGTCTGCCGCAAGTGGCCCAGACCGTCTTGCGCTTTCTGCCCCCGAGGGGCTCCTCGGGCGTGTACACGAGCACGCCCCGATCGGGCCGTGGACGCATCTGCGGGTTGGCGGTCCGGCTCGGTGGTTGGTGGAGGCGGGGAGCCTGCCGGAGGTGGAGCGGCTGCTCCGGTGGGCGGAGGCCCACGACGTTCCCGTGCTCATTCTCGGCAGCGGATCCAACCTCCTGGTCTCCGATGAAGGATTCCCCGGCCTGGTACTCTCGACGCGCGCGTTGCACGGCGTCCACGTTGAGGGCGAAACGGTGATCGCGGCATGCGGTGAGCCGCTGTCGGCGCTCGCTCGCCGGACCGACCGAGCTGGCCTCTCCGGCCTGGAGTGGGCGGCCGGCATACCGGGCACCGTGGGCGGCGCCGTGGTCATGAACGCCGGCACACGGGAGGGCGACATCGCCTCGGTCCTCTCCGAAGTCCGGATCCAGACGCCAGGAGGGGGGCAGGTGTTGCCTGTTCAGGCATTGGCGTTGGAGTACCGCACCAGCGCACTGCGTGCCGGCTGCCTGAGCGGCGTCGTCCTGGAGGCCACGTTCCGACTGCGGGCAGATGATCCGGATCGGTGTGTGCAACGTGAGCGTGATCTCCTGGTGCGGCGTCGCACCACCCAGCCCACAGGCGCCTCCGCCGGCTGTATCTTCAAGAATCCGCCCAGAGCTCCTTCTGCCGGGGTATTGCTGGACACCGCTGGGTGCAAGGGTTTGCGCGTGGGTGCGGCATGGGTCTCCGAGATCCACGCCAATTTCCTGCTCAACAGTGGAACGCAGAACGCTGCCGACATCCTGCAGCTGATCGAGTGTATGCAGGCACGCGTTCGTGAGGTGCACGGTATCCTCCTCGAGCCCGAGGTTGAGATCATCGGCGCGTAACGGGCGAAGCGGCCGGACCGCGCCTTGCCCGATCCGTGGGCGCGACATGCGGGGCGAGGATCGGGCAACCGTCTCTCTCGTTGAGCGATCTGCTCACGGCCTGCACAGCGGGCAGGCCGATCTCCCGGAGGCGAGCGCATCCTCACGCGTGCAGAAGAAGACCTTCTGGGACAGGCCGAACGGCGACATGAACGGGATGAGCTCGGCGAAGAGGCAGCCGGGCTGATGGAACGTTCCCGAGTCCCTGCTTGAGATGAACTTGTCGCAGCAGTCGCCGCTGTGGAAGGACGCAGACGGGGCAGATGGGCTTGAGGATCCGGTGCGCATCGTAAACGGCCACAGCTCCTGCGCGTGCTGCGACTTGAGGTTGGCTTGCACCGCGCCCGGCAGCGACGGGAAAAGGGTCAGACCTGTCTTCTGTTCAATCTCCCGGATACTGACGAGATAGTCGGCCGGCGCAGCCCCCGTCGGTGCATCTTGGGGGACGAGGAACGCTGGCGTCCGAGCACTGCTTTCGTGCAGATCTACGATGATCTGGAAGAACTCGCACGGCACCGCGACCCCGGAGGGGAGCGTCTCCTGCGGAGAACAGAACACGGGCCCGGTGATCACCCAGATCTGCCCGAACGCGTTGGCGTAGGTGCGGGCCAGGTTCTCCAATGTGACCCAGGCGAACCCGTACAGCGTGGACCGCTGGGGCTGACAGTGCTCATCAGTAGCGTCTCGCGTTGCGCCGCCGGACCGTAGCTGTGCCCGATCGCATCTTGGGGAGCCATCAAGGCGCAAACGAACCCGGTGTTGGCGTAGGCGTCCGGCGCAACCAGCGCCGAGGTTCTCTCATCGACGGTGAAGCTGGACAGGCGCTCTACCGGGGTCGGCGAGGCGACCCGCATCAGTCGAAACGCCACCCAGAGGGGGTTGCGTAGGGAATCGTCGTCAACCAACCGTATACCCGGCATTGGTGAGGATGCGCACGTCCTCGTGGCCGCGAGGCGTCCCATCAGCCGGGACAGTCCGTGGTGGACGGGGACGACGCCGTTCCTGCCGCCAGCAGGAGGAGAGGAGGAGGTACAGCACGACTCGGCATTGTGGATGGCTTGTCTGTCTTACGTCGAACGCTCCTTACAGGCTCTTCAGCCAATGGCGCACGGCGACGCCTCCCAAAACAGATCGCCTAGGGGGCCCGTTGGCGCGGTTCCCCACGGTGGACGGACGCTGGCGTCGTCTCTGTTGCCCGATGCCGTTCCCTCAACGGTGTGGCATCGGCGCAGCTGAGGCAAAGCACAACCCGGTTCTTCCAGGAGAGGCCTGGTCACGTCCTGCCAAAAGCGGTGTAACGGCATCGCACCATCCTGTTGCTGATCATCATGCAGTGAGCTGCTCGACCAGCATGGGTTCCTCCTCGGACTCAGGTTGTGCTCCGGTGCCGATCTTGGTCGGCGCCTTGTTGATGAACCGACGATGGCAGCGATGGTCCCTTGCTTCAAGACGCTGCTCGCTCAGCAGCTCGTTACACCACATGCTGGGAGTCTACTCTTGCCCCCATGCCCCCATGCCCCACTTCTTCTGGGACGATGCCAGCATACTGCGAAGGCGTTCTTATCGACAACAGGCGAACAGGGGCATCTGGACCGCATAGAGAGGTGATCAATGGCACTTCTTCTTTCTTGGGTTCATCAAGCATCCGAAAGCGCTGAGGGCAACGGGATTCTAGCCATCAGCGGCTTGCCGAGCTCAAGCTTGGAAGAGTGAACGCGCATGACAAGCTGACTTCAGACGGTTGCATATTGAGGTCGCAAGCTATATAGTTTGCGCATCAAATATATACCCAGGAGGGTACACACTGTGAAAAACGTACGAATGCTGTTGGCTGGTCTGCTGGTTCTCTCATTGTTCAGTTTCGGGGCATTGGCCGCTGGTGAAGTTCAGATCAATGGTTCGACGACGGTGGGCCCGATTGCCACGCTCA
>CAZQHD010000150.1:0-3173 GCA_964593295.1 uncultured Thermotogae bacterium | reverse complement strand
GGTTGGTTTTAGTATGAAAGTCCAGAGTCCGCTGAGTCGAAGAAAGACACATTCTCGACCTCAAGTCGAGTGCTCTTGATGATGGAGAGAGTGCCTTCCTGTGTCTCCACCATCACCGACAGTTTGGCCTCCTTCACGTCGAGTCGGCTTAACGTGAACTGGTTGATGTAGTGTTTGGGCAGCTCAATCGTCTCTCCCAGAATCCCGATCGTTGCGCGCACCCTGGAACGCTCTTCATCCTGAGTGACCTCCCGCAGCCAGTAGATCACCAACGGCTGACTGCGGTTCAGAGCCTCCTGGTACTGGTCCGGAAGCTCAAACGACTGTAGCAACGTCCTGTGTTGCACCGACTCCATCGCCACGTTGTTGCCCACCAGACGGTTGTACTTGGCGTACTCCAGGTTGAACTGTTTGATCTCTGTGTCGATCTCATCCTCATCGCTAAACCGCAATCTCTTCCAGAACTTGCGTGCGAACACCGAGTTGTAGCCTTCCGTGGCTCCGTTGTTCCAGGGTTGGGAAAGCGCTGAGTACAGCGGCGTAATCCCCAGGTTCAGCAGCACTTTGGTGAAACGCCCAATCCGCCGTGGGTGACGACGATATGCGCCAAACGCCGCATCATTGTCCATCCGTAGCACATCGGGAATCGGGTGCTGCTTCCAGTCTTCAATGACCACAGACAACGCCTCATCTGTGGACTGGCTCTTCACGCGTGTCGTCATCCCGTACTTCATCGGGCGGATGTACTTGCGAGACAGGAAGTGCACCCCTTGAGAACGTCCCTCGATGTATCGAGGGCCCATGAAGTCCACCCCTTCGACCACCTGGCCCATCTTGTCCAATGCGCGCTGAGGGTAGTTCATGTACCGGGATGCATTGCCGGAACGGTCTCGCTTGCTTGTCATCCTTGTCCACCCCGCCTCGCGAATCGTCTTGGTGATGAACGACATTGTCGGTGGTTTCTCCCCAGGGTACCGGTTCTCGTAGTTTGCTCGTATGACATCAGGGCCGAAGAAGTAGCTCTCTTCCTTGCGCAGTTCTTGTCGGATCTTCAGCACACGTTCCTGGGTCTGCCGATCATACTTACGCAGCCGTCCCTTCTTCCATCCACGATGGTCCGCCTGGATGTCGTCCATCTCAATCCAGCGTTTGACGGAACGCCAGTCGGAGACAAGATGACGAGAGATCCTGTTCACTGACCACCCCTTGGTGTGAAGATCCCGGGCCTTCTTCCTCTTGGCAATCAACAGCTCTCGTTGCATGGGCCTCCAGAGTACGAACTCAGGAGGTTCATTGTAAAACCAACCACTACGTGCTACGGGGAGGATAGTGGGGACGCATACTTTTGTCGTGGATGCGCGAAACTTCCCGCGGTGATCTACGTTACGTTCAGCTGGACGAGGGTGATATGTGTTACGTTCGGCAATATCGAGGGACGCAAACCTCAATCCCACCGAGATCGCTAGCCGATGATCTCGTTCAGGCCGTCGATCAGGCGGCTGAGCTGCTCCGGCGGGAGCGTATCGATCAGCTCGCCCACTCGCTCGACGGAGAGGGTGCGAATCTCCTCCTCACTCTTCCGGCCATTCGCGCCACTCCACGCTCATCTCTTCCTCGGCGATCGCCCTTTCTTCATCAGGGTCGAGCTTGCTCGGCCAGGCGTGTCTTCTTCATCCGGCTGAGTTTCTCCGCGACGGCTTGCTGAATCGCATGGCTTCGGCTGGGGAACACGTGGCTCTTGACGAGTTCGTCAAGTTGTTCCAGGGTAGCCTTCTCAATGCTGATCGCGACTTTGGCACGGCGCATGGACATCACCGGTAGTACCATACGTCATATCGATGGGGTTGTCCGCCGCGAGCACCGAGGGGTGCAGAGGGCGATGGCGGTGTCGTCAAGCCGGGGTCTGCCGCTCCGACGAACGATGGCTCGCCTTTCACAGAGGGGCTAGGAGCGGGCGTTGGCTGGGCTGGAGGAGCCTGGGGGCGGAGACTACGGACCGGCGACGGGTTCGCAGAGGAAGAACTGCGCCCAGACGGGGCAGTGATCGGAGATGGCGGATCGGACGGCGAGATGGGGCGAGGTCTCTTGCAGGTAGAACCGCTCATGCAGGTAGTCCACGCCGCTGGCACCGGTGAACCACGGGCTGGTGTATGTGAGGTCGGTCCAGATATTGTCGTACCAACGAGAGCCGATCTGCGAGATCCGCGTGCTGTACGTCGTGTACGATCCACCCTCCGTGAGCAATGGGGTGAGGCCCAACGCGTACAGCCCGGAGAAGGCCGGCGCGGTCGGCATGTGCACGTTGAAGTCTCCCATGAGAAGAAGGTTGTTCTGATCAGGATCCAGTCCCTGAACATGGTTCCAGACTCCGGCCAAGGCTTCGACTTCCGCGATCGGATCGAGCCGCCCATCGCCCCAGAGGACGTGGACCAGGACGGCGGTGAACTCGAAACGCCCTGCCCGGAACGACACGAAGAACGGCGGTCGCTCAAACATGGAACCCGGGTCGGGATAGAACGCGCCGCTGCATACGGATTCGACGCGGTCGTCTCGGTAAACGAAGGCGTAGTACTCGCGGTAGCTGCCTGAGCCTACACTGACCTCGCTTTGGACGAAGTCCCACGAGGAACTCCGCTCATTGAGCGCGTTCACCAAGGCGCGAAGATGTCCGTCATCGCCCGCATCGTATTGCGAGCAGCCGCCGGTGTTCCGCATGACCTCGACGATGCCGACCACGTCGTACGGCGCAAACACCTCGGCGAGCTGCGAGACGTCCTTGCATCGTTGGCCACTCCAGCCGAACTGCATCGCATTGAACGCGGCGATCGTCAAGATGCAGTCATCCCCCAGCCCGCTCGATGGTGCGCCGGCAACAGCCGCGACGACAGCGTAGCAGCAAAGCAGAAGAATCGTGGCAAGCACGTAGCGTCTTCGCATGGAATCCCCCTGCATGAGGGTACTGGCGGAATCCAGCAGGAACTAGACGAAGAAAGCAGAGAAGCAATTCGGGGGACATATACTTTATTGTGGAGGGTGGTGATGGGGGCAAGGCGGTGATGGGGGTAAGGCGGTGATGGGGGATGGGTGAAGGGTAATGGGTGACGGGCAAAGACAGTGAAGGCGTACTACGTGCGAAGTGCTAGGTGCTACTGGTTGGTTTTACAATGAACCTC
>CAZQHD010000149.1:0-3183 GCA_964593295.1 uncultured Thermotogae bacterium | reverse complement strand
TCTGCATGGGAGTTGAACGGTGCATCCGAGCCAAACAGGATGCGATCAGCTCCGATCACGTCGGCGACCCGTGCAATCGCTTGTGGGTCCCGAACGGTAGAGGTTTCGAAGTAGACCCCTTCCTCCTCCCGCAGGCCCAGGGCGGTCTCCACCACTCCCTCGCTCGTATTGGGAACCGCACGCGCCATATGTGCAACGATCACCTTCAGTCCGGGGGCCATACGGAGGATATCCTTGACTTGGTCGATGGGATGGCGTCCGTGTGCCGCCGCGCGGAGGTGGATGATCAGCGGGATCCGCGCCTCCGCCATCGCCCGGTAGGCCATCCGAAGGTCGAACCGCTCCGGGGACTGCAATCCGGCATGCTGTTTGAATCCTTTGGCCCCTGCGGACACTAGATCGTCGATGTCCTCATCCACCAAACCGAACGGGACGATCCGCTCCGGATGGCGTGCCGCCATCTCGAACACATACCTGTTGCCCGCCGTCGCATCGATCTCCTCCAGCGGAAACGGAAACGCAATCGCTTTGCCGACCCCATTTCGATCCATGCGACGGACCAATTCGTCGCCCTCCAACTCGAGCCGATCCCGAAACGCCGGTCGCCGACGCTTCTCCTCGGAGATCGGACGCACGATGAACGCCTCGAGTCCCAAGTGGGTATGTGCATCGACGATGCAAGCGTCCGCGGAGTCTCTCATGCCTGCACTCCCTTTCACGAGGCCGATCACTGCAGCCGCTTGAGTCGCGGATCGAGAACGTCTCGCAGAGCATCACCCAACAGATTCCAACCCAGTACAAACGTCAGGATGGCTATCGAGGGGTACACGTAGGTGTACCAGTAGTGGAACGGAGAACCGACGATCCCCAGCAGCCAGTCTCTCGAGAAACTGATCATCTGCCCCCAGTCCGCGTAACCCGGCTCGGCACCGACCCCGATGAAGCTCAGCGAAGCGGCGATCAACACCATCACACCAATGTCGAGAGCTGCCAGCACGAATACTGGGAAGATCGCGTTGGGCAGGATGTGGTGGAAGAAGATGCGGGCTTTGCCCGCTCCCACGCTCACGGCCGCATGCACGTAGTCCCGCTGCCGTACGCCAAGGACCGCACTGCGCATGACCCGCGCATACCGGCGCCACCCGAAGATGATCAGTGCCAGAATCACCTTGTCCAACCCCTTGCCCATGACGACGCTCATGACGATCACGGCGATCATGAACGGGAAGCTCATGAATAGGTCGGTGATTCGCATCACAACCTCGTCCGCCAGACCCCCAACGTAGGCAGCAACACCGCCCAGCATCGTCCCGATCATCGCCGTCACAGACACCACCAGCAATCCGACGCGGAATGCCGTGCGGCTTCCCCAGACGATGCCGTAGAAGATGTCGTAGCCGCCACCTGTCGTTCCCAGCGGCGCCTTGTCGGAAGGCGGCGCCGGCAATGAGGAGTAGCTGACCCGGACCACCCGGTAGGGATTGTCGGCGTTTCCGGCCGGCGCAATCAACGGCGCGAAGAGCGCCACCGCTACCCAAAGCAGAACCAGGATCAGCCCGACTAGCCCGAGGGGATTACGCACCAAGCGGCGTAGGGTATCCATACGTCGATCACTCCAATGTCACGGTCGGATCCAAGAAGGTGTACATGACGTCGATGACCAGGTTCACCAACACGATCAGCAGGCCAATGAGAAGGGACACCCCAAGGATTGCCGGAAAGTCGAGCCCCTGCGCTGCGGTGACGATGAACTGCCCCATCCCACGGAAGTTGAACACCGTCTCCACGACCACCGTTCCACCGATCATCCGGGCGATAATCGAGCCTGCCAACGTAACCACCGGCAGCAACGCGTTGCGGCGGGCGTGTTTCTTGATGACGATCTTCTCTAGCAGCCCTTTGGCCCGCGCCGTGGTCACGTAGTCCTGCTGTAGCGTCTCCAACAACGATGATCGCACCATTCGCAGCATCGTGGCCAGCATGCCAATCCCATAGGCGATCGCCGGCAGGATCAGGTGGCGCAACGCATCACCGACGATATCGAGTCGGCCATTGAGCAAGCCATCGATTGTGTGGAGACCAGTGTAGCGATGAAAATCGCTCAGGTATACGACATCCTCGGCCCACATGCTCAGTCGTCCTGGGGGGAACCATCCCAACCAAGCGTAGAAGATCACGAGCAAAGCGAGACCGAACACGAATGCAGGCAACGAGATCCCGACGATCGTGCCCACCCGTGCAATCTGGTCCGGCCACTGGTTTCGACGCACCGCGGTGAAGGTACCGAGAAACAGACCCCCGCCGAAAATGATTACTCCGCCAAGCAGCATCAGCTCGATCGTCGCTGGGAAGAACTTGGCCAGCGCTCGCGCCACCGGCATTCGCGCCGAGGGAGAGAACCCCAAATTCCCGTGAAGTACACCGTTCAGCCATTTCACGTACTGGACGTAGAACGGCTCGTCCAATCCGTACCGCTCCACCAACTCATCAAACGGCACCGACATGCTGGTGACGTCCATATTGGGGATGTACACCGCCAGCCGCTCGTACGGGCTGAGGAACATGACCAGGGAGAAGATCAACACCGACAGCACGAACAGCACGACCGGTAGGATCAATAGCCGCTTCAGAATGTAGTGAACCATGAGCCCTCTTCGCTACCCGGAAGCTCTCCCGGCACCGCTCGGACGGGGCCAGGACCCCGTCCGAGCAACCGGTGATTCGCTTGCGATCGTCGGTTTCGCGATCTCGATCCCTACTCGTACGCCTTGTAGATCGGGTAGAAGTCGAGATTGAACGGCGCCGGTGTCGCATACCAGCCCTGCACCCAATCGCGCAGCGCGATGTTCTGGACGCCCTGCTGGTGCATGATTGCCAGCGCGTCCTCGTGCGACCACAGCTGCAGCTGATGAGAGATTTCGGTCCGGCGGTCCATATCGAATGTCGACCCGAGTTCCTCGACCAGCGCATCGTATTTCTCCGCCGCGAACTCCGAGTAGCCCATTCGCGTCGGGTAACCACCCTCCGAGTGCATGTGCTCGAACAGGGTGAAGTACGGATCGAACACGTTCGGGATGAACCCGAACACCGGCAGGATCGCCGTGCTGTTCCCGAACTCGGCTGAGTACGTCGCCCACGGCACCGACGCCAACTCGATGACAAACTTGGGGTTGATCGCCGCGA
>CAZQHD010000148.1:0-3246 GCA_964593295.1 uncultured Thermotogae bacterium | reverse complement strand
AGCGAGTCAGCGAGACCAACAAGATGGAGTTCCAGACGACGGGATGATAGAAGCGGGGGACATCAAGTACGCCGTGTCGGGGCGCATTGGGCAACGCTCGGGGTCGCGGGCGGGTTCCGGGGATATCGAGGGACACATACCGCATTTCGCGCTCCGCCATGGTCGTTGCCGCTTGAAGCCGCGCTGCTCAACGATACGTCGTTTCGCCGCGAGGATGGCGGCAAAGTCGACCTTGCCACCCCCGCGGGACACAAACCTTCTTTATTCGCGGTGCAGCCAGGCCTCGCCGAGCCAGACATCCGTTCGCGTCAGATCTTTCGGCTTTCTCGCCCAATCCCCTCGCTCTTTGAACGCTCGGTCTGCTCAGTCGGCCTTCCCGCCCGCAGGAGGGTGGCGCTCATGAAGTGATGAGAGCTTCAGGCAACGGGGTCCATCTCGGGATCGCCTGATGGCGAGTCCTTGCGGTGGACAGCGACCAAGCCTATAGTATCGCCAGGCGCTATTATGGGAAGCGATGATCCGAACCTTCGCTGTCTCGCGTACGCGGCAGGTCTTCGCACGAGGTCGTGTGCCGGACTGCTCGTTGGTGCTCCAGCGGGCTGCCGAGGAATCGGGACAGATCAGGGCATCACGTCCGTCCTTCGGCGACGTTTTACTTCCGGCGGGTCCTCCACGAAGCGAGGCGCACACTCGGCATGCTCCTGACCTCTACAAGATCTGGTAGACAGCTCCGAAGGGCTGGTGGGCTGTCGGCAAGGCATGAACGCGTTTCTGCTGACAATGAACGGAGCGCTGCTCACGGCATCGGGCATCATCGTTCAGAGTTCTGATCGCGATAGACGCGGTGGGGTCGGAGTCGCGGTATTGGCTATCGCTGGTGCAATCCTCTGCGCAGCTTGGAGAAGCCGGATCGCGTCGTTCGGGCAACTCAACCGAGGCAAGCGTCAGGTCATCCATACCATCGAGCGCTACTTGAAGGCCGCCAACTACGCCGCTGAGTGGTTGGGAATGGGGTGAGAGCCCGGAAGTCTATCGGTCGTTCACTTCCCGAGAGATCTGGGGTTCCAACGCGTTGGTCTTCATGCACATACTGACAGCAGGTACCGCGGTGTTGTTCGCCACGGGCGTCGTCTCTCTCGGCAGTGCGCTTTGCGCAGGCCATCCAGGCGCTGCCCTATGGCGTCAACCTGGAGGGGTTCCCGACACTCGATCGAGGATCGTCCTGATGGTCGAGTCCAACGACTGACATCTCTTCCAGGGGGCAAGCCATTGCTTTCGAGTCACGCGCTGGAAATCTCCTGAGCGAGTCCGCGAGCGATGGCCCAGTCGTTGCCGTGTGGAACGTCTCTTCCGACAACAACGCGGATGCCACTGGCGGGGGCTTGTGATATCGTTACTGCTGGCGGCTGCTTCAGAAGCACGGCCGGCCATAACCCCATGGAAGGAGATATGCAACGCATGGAACAGGACAGGACGGCCAATCCAGCACCCCTAGGGCTTCTTGGCTTCGGGCTTACAACGATTCTCCTCAACGTCCACAACGCAGGATTCTTCCCCATCACCTCCATGATCATGGGGATGGGTGTCTTCGTGGGTGGGATCGCCCAGATCATCGCGGGGACGCAGGAGTGGAAGAAGGGTAACACCTTTGGCGCGACAGCATTTACGGCCTACGGGCTCTTCTGGATCGCTCTGGTTGCCACATGGATTCTGCCGGAAATGGGGGTTGCGCGTGCATCGGAGCCCTTCGATATGGGCTGGTTTCTCCTGCTTTGGGGACTCTTCACGACGGGGATGTTCATCGGGACACTTCGCCTGAACCGAGCATTGCAGACCGTCTTTGCGACTCTGGCTACGCTCTTCTTCCTCCTGGCGATCCGCGACTTCACCGGTTCCGCCGTTGTAGGCGTGATCGCGGGATGGGTTGGGATCGTCTGTGGGCTCTCGGCGTTCTACGCAGCGATTGCCCAGGTTCTCAATGAGGTGTACGGGCGCATCGTTCTTCCCCTAGGAAGATGAGAGAAGCAAGCACGGGCGGGCCTTGGGCGTCGAATCCATCGAGTGAATATCGAGGGACACATACCACATTTCGTGCCCCGGCCATGGTCCTTGCCGCTTGAAGCCGCGCTGTTCAACGATGCGTCGTTTCGCCGCGAACGAGGATCGCGGCAATCTCTACCTTGTGCGTGGCGGGATCGATCGAGTACACGATCCGGTACACGCCGACGCGCTTTCGAAGCGCTCCCTTGAACCGGCCGCTCTTGATCGGGCGGACGTCCCCGAGTGTTGGATCCTCGCCGATTTCGTCGATCGCGCGGGCAACCTGCCCGACTCGATCCCGCGGCAAGGAACGCAGCTGCTTCGCGGCCTGACGCGAGAGACTACACGCCCAACTCATCCTTGAGCGCTCTCCAGGCGACAGATTTGCCCTGACGTAGCTCGCGGAAGCCTTGTTCGACGAGCTTCTCCTCTTCCGGGCTGAGCGTATCGTCAAGGTCCATGAGACGCTTTGGGCGGATCACGATGTCGCTTCCCTGGAGACTCACATCGACGTAGTCTCCCTCCTTGAGACCGAGGTCATCGAAAATGACCTTCGAAACGGTCACTTGGCGGTTCGTACGGATCTTCACCGTTGGCACAGGGCTCACGCTCCTTGGGGGCAATTGTCAGAATATCACAATATGAGTGGGACATTCGGGACATTCGGGGTCTTGTCCTTTGACGTTCGGCGTGTCCTGAGAGGATGTCATTCGCAAGTGGCGCCTTGTGCGTTTGGTGTCTTGATGCCCGACCCATCAGCGTTGCGATCCCGCTGATTATGGCTCTCTCTCTTTGCTCGCTGAGCAGGCCAGGCGAAGCACCATTCGCCATGCACGGAGAGATTGCACGCGCGCTGGACGAGCCGACGCGAACGGGGGTCACATGAGCGACGTGCTACAGTGCCTTGCCTCAGTAATGGTAGCGCAACTGAGCGATATAGAGGGAATCTCCCTCGACCTTGTACACAAGACGGTGCTCATCGTCAATTCGTCGTGACCAGTAGCCTGCCAGCGCGTGCTTCAGCGGTTCCGGCTTGCCCGTGCCAGTGAATGGGTCGCGGCGAATGTCCTTAATGAGCGCGTTGATCCTCTTGAGCATGCGGCGGTCCGTCTTGTGCCAGTGGAGATACTCCTCCCACGACTGCGAGGAGAAGATGACGTTCACTCGACAAGTTCCCTTGGCGTGCCCTTCCCCTGATCGAGTTCA
>CAZQHD010000147.1:0-3249 GCA_964593295.1 uncultured Thermotogae bacterium | reverse complement strand
CGCGTGAAGCCGGGCGAGGAAGTCATTACCCAGGAGCAGGCATCCCGGGAGAACAAGACGAAGGTGCAGTGAATGAAAGTGGAAGACACTCTCATCTACCTGATCGACCCGGAGACCGGCACGCGGCGGGCGATTGAAAACCACCAGCCCTTTGTCGTGGCCTGCCTGATTCGCGTTGCGATGCGAAGGGCGTCCGGGGAGCGCGTGCATCCCGTGCTGGAGATGGGCATGGGAAACTACTCCACGCCGCTCCTTCATTGCGCCTGTGAAGCGGCGGGAATCCCACTCGTAAGCGTTGAATGCGACGGCGAGTGGGCAAATCGCTTCGCGTCGCTTGCGGGGCCGAACCATACGATCCTCGTCGAGGAGAACTTCGACGCGCTGCCGGTGTTTTCCCGTCCGTGGTCATTGGCGTTAGTCGATCATGGCCCGAACCCCCGGCGGCCCAAGGACCTTCTGCGGCTCAAAGGGCACGCCGAACTGATCGTCGCCCACGACACCCAGAATCCGAGATACGACTCAGCCCTGACCCAGTTCGCCTACCGCAAGGATTATGTCCGCGACATGGACGAATGTAACACAAGGGCAACTGCCCTCAGCGACACGGATGACCTTCAATGGCTGACGACCTGCTCGTAATCGGGTTCTACACAGAAGACGCGGACTATCATGCTCGCGCCAAGGCGATGTCCAAAAGCGTCGCCAAACATGGACTGGAGTGCATTATCGAGCCCCAGCGATCCAAGGCCCTTGAACACCGTCGCGCCGGGTTGAGTCGAAGGGCGAAATGGACCCTCAACTGTTCGATCAAGCCGGAGTTCTGCCTGCACATGCGCGAACTCTACCCCAACCGTCCGCTGTTGTATCTGGATGCGGACGCCACCATGAAGCAGCCCCCGCGAATGATGATGAACGGCGGGGTATGCCGCAGGCAGGATTTTGCCGCCGTCTACTGGATTCCGACCCGATTCAACGGCTCGGGGCGCGCGGCGCTTTGCTCAGGCACCTTGTACTTCGGACCCACGGAGCGAGCGACGGCCCTTCTGCGGGTGTGGAAAACGCGGCAGGAGGCCGCCTGTAACGCGATGCTCCGAAACCCGAGATCGTCCGTTGACCATGTGGAAGCGTGGGATCAGACGGTCCTACAGGAGTGCGTTGATCGCCGGATACCTTTGGGCCTGCGCGTAAAGCGATTGCCGCTCTCGTACTGCAAAATCACGCCGGCGACGACCGGCCGAGTCCACATGGCGGAAGTGAAGGATGAGGACGTTGTGATTCTTCAAGACCTGGCCTCTCGCCACAACTGCGATCGTGTGAGGTGACACATGGGAAAGAAGCATATCGAGCTGTCCGACACGACGGGAAAGCGCAACGGCATTGAGAACCACCAACCCTTCCTGATGGCATGCTTTACGAAGCTCGTCATGGAGGGGCCAGAGAAGGCCAAGCCTGTGCTTGAACTCGGGGCAGGCCACTATTCTACGCCGCTCCTGCACTACGCCTGCAAGGCCGCGGGTATTACGCTGGTGACCCTCGACAGCGACAAGGCGTGGGTGGCACAGTTCGACGACCTTCGCTCTCCGCAGCACCACATTTTCCACGTACCAAACTGGGACGCTTGCGATGTCCTGGACCGGGAATGGTCGATTGTGCTCGTGGACCATGCGCCCGGGAATCGCCGCGGCGCCGAGCTTCTTCGCGTCAAGGGCAAGGCAAGATGGTACGTGGTCCACGACAGCCAGATGACCGCGACCGGCTACCCGGAAGTACGGCCCCAATTCCTGTATCTCAGACACTACAATCGAGACTGCCCGGAGATTCGGACGATGACGGATGTGTTGAGCGACACGGACGATCTCACCTGGCTGGATTGAAACGACATGAACCTTGCCCAGTGCATCAACTGCCATCGTGGGGATCGCTTTACGATCGTGGGTAAGGGCAAGACCCGATTCGACTATGTTGGCCTCGCGGAGATCACCGGGCCGATTGCCTTTATCAATGACGCCGTGCACTTCGCGGAGCAGGCCACCAGCGCCAGCGCAAGATACTTCTTCGCCCACGAGCCCTGCCAGGCCGTCCACGTTCACAAGGGGATGTGCGCCAGAGCCGTTCTGCCCCGCTCCTGCAAGCCGAACCATTCTGGGAAGAAGATGTTCACATGGGAAACGATCGGTGCTCCGGCAGGCGACTACGACGGGATCGACTATGCGTACAACGCCATGTGGTACGACTATGATATTCAACGCCTGGGCCAGTTCTCCCGTGACGAGATCGTCAGAAAGGGCCTGACTATCTCGGCGGGAACGCTCCTGACGGTCACGCACTTCATCTGGTTCTGCGGCGGGCAGCAGGTAACGCTGATCGGATGCGACGCGCACAACGCGGAATCCGAAAAGCCTGCCGTGTCCTATGACCGTCGTATTCCTCTCCCGAGCGGCTGCAGCCCCCGAGGCGAAGCGGGCGAGATCAAGCGCCGATCCGAGCACATGGCCGAAGTGCTGGGCTTGGCATTCACATACATAGGGACGCCCGAGCCGTGAGCGCCGTGCAAGGACAGAAGGACGCCGACAAGATCGTCTTCGTCTGCGGCATGAGACGGTCCGGCACAAGCATCCTTCGGACGATCGTGCAGGCCAGCAGCGACGTTGACGAACTCCTGTTTGAGCCGCACGAGTTGTGGATGGCCTTGGCGGTCGTGCATCTCGCGCGGTACTCCGCACACCCGGTCATACGGGACATTCTCGACCACTGGCTTGCCGGGGGCCGGTCCTCGGGGCGCTGGTTTGGCGCGAAGTGGGGGCTGAATGTCGGCATGTGGGCGATGCACTGGCGGGAGATCGACGCCAACCTCGGTCGCCGCGCCCGGTGGGTATTCATCGAGAGAGATACCCGGGATGTGTTTGCAAGCTGGTCGCTGTTGGACCAAGACTCGCACGCGGGAACGTGTGCGTGGGACTTGTTCCGGCCCTTCGCGGAGCACATTGCGGCATCGTTCCGGGCGTTCTGCCAAGCGTACCCGCAGCGCGGAGTTCTGCTGTCCTACGAACAGTTGGTGCAATACCCCGCCGAAACGATGGAGCCGGTATGGTCCATGCTGAACGCGAAGAACCTGCCAGACCCGACGCTACGGGCTTTGGTCCACCGGCCGCAGCAGACAAGAGGGCTGGGATATCAGGAGCCGCATAGGTGACCGCCGCGGTCCTCTGCCCCGGCCCGAGCCTGGCTCTCTTTCCCGGCGGCTACGAC
>CAZQHD010000146.1:2131-3283 GCA_964593295.1 uncultured Thermotogae bacterium | reverse complement strand
GCGTGACGTTCACGAACGCGGCGCTGGCCGATGGATCGCTCGCACCGGGCGTGTGGAGCCTGGTGCAGCGCATCGAGGCGGACGGTGGGGCTGAGGTAGAGAAGGTCACGTTGGGCAACACGGCAAGCGATCCAAAGGTGGCGTGGGATGACGTGGAACGGATCGAGGTTCGTCGCGCCGACACCGGGCACGTGCTCGGCGGGGTGGATTCGCCGTCGGACGGTGAGATCGAAACCGACGAGCACAATGTGTTTGCCGACGCCTTCACCCTGGAGATCTGGGTGAAGCTGAAGACCACGGGGGTAGCCGCTGGGAGTAACCTTCAGCTAGGAGGCACCAGGCTAGACTACAACCCAGAGGACGTTGCCGTGGACTACACGGCCCACGCGGCCGCGATGTTCGTTACCGACGGCTCGATGGCGTCGTTCGACGGGAGTGTCGTCAGTGGCCCGGTGTACCGCGGGCAGCGGTTCCTGGCGGCGCGGGTCCGCATCGACGCGCGGGGCAGCGCCGCGGAGCTGACGATCGCCCAGGTCGTGCTGTGGAACACCGCCGAAGGCGGGACCAAGCTGACGGGGGCGTACATCGACCGCATCGAGATCCGCCGCGCCAGCGACGACGCGCTGTTGCGCCAGGAGACGAACCTGACCGGCATCGAGGGCAATGATGGCAAGACGATCCTCACCTCGTCCAACAACAAGATCGCCGCCCACACGACGATGCTGTACGACATCTGGGTGACCCTGGAGGCGAACGCGCCGGCGTTTCACCAGCTGCAGCTCGGGGCTCAGGTACGTCTCGGCGGGGTGGACCACGGGGTGACGGGGCAGGCGCCCTGGTTCGTGGTGGACCTGCCGGGCGGGTTCGAGGAGATCGAGAACCTGGACACGGGCAGCCTGGGGGGACAGGTCTTCTCCGGACAGCGGTTTCTCGCCCAGCGGATTCTGTGTCGCGACAACGATATCGACCCGTTCGCGGTCACGGTGACATGGTTTCGGGTGGAGAACGTGGCTGAGAGAGATCGGCAGTTAGCGGAGGAGCAGATCGAGACGATCGAGGTCCTCCGCGCCCGCGACGGCGCGTTGATGGGGTCGGTCTCCGGCGGCGCCGGACTCACCCTTGGCGGATTGAGGATCAACACGAGCGCCGCCA
>CAZQHD010000146.1:0-2121 GCA_964593295.1 uncultured Thermotogae bacterium | reverse complement strand
GGTCGCGGACGACACCACCGAGATCTACGAGGTCTGGATCACACTCAAGGCCGACGTGCCGCACGACCGCGATATCCGTTTGGAGACCATCATCTGGCACACCGAGGACGGGTCGCCGTTCGGAGTTGACCATCCGGACGCACCGGTGACGGACAGTGCCGTGTTCACCACCGGGCCGGACGGCGGCGAGGGGTTCGAAGGGGAACTCAATGACGGGACGATCCAGAACCGGCAGGTGTTCCAGGGCGCGCGGTTCCTCGCGCAGCGAATCAAGCTCGAGGACAACGACGCCGATCCGTACGACGTGCTGATCACCTCGCTGATGATCCGGAATGCGGCCGCCGATCCGTTGGCCGACCAGTACGTGGCCAAGCTCGAGGTGCGGCGGCGATCGGATGGGGCGTTGCTTGGGGAGGTGACCGATCCCGTCGGGCTGAGCCTGGCCGGGGTGCGCGTGACCGCGACGGAGAACAACCTCGTGCCCGACGATGGAAAGATCGAACTGGAGATCTGGCTCACGCTGAAGCAGACGGCGCCTGCTGGCAGAAGGCTCAAACTGGAGAGCACGGTGTGGCATACCGAGGGCACGGCCGATGTCCAGACGAACCCCATCGAGGGGGCCACGTTCACCACCAAGACGGGCACGCCGCCGCAAAACGTGAACTTCAGCTGGGCGCCGAGCGAGCCGTCGATCGAGGACGAGGTAACCTTCACGCCGGCCGGCAACATCACTGATCCGGAGGGCGATCTCGCGAAAGCCACGTTCCATTGGGACTTCGGCGACGGGAACACAGCGCAGACCACCGGCTCAGCGGCCGTCGAGCACACCTACGAGACCGCGGGAACCTACGAGGTCACGCTCACCGTGACGGGAGAAGAGGGGATTACGACTGCCAGAACACGAGACATCGAGATCTCCGGGCCGCCCAACCAGCCCCCCAGCGTGGAGGAGATCACGGCCACGCCGGAGAGCCCGGCGGTGGATGAGGACGTGGCGTTCGTGGCCACGGTGACCGATCCGGACCAGCCGGCGGGAACGCCGTTCACCTACGAGTGGGCGTTCGGCGACGGCGAGACCAGCGACGCGGCCGCCCCGACGCACAGCTACGACGAGGCGGGGACGTACGAAGTAACGGTTACGGTGACCGATGCGGACGGGGCGACGGCCAGTGCGACGCTGGAGCTGCTCGTGGGCAACGACCCGCCGACGCTGACGGACGTTACCGCCACCCCGGCGACGGCGAGCACGGGGGACGCGATCGAGTTCCGGGCGACCGGATATGCCGACGTAGATGAGGATGCGTTGGATCATTGTGAATGGGCGTTCGGTGACGGCACGACGCGCAACGACGGCGGGCTGATCGAGACCCACGTCTACACGGCACCGGGAACCTACATGGTATCGGTGATCGCGGTGGACGAGCGCGGGGCCCGAAGCGCACCGCGTACGGTTGAGGTCACGGTGAGCGGTCCGGAGCGGGCGATCGCTTACCTCTACCCGAACCCTGCCACGGCCACGGCCACAGTGGCGTACTTCCTGCCGGAGGGAGCGAGCGAACCCGAACTACATGTCTTCGACCTGAGCGGGCGGCGCATCCTGCGGCGCACGCTGCCGGCGGGGCAGACCACGTTCGCGTGGGATCTGCGGGATGACGAGGGCAGCGCAGTGGCCAGCGGGTTGTACTTCTGCATGGTCGTGGCCAAGAACGCCAACAACCGGACGATCACGTCCCAAGCGTTCCGCTTGCTGATCGTGCGATAGGGAGGGAGTCATCGTGAAGCGCATGAAACGAATGGTCATCCTGGGTGTCCTGGTTCTGGGGATCGCCTCCGTGGTGACGGCGCAGCAGGCGTCGACGGTCTTTGACATCGAACCAGGCGTGCGGATGTTGGGGGCCGGCTCCGCCGGCCTGTCAGTGGCGAGTGGCGCCGAGACGCTGTATCACAACCCGGCGGCGATGTCTCTGTTGCCCGGGATCAGCTTCACTTCCTCGTACACCTCCTATCTGGGAATGGCCAACTACTCGGCGTTCTCCCTGACGTTGCGCAACTGGGGCTTGGCAGCCCTGATGCTCGGCTCGGGCGGGATCGAGGGGTACGACGACGAGGGGGTGCCCACGG
>CAZQHD010000145.1:0-3305 GCA_964593295.1 uncultured Thermotogae bacterium | reverse complement strand
TCCAGCACGACATCAAACGGCTGATCGCCTACGGCGCCGTCTCCCAAATCGGATACATGCTGCTGGGCGTGGGGGTCGGTTTGGCGGTCAGCGTGGCCCGACCCGAGTACGGCTTGGTGGCGCTCCACGGCGGCATCTTCCACATGTTCAACGATGCGGCCTGTGTTGGGCTGTTGTTCCTCGCCTCCGGTGCGGTCATCCGTGCGTCAGGAACGCGAGACCTCAACCGGATGGGAGGACTGGGCCATTCGATGAAGTGGACGGGTGCGTTCTTCGCGCTCGGTGCGGTCGCACTCGCCGGGGTCCCGCCGCTCAACGGGTTCGCCTCCAAGTTCCTGATCTACGAAGCCTCGTTCAAGCTGAGCCCGTTCCTCGCCGTGATCGCGGTTCTGTCCAGCATCCTACTGCTGGCGGTGTTCGTGAAAGCCTTTCAAGCCGCCTTCCTCGGACCCAGACCACGGGAGGGAGCACAGCCCCCTGACCCGCCGCCGGGCATGCTCTGGCCGATGGCGGCGCTGGTGGTCGTCATCGTGGTGTTCGGGCTGTTCCCTGGGTTCTTCGTCGACCGCATGGTGGCGCCGGCGGCGCAGGCGCTGTGGCTGGGCCGAGACGCGTACATCCGCGCAATCCTGGGAGGGTAGACGATGTATGGACTGACATCCGGATTTGGCGTGTGGAACCCGACCGCCTGGGCACTGCTGTTCGTGGGCATCTTGGGGCTGTCGCTCATCCTGCGCGGAGGAGGAAACCGAGGGTACAAAAAGGGAACCGGACAGACCAAGGTGTTCCTGTCAGGCAACGAGGAACCTGAGGCCTCCGAAGACCTCCACGTGCGCGGGGATCACCTGTACTGGGGGATGGTCGAGGGACTGTCCGGCTACTATCGACGCGTGACGGCCTGGCACACCGGCATCTTCACGGACTACGTGGCGTGGTTCGTGGGCGTGCTGGGCGTGGTGTTTCTCGTTCTCTTGTGGGTGGGGTGACCATCATGGCACTACCTCGTTCTTTCAAGCGGTCCCTGTGGGTCTTCCACGTCGCCACGGGCTCCTGCAACGGCTGCGACATCGAGATCGTGGCGGCGCTCACGCCTCGGTACGATGTCGAACGGTTCGGCATCATGCTCACGGGAACGCCGAGACATGCCGATGTGCTGTTGGTCACCGGCCCGGTCACCCGGCCGATGCTTCCTCGGCTGCAGCGCATCTACGAGCAGACCCCGGACCCCAAGGCGGTCGTGGTGGTGGGCGGCTGTGGAACCACCTCCGGCGTGTTCTACGAGTCGTACAACGTCGTCGGTCCGATCGACGAGGTGATTCCGGTCGATGTTTATGTGCCGGGATGTCCGTCGCGCCCGGAGGCGATCATCGACGGTGTAGTGAAGGCCGTGGCCAAACTGGAAGGATTGGAGCGATCGGGGGTCCGCCGATGAACACACAGAAGATCTTCGCCGATTTCCGGGCCGCCCTCGGCCCCGGATACCTCGAGGACCGTACGATCGAGCGTCGCGTGGGGACGTTGACCCCGGGCACGGTCTACGATCTATGGATCGTGGTGACGCCGGAGGCATTCCGCGCCGCCGCCGAGCACCTCTGTGCCAACTATGCCCCGCACCTGTCCGTGATCTCCGGGGACGACCTGGAAGACAGCCTCGCGCTGAACTACCACTTCTCGGTGGGCTGGGGCACGCGCTACGGCGAGGCCACGCTCACCCTGCGCACGGTCCTGCCTAAGTCGCAGCTGACGATTCCCACCCTCACCGACCTGCTGCCCGGGGCTCAGACCGCGGAGCGCGAGAAGATCGAATTCTACGGAGTCGACGTGGTCGGCTCTCCGGATTCCCGGAACCTCTTCCTTCCCGAGGACGCCACGATCCATCCCTGGCGAAAGGATCTTGAGGTACAGACCGCGCAGCAGACCAAGCGCATGGTGAAGTGGGAGGAGCGCGATGAATAACCAATCCATCCACCTGGAGATCGGATCCAAGGGCGTCACATCCTACTCCGTCCCGGTCGGCCCGGTGCATCCGGCGCTCAAGGAACCGATCCGGTTCTCATTCGCCCTCGATGGAGAACGCATTGTCGGCGTGGACATCAAGCCGGGGTTCGCTCACCGCGGGATTGAGTACATGGGGATGAAGCGCAATCTCATCCAGACCCTGTACCTCTCCGAGCGCATCTGCGGGATCTGTTCGATCTCCCACCCGCTGGCGTTCACCCAGGCCGTGGAGAACGCGGCCGGGATCGAGGTGCCCCCGCGCGCGCAGTACATCCGAACCATCATCGGGGAGCTGGAGAGGGTTCACTCCCATCTGCTCTGGGCCGGAGTGGGCGCCCACGAACTCGGGTTCGACACGCTGCTGCACCTCACCTGGAACATCCGCGAGAAGTGCATGGACCTACTCGAACAGCTCACCGGGAATCGGGTCGACTACGCCATCCCCATCTTCAGCGGTGTGCGAAGGGACATCCCCGAGGAGAAGGCGCATCTGGCCTACGAAGCCCTCGACTACTACAAAGGGCTGCTGCAACAGATGATCGATGCCTTCCTGCATGACAAGTCGGTGGAGATGAGAACGCGCGATGTGGGCGTGCTCTCGTACGATCAGGCCGTCGCTCTGTGCGCAGCCGGCCCCACGGCACGTGCTTCAGGGGTGCGCAAGGACGTGCGCCAGGACATGCCGTACCTGGCCTACGCCGACATGGAGATCACCGCCATCACCCCGGAGGCGTTCGGCACAACTCCACGCGGCGACGTCTACGATAACATCATCGTCCGGCTGCTGGAGGTGGCCCAGTCGATCGAGATCATCGAGTTTTGCCTGGAGAACCTCCCCGACGGCCCGCTGATGTCCATCCCCAAGGTACCGGCACTGCTCGCCGCGTTGAAGAAGGCGTCCGGGGAAGGGATTGGACGCCATGAAGCGCCGCGGGGCGAGGTGTTCCACTACGTCCGCCTCGAAGAGGGCGTCGAGGAGCCGGCGACATGGAAGGTCAAGGCGCCCACCTACTCCAATCTGATGGCATGGGTTCCCAAGTTCCTCGGGGACGAGATCGCCGACGTGCCGATCATCGCTGCGTCGATCGATCCGTGCATGTGCTGCATGGACCGCGTCCACATCGTCGACGATGACACGGTCCGAACCAAGGAAGAGCTCGTGCGGCTCTCTCGTGAGAAGACAAGGAGGATCTGCGCATGAGCGTCTCTCTGCTGAACGCCGTCTGGCAAGGGCTGATCATCCTCGTCGGAGGCACGCTGCTGGGCATGGTGTACAAGGGCTTCGATCGCAAGTTGGGGGCGAGGAT
>CAZQHD010000144.1:0-3325 GCA_964593295.1 uncultured Thermotogae bacterium | reverse complement strand
CGTCCGCAGCGAGCGCATCTCCACACCCATCGTTGCCCAGCGTCACCGTGCCGGAGACCTCCACCTGGCCATCACCGGCGCAGGAGAGGGTGAGATTCTCATCGGCCACCCGAAGATCGGGCAGGGTCATCGTCCAGCTGCGTATATTGCTGTTGTTCGCCTCGTTGCACTCGCAGATGTCGTCATCAAGGTCCAGGGTGACGGTGAAGGTGTACACACACTCCGTACACGTTAGGGGAACATCCTCGATCCAGATCGTTCGGTTGGCCACGATCGGCAGCGTTCCACCGAAGTCCGCCCCGAAGTACCCTTCCGCAGACCATCCTGTCACGCTCTCCTCGACCCGCAACCGAAAGTCCCGTGTCACATCCCCGTCGCCCGGGTTGCGGACGACCACCCGCACGCGTCCTCGGTAGTCCCCATCGGCAGCACAGGCGACCTGCGGGTCGATGTTGCTGGGGGACAGCGTCAGATCCGGTGCCGTGACCCCCGCCGTCGTCAACACAGGCTCCCCACCGGAACAGCCATCGGCCGTGTTCGGATCTCCATCGAACGCGCCGCACCCCCAGTCGGCCGAGGCCGTATTGGTTCGGAGGGCGACGCTGCAGTCGTTCTCCGGCTGGATGAAGTACGCCGTCAGTTCCACGGACTGTGACGCCCCAGGGGCCAGCGGACCGAACTCCCAGCCCCAGGTCTGCCCGCCCATCGAGGTGGCCGCCGGGCTCGACCCATCGTACACAAGGTTCGCCCCCAGCGTGTCCTCAACACGGACCCAATCTGCGGCGGCCGGCCCGGTGTTGGTCACCGTGATCGTCCACGTCACCGTGTCGGTGTCATCGAAGCAGTCCAAGGCGACCGTGGCCGGCGTCTTGGTGATCGTCAACACGGGAAGCTCTGCCGCGGGTCTCACCGAGACGTTGGCCTGTTGCTGCGCCGTCGCACAGCAGTCGTAGAACCACACCCGCGCACTCTGCCACGCCGCGGTCAGGTAGCACGAGGCCTGCACCTCGAACCGCAGGGCGATCGACGCTCCCGGGGGGATCTCAGCGCATAGATTGTTGAGCGGATCGTTCTCGTCGTACCAGCGAAGCTCGCCGAAGCTGACCGCCGGGTCTGCCGCCGGCTGGAACCCGCTCCCACAGTCGATCTGCGTGCTTCCGGGCACATAGCTCAGCCCCCCCATCAGCGTCACGCGGGCGTCAATTGCACTCGCGGTGGTGGTGCTGGTGTTCTGCATGTTCAACGTGTAGGTCGACGTGCCGCAGGCCTCGATCGCCGTCGGGTTGAACGTGGCGCTCAGGCTGACCGCCGGATCTCGCGTGCCTTCAGTCTCGGCGGACGCCTCCACGAGCGTCAGACAGAGGGAGTCATCGGAGCAGGAGGTCGCGCTCTCGCCGCATCCCCACCAGGCTTCCACCTGGTTGGTCAGCGCGCCACAGCCATTCTCCTGCGCCGTGAGGAAGAGACTGGCGGTGACGCCCTCAGGGAGATCCTGGAGAGCCCAGGTCACCTCGCCTCCCGCCTCGCAACCACTGTCCACGCTGTACAACCCGTCCCCCAGCGAGCTCACGTAGACGAACCCATCGCCCAACGTGTCCCGCACCCAGATATACTCTGCAGGCGCCTCGCCGGTGTTGGTGACGTCGATCCGCCAAGTGACCTCGCCGCCACAGTCGACCGATCCGCCCGCCGGCGGGTCGGTCTGGGTCTTGGTCACGCTCAGATCCGGCTTCCGTGCACTGACGGTGAACGACCCGATCGGCAGAGAGCGATCGTCCCCGCAGACCGTCTTGTAGTCGACGGCCAGAAGGAGGCTCCCGCCGTCATACTCACACAATGCTTGAACTTCAAAACGGATCTCCAGTGTCCGGCGTGCCAGCAGCTCCGCCAGCCCGGAGACATGGGTCGACGTCCAGGTCAGCATACCGGTTCCGGCTCCCATGGGATCGAGGCCCGATGTCCACGCACCGGTGCCGATACGCCACTCCGTCGATCCCATCACGTACGCTACACCCGCCGGCAGGGTCTCGGTGGCCACGATGTCGTACACCGCCGGATCCCCGGAGTTACGGATCCGGATCGTGGCCGGCTGCACCTGACAGATATCGATCGGCGTCTCGGTGAACGACGTGGCCGTCAGGCTGGTGGTGGGAATCACCACCACGGAATCGTCGAACGAGGGAAGGGTACACTCGTCACCGCCGCAGCCGTAGCCCACGCCGACCTCGTTGGTCAGTTCCTGACAGGTTTCCAGCCGCGCAGTGAGCGTGATCGTGTGCGTCGCCCCCGCCAGAATCTCGGGGATGGACCACGAGACCCCGTTGATCGGGAATCCGTTGTGATCCTGGTTCGGCGTGGTCACCACCCCGGCGGAGGGGGTGACCGTGGACGACACATACTCCAGACCGTCTCCAAGCAGATCGTCCACCCACACCTCATAGGCGTGGCCGGATCCGCTGTTGGTCACGTAGATCTTCCAGTTCACCTCGTTGCGGGTGGCGTAGATGATCTCCGGCGTCTTCAGAACCGAGAGAATCGGATCCCGAAGAAGAGACGGCGTACTGGATCCTGATGAGGAGCAGGGATCGCCGCACAGGTCGCGATAGTTTGCCTGTGCGCTGAGCGTGCGGCCGGATCCACACGTCTTGCGCACGGTGGTTTCAATCACAGCCTGGGTTCCGACCGGCTGCCCTACGAACGCGTCACCAAACGTCCAGACGTACTCGCCGGCTCCCTCCACCGGGGTACAGCTCACCGGGGCAACGTCTCCGGAACAGATCACGGATCCAGGATCGATGATGTAGTAGTTGAGATCCTCCAGCCGCAGCGTGGCATCGTACGGGTCGTCAACCGAGGTACGGGTCAGCGTGATCGTGATCGCATACGATCCACACCGATCCACCACCGACGGCAGCCCGCTCACGCTCACACTCATCGACGGGGTGGTCGCGGTGACCTGGGTGACTTCGAACTTCGTGCACTCCCCCAGAAAGTCCGGATCACAGCCCCCGCCCAGATCCAACGATGACCAAGTGTAGAACGTCTGCGTTCCCGGACAGGACGTAGGCGAAGACTCCGACGTGATCTCCATCTCGTAGCGGATCACCAGCGTCGTCCCTCGCACCGAGGTCGCGCCCCAGGTCCCATTGATCCCGCTGACGACCAGCGTCCCGGCCGGCGTGTTGTCTGTGACCGTCGCGCTGACGAGGGCGCCGTCGATGAGGACTTCTAGGGTTCCGAGTACATACTGCTGGGCGTTGTCCGCGTACTCGGTGAACACGAGGTCTCCGAAGGTGATCGCGTCGAGCACGTCTGCGTCGAGGAA
>CAZQHD010000143.1:0-3359 GCA_964593295.1 uncultured Thermotogae bacterium | reverse complement strand
GACTGGGACCGCGAGGTGACCACCTGCCTGCCTGACTACTACCGCTGGACGCAGTGGCTCTTCCTGCAGTTGTACAAGCAGGGGCTGGCGTACAAGAAGAAGGCGACCGTCAACTACTGCCCCACCTGCGACACCGTGCTCGCCAACGAACAGGTCGTCGGCGGCGAATGCGAGCGGTGTGGCGCCGCGCCCGAGCCCCGCGACCTAGAGCAGTGGTTCTTCAAGATCACTGCGTACGCGCAGCGACTGCTGGATGATCTCGCGACGCTGAAGGCGTGGCCGGAGAACGTAGTCAAGATGCAGGAGAACTGGATCGGTCGCTCCGAAGGTGCAGAGGTGACGTTTCGCACCGATGGCGGCGACCCGATCCCGGTGTTCACCACCCGCCCCGACACGCTGTGGGGTGCCACGTTCATGGTGCTCGCACCGGAGCATCCGCTGGTCGACGCGCTGACGACTGACGCTCAGCGAGCCGCGGTCACCGCGTACCGTGACCGCACAGTGCGAGCCAGCGAGATCGACCGTCTCTCCACCGATCGCGAGAAGACGGGCGTGTTCACCGGCGGGTACGCGGTGAATCCGGTCAACGGAGAGAAGGTGCCGGTGTGGATCGCCGACTACGTGCTGATGACCTACGGCACCGGGGCGATCATGGCCGTGCCGGCACATGACGAGCGGGACTTCGCGTTTGCGGTACAGTTTGGCCTGCCCATCCTCCCGGTGATCGATCGCGTCGACGATCGCGCCGTCGTCTACCTTCCCGTCGACGCCGCCGGACCGGGGCTGACCCAGGCGCTGGCCTCGCTTGGACTCTCCCCGAACGCCACCGACGAGGTGATCACCGTGACACTGACGCGGGACTCGCTTTCTGACGGCCTGGACGCTGTCCAGGCAAACCTCGCCCCGCGCGGGGTTGCCCTGGTGGCCGGAGCACGGTTCGCCGCCGTTTTCCACGACGCCGTGTTGGAGCTCGACTCCACCGCGGCCGACCGAGAGATCGTCTCCCGGTGCGCGCTGCTCCAGGGGGCCTCGTTCCGCGCCCGCACCACCATGGAGAACCTGCACCGCACCGGCGTGTTCGGTGATCTGCTGTTCCATGCAGACTATGGGACGATGATCCACTCCGGCCCGTTCACCGGCACTCCGGGAGACCGGGCCAAGGCCGAGGTTACCAAGTGGCTGGAGACCCAGGGCGTAGGACGTGGCACGGTCAACTATCGTCTCCATGACTGGCTCATCTCGCGCCAGCGGTACTGGGGCGCGCCGATCCCGATGATCCACTGCGAAATGTGCGGACAGGTGCCCGTGCCGGAGGATCAGCTGCCGGTCCTGCTTCCGGAGACCGCCTTCATCGGCAAGATGGGGTTGGCCGACATTCCCGGCTTCGCGGATACGACCTGTCCGACGTGCGGAGGCCCGGCGAAGCGCGATACCGACACCATGGATACGTTCGTCGATTCCTCCTGGTACTTCCTGCGGTTCATCAACGCGCAGGATGACGAACGGCCGTTCGTACGCGCCGACGTCGACCATTGGCTGCCCGTGGACCAGTACGTGGGCGGTGTGGAGCATGCCATCCTGCATCTGCTCTACGCGCGCTTCATCACCAAGGCACTGCACGACATGGGGCACATCGGGTTCCAGGAACCGTTTGCGCGGCTGTTCACGCAAGGCATGGTGTGCCATGCCGCCTACCGGTGCCCTGAGCACGGGTGGCTCTACCCGCAGGAAGTGGCTGAGGATCCCGAGCACTGCCCGAAGTGCGGTCGGACGCTGAACGTCTCCAGTTTCAAGATGTCCAAGTCGAAGCGCAACGTCGTCGATCCCAAGGAGATCGTCGAGACGTACGGAGCCGACACGGAGCGACTGTATACGCTGTTCATGGGGCCACCGGACCGTGATATCGACTGGAGCGAAGAGGGCATCCGCGGCGCCTTCCGCTTTCTCAACCGGGTCTGGACCCTTGTCATCGGACACGCCGACCGCCTCGCCGACGTCGGGGTCATTGCGAACCCCGATCGGCTGGACGAGCGCGGCCTCTCCCTATGGCGCCGGCTGCACCGCACCATCAAGAAGGTGACCGAGGACATCGAGGATCGATTCAGCTTCAACACCGCGGTGGCGGCGCTGATGGAGCTGGTCAACGAGCTGCAGAGCTACGTCGCGGATGAGCCGCTTGATCCCTTGCTCCTGCGGGAGTGCGTGGACACGCTGATCCTCATCCTTTCCCCGTTCACCCCGTTCGTCTGTGAGGAACTGTGGCAGCGGACCGGGCACGCCGGCAACGTGCTCGATCAGCCGTGGCCCGGCTACCAGGAGGCAGCCCTGGAGGACGACGTGATCGAGATCCCGGTGCAGATCAACGGCAAGCTGCGCGCGCGCATCGCCGTCTCCGCCGCCGTCGCCGCAGACCCCGGCGCGTTGCAGGAAGCTGCGCTGGCGAACGAACGCGTGGTAGAAGCGCTTGCCGGCAGAGAGCTCGTCAAGGCCATTCCGATTCCCGGGAAGATGGTCAGCCTGGTGGTGAAGTAGCCGACATGGCCGTATCGAGCGCAACGGACCGTGAACTCGTTCCGCGTCGACCGCCGCCGTATGTACAGGTGGGCGGCGGCGTCCTGCTTGACCGCGACGGCGTGATCAGCGAGCAGAGCGCGTTCGTGAACGAGCCGGACGACCTTAAACTCATCCCCGGTGCCGTCGACGCCATTGCCCGGCTCAACCGGGCCGGCTGGCCAGTGGCCGTGATCACCAACCAAGGCGGCATCGCCATGGGCTACCTCACCGAGGAGACCTTGGGGAGGATCCACGACAAGCTGGAGAGACTGCTCGCCGACGCCGGCGCGCACGTCGATGCCATCTTCTACTGCGCCCATCACCAAGACGCCAAGCTGCCGCAGTACAAGACCGACTGCCATTGCCGCAAGCCCGCCATCGGGATGCTGGAGAAGGCTCGGGACAGGCTCGGCATCGACCTGACACGATCCGTCGTCGTCGGCGATGCCACCACCGACGTCCTGGCCGGCCAGCGCGCCGGATGCAGCACGATTCTCGTACGGACGGGCTTCGGCGGGCAGGACGGCAAAGCCGTCGCCGAACCCGACGCCGTCGTTGACAGTCTGGTCGACGCCGTCGACCTCATCCTCGCCTCCGCACCGCGGAACGCCTGAAGCCGCCAGTCCCGTTCGAGGTACCTTCGCTTGGGCCACCGATCGACGCCGCCCCGCCGATCCATATCCATACCTGCCTTTTCCCAACGAACCCAACGAACCCTATGAACGGCCTGCCGTTCCTCCAACCACGAACTATGAACCACGAACTACGAACTGCCCTTTCCCTACGAACCCCAACGAACCCTATGA
>CAZQHD010000142.1:0-3375 GCA_964593295.1 uncultured Thermotogae bacterium | reverse complement strand
AGCCCGCGGTGATCGTCGGAGATCACACAGACGACACCGGACGGATCGAGCTTCCGTTCCAGCAGGGCGCGAAAGATCTCTCCCCAGCTCGTCGCATCTTCCCCGGGTGCCATCGACACGCCAATCACCTGGCGATATCCCTCGCTGTTGATCCCTTCGACCGTGAGCACGCCCTCACTGGCGACCTGTCCATCCTCGCGGATGTATTCGTAACGCGCATCGATCACCAAGTAGGGGTAGTCCTTGTCCAACGGTCGCTGTCGCCATCGATCGAGCTCGTCATCCAACGCTTGAGCCATTCTCGAGACCTGATCCTTGGAGAACTGGGTCCCACAGAGCTTCTCGGTGATCCGTCTCATCTTGCGCGTTGAGACACCGGTGACGTAGGCCTCTTGCAATGCGAGGATCAACGCCCGCTCACTTCGCTGGCAGCGCTCGAACAGTCGGGTGGAGAACGTGCCGTCCCGATCTCTGGGCACCCGCAGGTTCAGTGTCCCGACTCGGGTGTGTAGCTGACGATCACGGTAGCCGTTTCGGTGGCCCCGGCGATCGGCTGTACGCTCGTATCGCCCAGCGCCGACGTGCTCGGTGAACTCTATCTCCAGCATCTCCTGGTACAGCCACTCCACCAGATCGCGCAGCCACTCGCTGCCAGCTTCCTCCAAGTTGACTTCCTCCAGCTTCTTCCGTAGCTTGTCGGCTACAGAGCTACGTGATTGAGACATCAGGACCTCCTTTGTGGATGTCCTTCAGCCTACACGCTGAGGGTAAGAGGCTCCCGATGTCTCAGTCTTTTCACGAGCCCCTTTTACACACGAAACACTACGCAACCCCTCTACGTGCGCGGGAAATATCGAGATGTGATCCTGCCTATGACGGTGATCCGCCGGTTGGATGCTGTGTTGGAGCCAACGAAGCAGGCCGTTCTCGACATGAAGGAGCGTTTGGACGAGGCAGGGATCACGAACCAAGACAGGGCACTCCGCGATGCCTCCCGTCAGGACTTCCACAACACGTCCAAGTTCACGCTTCGCGATCTCCGTTCCCGTGCTAGCCAACAGCAGTTGAAGGCAGACTTCGAAGCCTATCTCGAGGGCTTCTCCCCGAACGTCCAGGAGATCCTCGACAACTTCGACTTCCGGCATCAGGTTCCACGTTTGTCCAAGGCAGATGCCCTGGGCAGCCTGATTGAGAAGTTCCTCGATCCATCGATCAACCTGTCGCCTGAGCCGTCGCGAGCTGCGGATGGGGAGATTCGCATGCCAGGTCTTGACAACCACGCAATGGGCACAATCTTCGAGGAGCTCGTACGGAAGTTCAACGAAGAGAACAACGAGGAGGCCGGCGAGCATTGGACGCCTCGCGATGCAGTCCGGCTGATGGCGAGACTTGTCTTCTTACCGATTGCCGGCCAAATCGAATCGGGCACCTATCTCCTCTATGACGGTGCCTGCGGTACCGGTGGCATGCTCACGGTAGCGGAAGAGACGCTGAAACTGCTGGCCGCGGAGCATGGGAAGGAAGTCGCGACGCATCTCTATGGGCAGGAGATCAACCCAGAAACCTACGCGATCTGCAAGGCGGACCTTCTGCTCAAGGGTGAGGGGGACGCTGCCGACAACATCATCGGCGGCCCCGAATACTCGACGCTCTCCAACGATGCCTTCCGGTCGAGAGAGTTCGACTTCATGCTCTCGAATCCCCCGTACGGCAAGAGCTGGAAAAGCGACATCGAGCGCATGGGCAGCAAGAAGGGGATGACCGATCAGCGCTTCATCGTGACGCATGCTGACGACCCTGAGTACTCGCTCGTCACTCGCTCCAACGATGGTCAGATGATGTTCCTGGCGAACATGCTCTCCAAGATGAAGCATGGGACAACGCTCGGCAGTCGAATTGCTGAGGTGCACAACGGCTCCTCTTTGTTCACTGGGGATGCCGGGCAGGGGGAGAGCAACATCCGTCGCTGGATCATCGAGAACGACTGGCTCGAAGCTGTCGTCGCCCTGCCGCTCAACATGTTCTACAACACTGGCATCGCCACCTACGTCTGGGTCCTCTCAAACCGAAAGCCAGGGTGTCGGCGTGGGAAGGTGCAGCTGATCGATGCCACGAAGTGGTATACGCCGCTACGCAAGAACCTCGGCCAGAAGAACTGCGAGCTGTCCGACGACGACATCGAGCGCATCTGCCAAGCTTTCCTCGCATTCGAGGAGACAGAAGAATCGAAGCTCCTCCCGAACGAAGCGTTCGGATACTGGAAGGTGGCCGTCGAGCGCCCGCTCCGGCTGGCTGGCGCTGATCCGAATCGGGCATACAAGGCCGCAGAGATCAATAAGCTCAAAGAGATCGCGGGGCGCTCCGAAGACGCCCCGCCAGTCATCAGGAAGATCCACAAGAAGGGGACCGAGCCAGATCCGCTGCGCGGCCTCTTCAAGGCCGCGGTCGATGGCAAGAACGTGGTCGTCGAATACGAACCGGATACCGATCTGCGCGATACGGAGCAGATTCCGCTGCTTGAAGAGGGCGGCATCGAGGCGTTCATCCAACGCGAGGTGCTGCCCTACGCGGCCGATGCCTGGTACGTTGCTGACAGCATCAAGATCGGATACGAGATCAGCTTCAATCGCCACTTCTACGAGCCGCAGCCGCTTCGATCACTTGACGAAATCCGAGCGGACATCCTCACCATCGAGAAGGATTCTGGAGGAGGGAATTCATGGAGATTGAGGACGTCCAAGAGAAACCAGGAAGTGGTGATCAGATACTCAAGACCCGTGATGATCCCGCGTCGATCTTCCTAGAGTCCGACAGTGAAGCTTCGGATCCAGCAAGACCATTCAAGTTGGTCGATGGCAGTTCCTGCTCTTGGGCGAAGGCTGACGAAGCTTTCGGTCCGGAGAGGCTCCGACCACGGATCGAGCCGTGGCTCACTGCGCTTGTCCAATCGGAACACCTGTCTCTTCTCGTAGGATCCGGTCTGACGCATGCCGTCCACGCGGTAGCGACCGGGAAACCAGGTCCCGGGATGGGCACGATCGCGTTTGACGTCTTGAACGAGGTCGTTGAGGGGGAGATGAAGCGCGCCGCCAAGCTCGCCGGGCGCGACAGCGGGAACTTCGAGGACCAGATCCGTGCCGGCAACGAGCTGCTCCGCGGCCTGGAGATCCTCGCGCCCGCAAAGGGGGAGGATTCCGAGGAGCACAAGCAGGTCACGGCACTGCGAAAAGGTCTGGAGGACGCCCTCCGCTCGTTTGCCGGCTCCATCCTCGAAGGAGAACGACACGTCGTCTCCGCGCCTGACGAGAAGCGTGAGGAGGCGTTCAACTATCTCATCAGCTTTCTTATGAGCTTCGCAAGCCGATCCGGCACGCG
>CAZQHD010000141.1:1367-3447 GCA_964593295.1 uncultured Thermotogae bacterium | reverse complement strand
CCCGCCCCCCCCGAACAGCACATCGACCTCGGTGAAGATCTTGAACGATCCGATGATCGAGATGACAAACACGAAGAAGATCTGTGGAGAAAGAAGGGGAAGGGTGATCTTACGCCACGTCTGAAACGCAGAAGCCCCATCGATCCTCGCAGCGTCATAGTACATCTTGTCGATCCCTTGCATCCCCGCCAACAGGATAATCGCCTGATAGCCCACGTACTTCCATACGCTGTAAGCGATCAGCATGGGCACGGCCACAGATGGCTCACGAAACCAATTGGGAACAGGAATCTGGATGAACGGCAACGCATTCAGCGTGCGGATGAAGTGGTTGATCAGCCCGAAGTCGGTGTTGAACATCCACCGCCAGACCATCACCAGGGCCACCACCGGGCTGATGTACGGCAGGAAGTACGAGACCCGAAAGAACGAGAGAAAGCGCAGTGCCTTGTCGAGAATGCTTGCCACGCCCAGCGCGAGCACCAGTGTGAGAGGAACCGAGACCCCAACGTAGTAGAACGTTGTCCAGAGTGAGTTGAGAAACATTCGGTTGCCGAACAGATACCGGTAATGCTGGAATCCCACCCACGCGCCCGGCGGGTTGAGGGAGCTCCACTGGTAGAGGCTGAGGCGGAACGCGCTGAAGAACGGATAGAACACGAACACACCCAGGATGATCATCGACGGAAGCAGGTACGCGTAAGCGGTTGCGGTGTCCTTCCAAAACCATGCGTTGCGCCACAGCTCCGGGATCCGCACCCCAACTCGCCCGCACAATCTCTGAGTGGACTCCATACGTCTCCTCCAGGCCTCTGCGTTTGAGCAAACCGTGTCCGGGGGGGCGTTGCCCCCCGGACAGCCTGCGTCTGTGCCGACTGCGACTAGTCCAGCAGCTCCATCAGCTCCTGCGCGGCGTAGTCCAGCGCACCCTGCGGTGTCTGTACGCCTTCGAGGATCTCCTCGAACGCAGTGGCGATGATCATCCGCATATCCCCGTAGTTGGGGTGCAAAATCTGCGAGAAGCCGTCAAGCATCTGCTCGGACATGGCTACCTGATACTCGTTGGCGGCCACGAACTCGATCCACTCCTCGGTCTCGTACGCGGACTTGACGACCGGCTGGTAGCCGCTGTTGATCGCCCAGAACACCGTGTTCTCGGGACGGATGAGGAACTTGACCAGCTTGACCGCTGCGTCCTTCTGTTCCTGCGTGTAGCGGTCGGTGTCGAAGATGGCGAGGTTCGTCCCCTGGATCATCGATCGCTGGGAGACCGCACCGGCCGGAACGCGCGCCACCTTCATGACGACACCTTCATTTTCCGCCGCTTGATTGTTGTAGTAGTAGCCCGCCGACGTGTCGATGAACATAGCCAGCTTCCTCGGGAAGTGGTTGCTCATGTACTCGTTGGTGATAAACGAGTACGGCGCGAGTGCGGCCACAAACTCGCCCGCCGCCAGCCCGGCGGCGTTGTTGATCTCCACCTCGGTCCAGTCCTCGTTGAGGATCGAGCCGCCGGCTTGGTCGAGGAAGTTCAGGAACAGCTCCGGGTTCACCGGACGGAACCCCGTGCCGTAGAAGTCCGGATATCCATCCCCGTCTGCATCCTCGCCGGTGAGCTCGGCGCTCATCGCCAAGTACTCCTCCCACGTCGCCGGTGGGGTCGGAACAAGGTCTTCTCGGTAGTAGAGCACCATGATCGACTTGTTGAACGGGATCGTCTTCAGCTCGCCATCGTAGATGCCACTGGACAGCAACCCGTCGATGATGTCGTCGATCTCCGCGTCGGACATGTCGTTGCCGATCGGATACAGAATCGATGCAATCGGCGTGAACCAGTTCTCGTATCCCATCGTCAGCGTGGGCAGCTGGTTGGCGACCACGGCGGCACCGATCTTCGCCTCCAGGTCACCGTACCGGCCCTGGTACGTGAGGTTGACCGTAATGTCGGGATACTCTGCGTGGAACTGTTCAATCAGCGTCTCCAAATTCGTCTGGTGTCGCGAACTCATCGGGTGCCAGAAATCGATCTCGACGGCCAGTCCCATCAGACCGAGCCCCAGAACCCCTAGAAGCATGACCA
>CAZQHD010000141.1:0-1357 GCA_964593295.1 uncultured Thermotogae bacterium | reverse complement strand
TGCGAAGCATTCTTCCTCCTTGTGACTCTCCAGATCTCCTGAGATTCCTCCCCTCCGTGTGCCTGTCTTCACCACCTCCCTTCCTTGTGCCTACTTGATGCCGGTTCGAGCGAAGCTCTTGATGAACTGCTTCTGCGTGAGGAAATACAACACGAGGATCGGGATCACGGCAAGCACGGACGCCGCCATCAGCAGCTCGTACCGTGTGCCCACCTCGGAACTGAATGCCACCAGCCCGACGGGAACGGTCCGCATGTTCTGAGAGTTGGTCATCACAAGCACCCAGAGGTACGCGTTCCATCCGCCGATGAACTTGAGAATCGCGACCGTGACGATGGCAGGTCGGGCCAGCGGCACCATGATCCGCCACAGAAATCGAAGCCGTCCGCAACCGTCCATACGTGCTGAGTCCCAGAGCTCATCCGGCAAGGACCGGAAGAACTGCCGCAGCAAGAAGATGGCGAACACCGACGCCAACCATGGGATGATCAGGGCCCAGTAGGTGTCAAGCCATCCCAGCCGTGTGATCGTCACGAAGTTCGGGATCAGCAACATCTGTCCCGGGATCATCATCGTCCCGAGCAATACTGTGAACAACAGGTTCTTTCCGAGGAACGTCATCTTGGCGAAGGCATACGCAGCGAAGATGGTGAAGATCACCTCTCCCACCGTCGACATCGCGGACATGAAGAAGCTGTTGAAGAAGTAGCGGGCAAACGGCGCTGTGCGCCAGGCCAATGGGTAGTTCTCCCACGCCCAGTCTCTCGGAATCCACTGCGGCGGCATCTGGAGGACTGCGGCGCTCGACTTGAGTGATGTAGAGAACATCCAGAGGAACGGAAGAAGCATCATCGCCGCACCGACAAACAGAAATGCGTAGAGGAGTGACCTTGTCAGAGCCTCTCGGTACATGTAGAAACGCGACGATCGGATCTCTGTCACCGGTCCTCCCACCCGTGTGAGGATGCGCTGAGTATACACACCCCGCCATCGCTCAGCCAACCTTGGCCCCTCTACAGAGACCCTGGAGGCCATCTCGCATCCGTTCCGACGTCCGGTTCAGCGTGAGCTTCCTCTCATCAGGAGCACGCCAGCCAGCACCACCCCCAGAATTCCAAGGACCGCGAGCAGACGCCACCCAGCGGCCGTCGCCGGCACCGCGGTCGGCTGGGAGAGCGAGAACGTGTCGAGCAGGTGTCCGTCGGTTTGCACGAACGCGTCATCGTCCGCGCGCGCCACCGTGACCGTCTCGACGTCGATCCCCTGAGGGGATGCGTGGACACGCAGATAGAAGTTGTACCCCTCCAGCGCAACCACCGATCCGTCCACCCGGTCCTCGGCGAGGGCACGAGGCACG
>CAZQHD010000140.1:0-3724 GCA_964593295.1 uncultured Thermotogae bacterium | reverse complement strand
GCATCAGTGCCTACACGGACACCATCCTGGAGAGGTGGCCCGACTGATCCTGACGGCGTCCGGCGGTCCGTTCTTCGGATGCGCCCCCGAACGGCTCCGAGACGTGACACCGGAGGAGGCGCTCGATCATCCGTCTTGGTCCATGGGACGGAAGATCACCGTGGATTCGGCCACGTTGGTCAACAAGGCGTTCGAGGTCATCGTGGCGCATTCCCTCTATGGGGTGCCCTACGAGAAGATTGACGTCGTGATTCAGCCCGACTCATACATCCACTCCATGGTCGAGTTCCTCGATGGATCGATCAAAGCCGAGCTGGGTCCGCGCGACATGCGTATCCCGATTCAGAATCTGCTCGTTCATCCTCAGCGCGTGGACACCGGCCTTCCGCGGCTGCCGTTCGATCGACCGCTGGAGATCCGGCTCCTTCCGTTCGATCCCGAGCAGTTTCCGGCGTACGGTACGGTGCTGCGGGCGGCACAGGCCGGCGGCAGCGCGTTGGCAGCGATGAACGCCGCGGATGAGGTGCTGATCTATCGGTTCCTCGACGGCGAGATTCCGTTCTTGGGCATTTCGGAGGGGCTCTCCGAGGTGCTTGTACGCTGGCGCGTGGAGCAGGTGAAGGAGCCTTCGCAACCGGCGCTTCCGCGGTTGCTGGCGGTCGACGAGTGGGCGCGAGACGTGGCGCGTACCCTGACATTCTGAGGGTGAGTTTCCGGAAGATACTGCGCAAGGAACACGAACTGCGCGTGCTCTCCTTCTCTGCTTACGATGCTTGGGAAGTAGGGTCGGGCGATGTCGGCGCGTTCGGGCGCGTCGAAGCGGATCGGGCGGCGGCCACGATTCCGGAACGCACAGCTCCCTCCAGCGTGGAAGGCCATCCCGTGTGGGTCCAGTCCCCGGCCAGGTACAGGCCGGCCAATGCGGTGGTGGACGAGGGACGGTCCATGTCTGCGCCGGGCGCGGGGAGGATCGTGGCGCGTGGGTGTCGTACGACACGTGCGTGGAGAAGCTGGGCGGCCGAGGAGCGGGGGGACGCGCAGCGAAGGGCGACCCGAGAGCGTTTGACGATCGCGTTGTCGGCGTCGAGGCACCAGGCGTCGGCGGCGCTCTGTGAGATCACTAGATGGGTCCGGCCCGAGGGCTCCTGCCGCTGCTGGACCTGCGTGATGTCGAACACGGCCTGGATCTCCGACTCCACGGCCAGGAAGAACGGTTCGTCCAGTACGGGGCGATCGAACCAGAGGTGGACGTTGACGATCGGCGACCAGCCCAGATGATGCGAGGATCCGAGGATGGATGAGGATGCGTCGGGCAGGAGCCGACACAGATCCCAGGGGGGCGTCGCGCAGATGATCGTGTCGGAGAGGATCTGTTCTCCGTCGCTGAGAGCGACGCCATGGAGCCGCCCTCTTTGAACGAGAATCGCCTGCACGGCGGTGTGGAGTTGAATCGTTCCACCGCGGGCCTCAATGTACTCCGCGGCGGCGGCGGCGACCCGGGAGAGAGGTACACGGAACAGGCCCAGCGCGGCACCGCGGCGCCGGAAGACGCCCTCGACGAACACCTTCTGCACCGCCGCGGCGCTCACCCGCTTCGGGGAGGCGTTTAGGGTGGCGATCACGATGGGGTTCCACAGCCAGGCTCGTGTCCTGTGATCCTGCGCGTGGCGAGCGAGCCATGCGTCGAACGAAGAATTGCGTAGTGTCCTCTCGGATGCCGTCCAGAGTGCGAGTCCGGCACGCAGCGCGCAGTACCGCTGGCGAGCCGAGAGGGGCACATCATGAAGGAGAGTGGGAAGAAGGTGCAGGGGGCCGGGGAGCGGCGCGGAGCGCAGCAGATGCCTGCGCGATCTCTCGGACAGCGGAACGCGAAGCGCGGGCTGAAAGACGACCGCCTCCGCAAGATTGATCCTACGAAGAAAGCCACGCGTGGCTTCGCAGCAGCCAAGGAGCACGTGCATGCCGTAGTCTACCTCGTACCCGGCGAACGGGTCGAAGAACGAGGACGCTCGGCCGCCGAGCCGGGAAGAACGCTCCACAAGCAATGGCTGGTGTCCCTCTCCAGCCAGTCGACAGGCGGCGGCCAGTCCGGCCCAGCCTCCGCCGATGATCACCGGGTTCACAGGCGTCTCCACAGGGTGGATGTCAGGAGCCAGAGCTTCCGGCGTGCGGGCAGGGACGCACGACCGGAGAAGACGTCGAAACCTCGGGTGGTGATCTGTTGGAGGATGCGCCCGTAGATCTCTGCCAGCAGCCATGGGCACGAGCGAGATCGCTGCGGCAGCTGGGGCACCAGATGGCTCCCTACCTGCAGGTTGCCTAGGGCCCGATCGGCCAACCAAGCGAGGACGGAACGAAGCGGGTCGGTGAGCGTGCGCCCGTGCAGGACGTTCTCGTGCACGTCGTGTTGCTGGAGAACGGTGGCCGGAAGGTAGATGCGGCCGCGAGTGAGATCCTCTGCGACGTCGCGCAGGATGTTCACACACTGCATCCCCATGCCGAGCCGGATCGCGTCGCCTTGCATTCTGTCCGTGGGCGGGACGCCGCGGTTGAGGATCGGCAGCGTGGCCAACCCCACCGCTGAGGCTACGTGATAGCAGTACCGATCCAGCATCGTTTCATCGGTGATCCGTGAGACGGTCAGATCCATCTCCATTCCGGTGAGTACATCGTGCAGATGCCGTGGCTCTACGCCGTAGCGGGCGATCGTATCCGCCAATGCATGGTCTCGACGTGCGATCGGTTCTCCGTCGGCCGCGCGGTCAAGCCGACGGCGAAGCTCGATCAGCGCTTCCTGAGGATCGCGCCCGGCGCATGAGTCCACCACATCGTCAGCCTCCCGACAGAACGCGTACAGAGCATAGACGGACCGCCGCTGTGGCCTGGGAAGCGAGAAGAAGGCGACGTAGAAGTTGCGGGCTTCACGGCGCGTGATTCCGGCACATTCTGTGTAGGCAGCGTTCAGATCCATCGTTTCCACCGGCGGGAGAAGAGGGTAGAGATGGCCAGTGCCAGCTTCTCTCGGGAGGACAAGGTCGGCCGGCGATGAAGCGTGTCGTAGCCCTGCTGCTGGATTTTGTGGAGGATGGCGAGGCCGCCGCGGGAGAACAGCGCGAGATCGACTCGGAGGTGCCCTGAGACCTGATCGAGGAGTGGAAGCCCTTCTGAGAACAGGCCGCGTGTTCGGTCGACCTGGAAACGCATCAGGCGGAGGAGCCCTGGGGATGCCTGTGAGGCGAGCAGATCGCCTGGGGACACCCCGAACGTGGCCATCTCCTGTTGAGGGAAGTAGATCCGACCCATGTTGGCATCGCGCTGAACGTCTTGAAGGAAATTCGTGAGCTGAAGTGCGGTGCAGGTGGCATCGGAGAGCCTGATCCGCTCTTCGTCACGGATCCCATAGAGGGAGAGCACCAACTCTCCCACAGGGTTGGCGGAGTGGACACAATAGTGGAGCAGCTCGTCGAAGGTCTGGTAGTTGGTGCGCTGCTGGTCCATGCGGTTGGCCTGGATGAGACGCTCCAACGGATCGCGGGGCAACCTGAACCGGGCGATCGTCTCCTGCAGCGCCACCATCACCGGGTGTCGTGCAGTCCCCCGGTACGCCGCGTCAAGCTCCTGTTCCCAAAGGTCAAGAAGCCGCAGTCGGTTGCCGCATGCTTCGTCCCCGAGGTCGTCCACGGTCCGACAGTAGGCGTACAGGGCCGCAAGATGACGGCGCATC
>CAZQHD010000139.1:0-3730 GCA_964593295.1 uncultured Thermotogae bacterium | reverse complement strand
ACCTCTGTGGGCAGGTGTTGTCCGACGGAGACCTGAAGATAGCTCCGAATCCTTCAAATGACACCTACGAGATTGAGTGCAGAATGTGCGGCCGGTCTACGCTCACGTGGGAAGCCAAGCTGGAGATTGAAAGCCTCTCAGAGCACAAGAGATCTCGTCTTGCATCATGGACCGCTGAACAGCCGTGCAAGGGCGTAAGGCGCCTACCATCTGCTCAAGCAGCTATGAGGGATCAGACACTTCTCAGGACTACCGCATCAATCAGATACTTGAAGCACTTGTACCACGCGATCTTCCTGAGTTGCTCGACCGCGTTCTTGAGAATCTGGGCGCGAGAACGGGCCAGCCCGGCGAACGTTGTGGCGTCGACAACTACGACATCTATATGTGCTATGCCATGGCGCTGAGACAGATGGACTTCTACTTGAATGCCCTCGAAGAACGTGGATGGCTGAGGCGAAGATCTGATGGTTGGTCCACGATGATGATTACCACATCCGGGTGGATACGAGTTGGCGAACTTCAGTCTGTCGGAGCAAGAACAGGTCAAGCGTTTGTGGCGATGTGGTTCGATGACTCGATGCAGTCTGCCTGGGACAATGGCCTCTACAAGGGCATCGATGCTGCGGGGTATCGCCCCCTTCGTGTCGACAAAGAAGAGCACAATGAGAAGATCTGCGATCGGATCATTATGGAGATCCGTAGAAGCGGGCTTCTGGTCGCCGATGTGGCGGGCCATCGTCAGGGAGTCTACTTCGAAGCAGGTTACGCCATGGGCCTGGGAGTGCCTGTCATCTGGACATGCCGGAAGGACCAGCTCGACGACTGTCATTTCGACACGCGGCAGTACAATCACATTGTGTGGGAAACGCCCGAGGAACTGGCTGTGGCACTGGAGCATCGGATTCGAGCGACGATCGGGGAGCTACCTAAATAGCAGAGAGCCGTGAGAGCATGGCGCAACTAGAACACATCGAAGCCATTGAGCGGAGGCTGTGGGGCGCGGCGGATACGCTGCGCGCCAACTCGAACTTCGCGAGCAATGAGTACTTCCTTCCGGTCATGGGGCTGATCTTCCTTCGCCATGCCTACAGCCGATATCTTGCGGTCAAGGATGACATCGAGGCTAGCCTGCCCACGCGTGGGGGTATCAGACGAGAGCTGACCAAAGAGGATTTCTCGCAGCGAAGTGCCATCTACCTTCAACCGAAGGCGCAGTTCGATTATCTCGTCTCGTTGCCGGACAGCGAGGATCGTGCCAAGGCGATTGTCGATGCGATGGACTCCATTGAGGAGGACTATCAGAACCTCCAGGGCGTCCTCCCCAAGAACGAGTATCAGGAACTGGACAACAATGTCATCGGCCAATTGCTTCGTACACTCAATCCCGACGAGCTGAAGAAGGTCTCCGGCGATGTCTTCGGTCGCATCTATGAGTACTTCCTCACCCAGTTCGCCGGTCAGAAGGCCCATGATGGCGGCGAGTTCTTCACCCCAATCTCGATTGTCTCGCTCATCGCCCACGTGCTTGATCCTGACAGGGGCACCGTGCTTGACCCGGCTTGCGGATCGGGCGGCATGTTTGTGCAGAGCGCGCGGATTGTAGAGGACCATGGGCAAAGCCCGACGGAGCGACTGACCTTCCGTGGGCTGGAGAAGAATGCCACCACCATTCGCCTGGCCAAGATGAACTTGGCAGTCCATGGACTCGAAGGGGACATTCAACGAGCAATCACCTACTACGAAGATCCACATGAACTGGTCGGCAAGGCCGACTACGTGATGGCCAATCCACCGTTCAATGTCGATGAGATCGACGCAGACAAGATGAAGAACGATCCTCGCCTGCCGTTCGGGTTGCCCGGTGTCAACAAGAAGGGCAAGGTTCAGAACGGCAACTACGTGTGGATCAGCTACTTCTACAGCTACCTGAATGAGCGCGGCCGGGCGGGCTTTGTCATGTCGTCCCAAGCCTCCAGCGCTGGAGGCGGCGAGGCCAAGGTGCGTCAGTCGCTCGTCACAACCGGTGATGTTGATGTGATGATCGCCATCCGGTCCAATTTCTTCTATACCCGCACCGTGCCTTGCGAGCTGTGGTTCCTCAACCGTGACAAGCCCGAGGAGCACCGCGACAAAGTTCTGATGCTCGATGCACGCAGCATCTACCGCGTCGTCACGCGCAAGATCTACGACTTCAGCCCCGAGCAGGCGCAGAACCTTCTTGCCATTGTGTGGCTGTATCGCGGACAGACCGAGAAATATCTCGATCTCGTCTCAACCTACTGCCGCTGCACGCTCGATGAAGCGGCAAGCTGCTTCAACAGCAAGAACGAGGATGGCGAGACGACGAATCCACTTCCCGATTTCGCGGCCGCGCTTGATGCGCTGGTAGAGCTCATCAAACCGTTCCTGGCAGCACGTGCCGATGACGCAGCACACGCCGAAGTGGAGCAGGAGCTGGCCAACGCCTTGCCTGTATTCCATGCCGATGTCGAAGCGTTTCAGCAATCCCTCACCGAACAGGAAACAGCATGGAAAGAGCAAGAAGTCGCCGACGGAGCCCTCAAGGAAGCCGTCGACGGGCTCGCCGCGCTGGCTGAGGCCAGCCGAAACCTCATCAAGCAGGCCGACCTCCTCTTCAAGCTCATTACACGACTGATCGAGCGCTGCGAAAAGGAATGCGATGCGAAGTCAAGCGATCTTTGGGACAGTCGAGACATCACCCGAGCACGCAAGGCGGCTGACGAGACGCGTCAAGGAGCCGTTGCGCAACTCAAGAGGGTCCGCTACTTCTGGCGGCAAGCCCACTGGCTCACCGAACGCTTCCCCGAGGCCAAACTGCGCGATGTTGAAGGCCTGGTCAAGCTGGTGGATCGGGCCGAGATCGAAGCCAACGACTGGAGTCTGACCCCCGGCCGCTATGTCGGCGTCGCCCCAGAAGAAGTAGACGAAGACTTCGACTTCGAGGAAACCCTGCGCGAGATCCATGTAGAGCTGGACGATTTGAACGCTGAAGCAGTCACACTGGCTGCTACGATCAAGAGGAATTTCGAGGAGCTGGGGATATGAGCGAGAGCCTGGCACAGAAGAGCCATTTCCTCGTCTATCAGGCAGAAGACGGCAAGCTCAAGATCGACGTCCGACTCGAAGACGAGACCGTCTGGCTCACCCAGCAACTCATCGCGGACCTCTTTCAGACGACGGTTCCCAACATCAGCATGCACATTCGCAACGTCTTTGCAGAAGGAGAAGTAACCGCTGAGGCAACGGTTAAGAAATTCTTAACCGTTCGCCAGGAGGGTTCCCGCAAGGTCCAGCGCGAGTTGGAGTATTACAACCTCGACATGATCATTTCCGTCGGCTACCGCGTGAAGTCCCACGTGGCTACCCGTTTCCGCCAGTGGGCCACCCAGCGCCTGACCGAGTACGTCGTCAAGGGCTTCACCATGGACGACGAGCGGTTGAAGAACCCCAATCATCCCTTCGACTACTTCGACGAGCTCCTACGCCGTATCCAGGACATCCGTACCTCCGAACGGCGCTTCTATCAGAAGATTACCGACATCTACGCCACTGCCATCGACTACGACCCCACTCAAGAGATCAGCCTGACCTTCTTCAAGACCGTCCAGAACAAGCTCCACTGGGCCATCACTGGCCAGACCGCCGCCGAGATCATCCGCGACCGCGCCGACCACACCCAGCCCAACATGGGCCTGACGACCTGGCG
>CAZQHD010000138.1:3401-3758 GCA_964593295.1 uncultured Thermotogae bacterium | reverse complement strand
AGAAGGGCTCGTTCCGTGCCCAGCCATCCAGCGCAGTGCTGCTGACCTTCGTTGTAGACGATGTCTCATCCTGGTACCGAGCGCTCCAGGACCGCGGTGTTCCTTTGGCGTCAGAACTCATCGATCACGAGGACATCCGCGTCCGCTGCTTCTTCTTGAAGGATCCGGGCGGATACACGATTGAGATCCAGCAGTTTTTGGCGCCCGATGAGGCTCGGACGTTCGTCCGTTCTGACAGAAAGAGACGGCCTTCGGCGCCTGTCGCATCCCCCGACGATAGCAGCGAACCGACGGCCGTCCCCTAGCTAGAGCAAGGAGCAAGGATCTAGCAGCCGCCGTCTACAGAAGCTCCATCGC
>CAZQHD010000138.1:0-3391 GCA_964593295.1 uncultured Thermotogae bacterium | reverse complement strand
ATCGCAGCGGAAATCGAGAAGTCCACCGACCATCCAGGCTGATCTGCCCCGCGAGACAAGCCCAGTTGAAGCACAACGTCGGCACCCCCAACCCCGAGTGAAAGGGAGATGTTTGCCGACTGGCTACGCAGGGCCACCGCATCCGCCGGTTTCACCTGCTGCATCCCGTACGTCGCAGAGACGGTTCCATTCTCAGCATACTTGTACTTGTACGAGGCATTGACGACCAGCTTGTTCTCGTTCAGAAGATCGATCGGACCCGATAGACTCGCGCGCAACACCATCTGCTCCGCAGGATCAGTGGAAACCGCCGCATCCGCACTGAATGTGACGAGCAGATTGCGGCTTCCCCCCGCCGGATCGATCAACTCATACCCGACGCCTCCTTGGACGGCCCAGCCACACCGTCTCTGGTTCCCTGTCTGCAGCATGATCTCTTCAATCCTGAGCAGCGAGCGCGCATCCAGCTCCACTTCCAGCGCCCCTTCGAGCAGGTTCTCGATGTCGGCGACCCACATTGGTACCGTCTCGTACTCAATGCGCCGACCGACGATGAGTGCAGCCGCCATCAGTACGTCGTCAGGGAGTTGGCCTTCCAATAACTCCATCCGGCGTAGGAAGCTCTCGATCTCCATCGCGCGCGCCATCGGCGTGACATCCGTGAAGCGTCCGTATCCGACTCCCGCGCGCACGTCCAATCCCAACGACCCAGGCGCCGCTGCCCCCTCCATCCCGCCGAATGCAAACAGCGGCGTGTCCTCGCGGAGGTAATAGCGGAAAGTCCCTGCCCCTTGTCCTTGCCATGTTGACGGCACAAGGTCCACCACGCCGATCTCGCCCGATCCACCCAACGAATATCCGATCTCCGAGGAGTCGTACAGCGTGTCGAACGACAAGCTGACCCTTCCTGTATTCACGTCAACGACCCCCGGGGTCGCTGCATCGTCGAAATAGCGATAGCTAAACGAGAGCACTGCATCCGTCACATTCGTCTCCGGAGACACGTAGTCGCACAGACTGAGCCCGAAGCTCCCCACACTCACACCGCAGAGCAGCAACAACCCGATAACCACCTTACTCATCTTCTCACTCATCAAGACACCTCCCTGCATTCTGCGCAGCGCTCAGCCGCGTCGCCTGTTTCTATCACTGTTTGACCCCACAATGCAAATCGCGGAGATCTCCCTTGGAGCCGACTTGTTTCCGCAGGCGCTTCAGCCTTAGGATAGACGCGGTATGGTGCAGGAGTCTCCGTGTTGTTCCCGGGAGTGAATCTAGGCCTCGCCAACGCAGGCTCACAGGAGAAAGGGAAAGCACTTAACGAAATGGGGATGGATGCCGCTCGCACAGCGCGGATGTCCTCACAGTCGGATTCGATGGACTGGGTCGGTCCAGGAAAGGAGTACACAGTGGATGCAAAGAGTGGTCTCACCTTGCTGTTCGATCTGTCGTTCTCGGAGTTTGTCACCACGAAACTGATCAAGATCCTGTTCCTCATCGGCATCGGTCTCGCAGGGATCGGGTCGATCGGTCTCATCGTCTCCGGCTTCGTGGCCGGCGTTGGGTGGGGACTACTCTTCCTCATCCTGTCCCCCGTGGTGTTCATGCTTCTTGTGCTTCTCTCGCGGATTTCGTGCGAACTCATCCTCGTCCTGTTCCGTGTGGCGGAGAACACAAGCAAGATCGCCAATCAGGACAAGTAGTTCTTGGCAGGAGGCCCTTGCCGCCGGTGGGCGCGACCAGAGGAGCGCGCAGCGTTGTCTGCATGCTCTTTGGCTCGGTTGCTTCTGGGCCGGTGTCCCCATAATAGATCCTCCTGCAGCGAGGGCTTGAGGCTGCAGATGGTGGACGGCCTCGTCACGTTTCCTCGACTGCAAGCCGGTCCTCCGAGGGCGCACATGCCGTCTTGCACCTGTCGTACGTCCTCATGATGAGCGATTACGATACGCCTACGTCTCCCCCCAGGTGAACGACGCACAGAGACCGGCCGTCCATCGGGCCGAGGCCGTTGAATGGTACGATCCCCATACCCACGCGGTGATCGGCTCCCACTGCACACGCAGAGTTGATCGAATCTGGACTGTGCCGCCTCCGAAGTACGAGACCACGTTGTGCAGCGACGTGCTTCCCCAATCCGCCTTCGAGTTCAGCTGGACGTAGGAGAGGGCAAACGGAACGACGCTCTGCAAGAGCGAGATCGAGTTCTCCAGGCTCACGCCGTCCTCTCCCATCCTCAGGTTTCCCAGCGCGACGTGCACGAGAATGGTGGACGTTAGGCCAACCGGCCATACCGAGAAGGTCGTCGTGCTGACAAGTGAGTGTTCACCGAGCTGAACGCGCAGCCGTCCGTCCAGATCCGCAAACGCCGTGACCCCTCCACTGTACACTGCGCCCCCCGAGATCCCGGAACTGAAGGTAACGGTAGGGTCCTCCTCAGCCAGGTTCACCGAGAGCAGGTCGAAGTTCGCCTCCAGAGAGGCGGATCCGAACGAAAGCGGAATCAGCCCGATCGTTGCGCCAGCCGTCAGCTTGAACGGAGCCAGATCGTAGACGAACGTGAGAGACTCATCGACTCCGAAAGAGGGCAGAATCGCTATCGAGGTGTCGCTCGACAGGGTCCAATCTGTGCCTGAAGCGGTCAGGCCCAGCTCGGATCGCGCGGCAACACCCGGAAGCAGATCTAGGCAGAACGAGACCTGTCCGCTGAAGTCGGCGGCCAGCCCTCCTGTGATCACAGCCAGCACAAGCAGCCCTACGATTCCCAGAGAACACATCCACTTCATCTCATACCCCCGATAGATCTGTTTGAGGACAGCATGCTTGTCCCTCGTCGATGCTGTCCGGACGCGGGTCTTCTGGGCATCGGACAATGGCACAGGCGTCCTCGGACGAATGGACCCCTCCCACGCTCGCCGGACACGCAGAGAACCTGAACGGGACACAGGAACGGGTCTCGCCCACGAAGATGTCGAGATCGTTACCTCCGAGGCTGAGAGGCACCCGACGAGTGTTGGTTTCTTCTCGGCGTCTAGCGTCCGTGTACCTTCCCCTGCGATCGGCCGTGGGATCACGTATGATCGGCGCGGAAAGGGGGCCTCTGTCCGTGTCAGCTTCTCGTCAGTACGTGCGCCGCCTCCGCCAGTTCGGCCCCAACGCAAGATGGTACCTGCTCTACAGCGTGATCAGCGGGTTCTCCCTCGGCATCGTTCAGCTGCTGTTCAACCTCTATGTACTCTCGCTCGGGTTTGACGCCGCCCGGCTCGGGTTTCTCGTTGCCTTGCCTCCCATCACGACCATGGTCTCAGCGATCCCCTTGGGACTCGTCGGGCATCGGCTCGGGTTCCGTCGCGTGCTGTTGGCCGGAGTTCTGGTCATGGCCGCCTCCCTCCTC
>CAZQHD010000137.1:0-3781 GCA_964593295.1 uncultured Thermotogae bacterium | reverse complement strand
CGACGGATCCTGGTAGAACGCCACGACCGTGTCGCCCGGGCGGGTGCCCAGCGTCGGCACGCACTCGTGCACGCTCACCAGCTCGATGCAGATCACGGACACGAACTCGCCCGTGGCCACACCGGTCTCCAGCATGTCGATCGCCGCCCAGTAGCCGTTGCGTGGGTTCAGCACGTACAGCTTCGGAGAGGCAAACTGACCATCGTTATCCGTCCAGACGGGGTACCTGGCGGCCGCGTTGAAGATGTCGACCCGGCCCAACAGGTTGTTGAACGGGTGATCGATATCGCCACCCGGTCCGCAGTCCCAGCCGTTGACCGGCAGCGGGCCGAACGGCCAGTTCTGGCCACCGTCCCACCAGCCGGAGATCCGCTCGCGGCGGAACGTATCCTCGTCCTGGTCCGTGTCCTGAACCATCACGAACACACAGTCGGAGTTCACGTACCCGCTGACCTTGTTGCCCTGGCGGTCCAGGAACCACATGTTGGTCGTCGAGCCGTCGAACACCTGCGTGTCGCTGATCTTCATCAGGTCGAAGCTGATGTCGTTGTGCACGCGGATGCGGGAAATGTACGGCGGGAACGCGGTGTCCGTGTCGGCGTCGCCGAGCCCCAGCATACCATTGATGTCCTCGGAGTAGTACACGTCGTTGTACCGTGCGTACACCGTGTCCTCGTTGAACACCTCGAGCTTCCAGTTATCCAGCTGCAGCTGGAAGCCACCGTGGGTGGTGTTGCCCAGGCCCACGCCGAGCGCGTCCCACACGGGGAGCAGGCGCGTGCCGGAGAAGCTGAAGAAGACCGGCGAGTTGGAGCTGGTCTCGTCGAGCACGATCCATTCGGAGTCGTCCTCGCCGTGCACGTCGCAGATGTGCACCACGACCTGCTCCGGGCAGCACGGATCCACGTTCGCGTTGGCGTCGATCACCTGCACGTACACCGGGTCGCGGCCGATCCAGAACAGGTTCTGCGGATTGCGGTTGGCATCCGTGAACGAGGTCCGGGAGATATGGTCGCGGTGCTCGATGTACGCCGGGGTCAGCGTCATGTCGTCGAAGTCGTTCGGGTCGACATAGTACGCCACCATGACATCCCCGGGGTCGAGCGAGTTCACGCCCAACTCCATACGGATATCATTTAAGTTGTACTGGAAGACGCCGGTGTCCACGCCCGTCTCCTGCGCGTAGAACAACACGCGCACGAAGCCGTCCGGATCCACCGTGTCCATGAACGTGACGTGCTCGTTGCCATCCCAGTCCTGCGTGTTCGGCGTTGGATACTGCATGAAGTAGGGGTTGCCGTCCACGGGCTGCTGGTTGTTCACCGGACCGAGTTCAAGGTCGATGAGGTCTGTAGCGACAAGCCCACTGTTGTAGATGTTGTACCACCGGATCGGCTCATCCAGGACCGCTCCCGCGTCTGGATCCACACCACCGGTGGCCATCAACATACAGAAGTTGGTCGGGTTCAGCACGTCATCAACCGGGTTCCAGGAACCGGGGTTGATGATCACGAAGAACGGCACGTACTCGGCCTTGTTGCAGTCGAGGTTCTCGTCCGCATCGGTGATCGTGATGGTGGCCGTCATGCGGCCGTCCTTGTAGATCTCGCGATCCCAAGCGATGGTGGCCGGCGTGTCGATGATCTTCGCCATCGTCGTGGCCACATCGCGAGCATCTCGCGGATCCTGGTACATCCCGATCAGCGTGTCCATGTTCTCGAACCGACCGATGATGTATTCGCCCTCCTCAGCAGGCCCATCGTTCCAGTCGCTGGGCGGCAACGCGAACACATCAAACGGGAAATCTGCCAGATCCGCGATGATGAACTCCGGGCCCGGAACCAGCACGCCGCGCTCGTCCGCGAACTCAGCATCATTGGTCAAGCCCATGCCGGTGTACTCGAAGCCGCCCCACTGGAAATCGGTCGGCTGATCGTCATCGCCGGCCAGCGCGTCCACCACGTGGGTGTGCAGCTCCGGGGAGCCCGAGGCGTAATCTTCGCGCGTCCCCACACGGAACGGCCGGCTGGAGACGAACACGCCGGTGTCGGCGCCGGTCTCCTCCAGGAAGTCGACCTCGAGCGGGAGGTTGCCATTGAAGTCTGCACCGTCGAACTGAAGCTGCAGATTGACGCCGAGCACGGGAGGATCCCCAGCCACTCCCTCTCCAAAGTACTGATTCCACACGATGTACGCGCCGGTCTTGGGGTCCATCACCTTGATGTCCGCCCACACCTTGTCGCGCAGATCGCAGTCAATGTTCTTGTCGTTGTCAATGACGACGATCCAGACTTCCGTACCCTCCTGGATGTTCGTCACGCGGTTCTGACCGTTACGGTCGGTCGCGAAGTACATCTGCGCGTCCGTCGCAAAGGCAGAAACCGCAAACAGTGCCACGAGCAACATCGCGACACTTGCAACACACAGTTGCTTTTTCAACGTCGTACCTCCTTTTTGGGCCAATGGGTTCTGTTTACGTTCCGCTAGATCGAGGCCTGCGCCCCGTACTCTTCTTGTGTTTTTCATAGGGACTCGCGTGGATCCTGCGCCCTACCACCTCCCCAAAACTAAAGCCCTGCCTTCATTGGTAAAGGAGTTGTCCCCCGGCATCGCATGCAATCCTCCAACCCTCGACAGAACCGAGGATTCAAGGACTCGCTTGCGCTTTCTCGAGCGTGCAAATGCCAAGCCACGCTCCCGATTGTGTCTCTCAATGACCAAAGGGATAGACACCCCCCACCCCATCTCCATGTGCGGAGGATCTTAGCACACCTCGGCGATGCCTGTCAAGCCTTATCCCAACAGCCATCGACCCTTCTCCTCCGTCGCGAGACGACGCATGTTCGTGCCGCCTCGCGCGTCGGGCGCTCAGATGGACGAACAGCCACTTCCTCATGGGATCACCCCCTGGTCTCTTCGGTCGTTCTTCGTCGACCGTCATTTTGGCCACTGCAAGCGTAGCGAGACGGCGCAGCACCGGCCCGCCACTGCGTCCGATCTGGGCAAGACATCTGTCTGTGATGGCGGACACGGGGGCGTGGCGAGGCCACAGTGCGAGGTGCGGAGAGCGTTCAAGGGGCAAGGAGAGTGCGGAAGATGGTTCGTTGGGTTCGTTGGGTTCGTAGAGTTCGTTGGGTTCGTTGGGTTCGTAGGGTTCGTTGAGTTCATTGGGTTCGTAGGGTTCGTAGAGTTCGTTGAGTTCGTAGGGTTCGTTGAGTTCATTGGGTTCGTAGAGTCGATAGCGTTCCCGGGTTCATCGGGACCGGCGGGGTGAGGCACGGAGGCGCCTGCGATGGGCGCGCCACGGGCTACGGGCCACATGCTACGCGCCACATGCTACGAGCCACAGGCTACGCGCCACAGGCTACGAGCTACAGGCCACGGCCTACGTGGCCACGGGCCACATGCTACGCGCCACATGTTACGCGCCACAGGCTACAGGCCACGTCGTCACGGGCTACAGGCCACGGGCTACAGGCTCTTAGAAGGAGAACAGCCACGAAACTTCCCTGTGGCCCCTCTCCCCCAAGGGGGGGAACTGACTGAGCCCCTTGTCCCTTCCACTTCGCCCCCTGAACAGTCTCCCCGCCGCCTGCCTATCGGTTCACGAACACCTTGCCGTCACCGTGGTAGGTGTTCGTTCCGTCGGTCGCCATGATCATGTACAGGTACGCACCGTTGGCCAGTCCTTCTCCATTCCAGCTGATCTGTGAAACGTTGCTCAGCGTGGTCTCCCACACCTTCGCGCCGGACAGGTTGTACACCTTCACCGTCATCGTCG
>CAZQHD010000136.1:0-3832 GCA_964593295.1 uncultured Thermotogae bacterium | reverse complement strand
TGATCAGCTCGGGATTCTCCGAAGTTGGGAATGTCGAGGAAGAGCAACGCATCGTAGAGTCTGCGCGGCATCAGGGAATGCGTGTTCTTGGTCCGAACGTCTTCGGTGTGTACTCCAAGGCCGCCAGCATGAATGCCACATTCGGACCTGGCGGGATCCTTCCGGGACACGTGGCGATTGTGACTCAGAGTGGCGCATTGGGCATCGCCATGATCGGTAAGACCGCGGCGGAGTCGTTGGGGCTCTCTGCCGTGGTCTCGGTGGGAAACAAGGCCGATGTTGATGAAGCTGACCTGCTGGAGTACCTGGGGCAGGATCAGAACACACGGGTCATTCTCCTCTACATCGAGGGCGTCAAGAACGGAGCGCGGTTGGCGCAAACGCTCCGATGGGTCACACAGGAGAAGCACGTTGTGGTCATCAAGTCCGGACGGTCGGAGCGGGGGGCGATGGCGGCCGCGTCGCATACGGGGTCTCTGGCGGGGGCGGACGAGGTCTTCGATGCGATCATGAAGCAATGCGGTGCGTTGCGCGCGGAGAGCGTGCAGGAGGCCTTTCACTGGGTCCGGTATCTGGCGTCGGCTCCTTCGCCGAAGGGCAAGGACGCGGTCATTGTCACCAATGGAGGAGGCATTGGGGTGATGGCGACGGATGCCTGCGAGAAGTTCGGTGTAGACCTATTCGACGATCAATCCGTCCTTCGGGAGAGCTACGCTGAGGTGATGCCCGACTTCGGATCCTCCAAGAATCCGGTGGATCTCACCGGTCAGGCGACGGCGGCTGATTACCGGCGTGCGTTGGAGGCCTCTTTGGCCGAGGAGCGAATCCATGCGGTGATGGCGCTGTATTGCGAGACCGCGGTGTTCGACACCGAGCAGTTCGGTGATCTGCTACGGGAGAGCTACGCATGGTTCCGAGAGGAGAAGCCAGTGGTCTTCACGCTGTTCGGCGGGGAGAAGATCGAATCCTTGGTTCGAACGCTTCGGTCTGAAGGGGTGCCTGTGTTCTCCAACGTCTACGAGTCGGTGTCGTGCATGGGCGCGCTGTACCGGTCGTGGCGAACCCACCAGCGGTCGCGTGAAGCGCCGGAGGCCCTTGAGCTCCCGATGGAGCGGATCGAGTCCGTGCTGGAGTCTGCAGGTGGCGAGGGGCGCGGCTTTCTTCTGGCACAGGAAGCCGCAGCCATCGCGGACGCGTTGGGGCTGAGCCGCCCGCGGTCCGAGGTTGTCTCGGACCTGGAAGGAGCCGTTCGAGCGGCCGAGGAGATCGGGTATCCTGTGGTGCTGAAGGTCGTTTCCAAGGACATCGTGCACAAGAGCGACGCCGGGGGCGTGGCGCTCGACTTGGAGAACCGGGACGAGGTCATGGATGCATACCAGGCCATTCTTCGCTCTTGTCGCGACTACAAGCGAGATGCGAAGATCGACGGCGTAGAGGTGGCGGAGATGGTCCGTCAGGGCGTGGAGACAATCATCGGCGCCAGACAGGATCGCGCATTTGGGCCGACGATCATGGTGGGACTGGGGGGGATCTACGTCGAAGTGATGAAGGACGTCGCGTTTCGCGCCGCGCCCGTGGACCGGGAAACCGCACTCGAGATGATCGGAGAGCTGCGTTCCTTCCCTCTCTTACTGGGAGTTCGGGGGGAGGCGAGAAAGGACGTCGAGGCCGTGGCGGACGCGATTGTCACCCTAAGTCATCTGGTGAGCCAGTGTCCGCGGATGACCGACATCGAGATCAACCCGTTGGTGGCCTACGATGTCGGGGAGGGCGCCAAGGCGGTGGATGTAAGGATTCTGTTTTCAGCCCATGAGGAGGTGAGGTAGCGTGAAGTCGCTCATCGTGGCATCGACGCGGGAAGACGCGGGGAAGACGAGCACCATCATTGCACTGGCGCGAATCCTGGGAAAGCGGTTTGGGTATCTGAAGCCACTGGGAGACCGTTTTCTCTACCGGAAGAAGCGCCTCTGGGATTATGACGCCTCACTGTTGACCCAGTTGTTCGGTTTGGGGGAAGAGCCGGAGACGATCAGCATCGGATTCGATCACTCGAAGCTCCGGTACATGTACGATCGGGCAGCGATCTTCGAGGAGTTCGAGCGGATCGTGCACCAGGTGGGGACGGACCGCGAGGTGGTGTTCATTGAGTGCGGGAAGGACCTCGCGTACGGAGCCTCTGTGTATCTGGATCCGCTGACGATCTCCCGGGAGACAGGGGCTCCGGTCTTGATCCTGGCAAGCGGTGATGAGAACGACATCGCAGACGATCTTGCCTTTATCCATCGGTTCGTGGGCAGCGATGAGGCGAATCTCGCCGGTGTGATCATCAACAAGGTCGTGCAGATGGAGGAGTTCAGGCAGGTTCACCTGCCGGAGATCGAGAAGCTGGGAGTGAACGTGATGGGGGTCTTCCCCTACCGCGCGTCGCTATCTACCCTGTCCCTTGCTTCAGTGGCCGACAAGCTCTTCGCCAAGGTTCTGGGGGGGGAGGACGGGTTGAAGAACCGTGTGCGTGCGGTGGTCATCGGCGCAATGTCCGTGGGGGCTGCACTGGTTGATCCGCAGATCAACGAACCTGGCAAGCTGGTGATCACCAGTGGGGATCGCAGTGACATGATCCTGGCGATGATGGAGACTGAGGGAACCGCCGGGATTGTCCTCACCAACGGGATCATCCCCCCGGCAAATATCGTGGCCAAGGCGAGTACCCAGAACGTTCCTTTGCTTCTGGTGTCTGGCGACACGTACTCGACCGCATTGCAGATTGAACGGATCCGCCCGTTACTGCGGCCGGAGGACACGGACCAAGTGGACGAGCTCACGTCGACCGTGTCCGATCACGTGGACATGGGGGCCATTCGAGCGCTCTTTTGATAGCAGAACGCGGGGCATGCCTCGATCCTGTGCTTCTCGGTTGATCGGGCCCGTTGATGTACACTGGGGTATCCTGAGTCGGGGAGGATCCAGATATGAGAACCGCAAGACATCGGAACAAGCTGTGGATGCTCATCGCTGTCGGATTGGTGGCCGTGGTGCTCTCCGGTTGTACCCTGGTATCCAGCCAGACTGCGGCCGTGGTTCATCTTTCCCACATGAGCGGAACGGTCCCGTTGACGGTTCGATATGATGGCAGCGGGTCGAGCTCGCCGGAGGGAATCTCCACCTACCGGTGGACGTTTGGCGATGGAGCAGAAGCCTATGGCGCGACTGGAGAGCACACCTTTCAGCGCGCGGGAACGTACACCGTGAAACTCACGGTCCGGGGCAACGACGGAACCCTCGCGACGCAGCTTGTTGAAGTGCAGGTGGGTCCCGCGTTCTGGGTTGCGGATGAGAGCCTGGGCGAGATCTACAAGCTGGACGCTTCGGGGACTTTGATCCTGACGCTCTCGTCCCCCGTGTCGCGGCCGCGAGGCCTGGCCATGGCGTTTCAGGGAAACGCATGGAGGCTGTTCGTCGTGTGTGAGGGAGATGGCTTTCCCCGTACGGTGGTGCTGAATCCTTCGACCGGCGAGGAGATCGCGCGGTGGACGGCTCCGGCGCAGGATCCCGGGGGGCTGACCCACTCGCCGGCGACCCCGATCCGTCTCTGGCATGTCGACAAGTTGGCACGCAAGATCTTCGAGATCAACCCTCCCGACGGCATGAACCTCAACGCGTTCGGCGCCACCTACTTCCAGTCATCACCCCATCTGGGGGAGGCGCCGTTTCTGCAGACACCGCGAGGGATCGCGTGGAAGACCGGGGCAAGAGATGCTGGATCGCTGTGGGTCCTACTTTTAACCACTTCTGCCGGAACCTTTTTTTTCCGGATCGCAATGTAGATCTTGTT
>CAZQHD010000135.1:0-3966 GCA_964593295.1 uncultured Thermotogae bacterium | reverse complement strand
CAGATGCCTTCACCTCAAGGCCAAACAAACGCTGTCCGGCGTGCTCAAGCACGATGTCGACCTCATACCCGTCGCGATCGCGGAAGTGATGGAAGCGGATGTCCATCGGATGCCAGCTGGCTTGACGGCGAAGCTCTTGAAACACAAACGTCTCCAGCAGATGGCCGAGCATGCCGCGGTCCGCTTTCAGGCTTCGACGGTCGACGCCAAGCAACGCGCAAGCGACGCCCGTGTCCCCAACATGGATCTTGGGACTCTTGACAAGCCGCTTGAGCCGGTTGCTGTGCCAAGGTGACAGCGTGTCGATCAGGAAGACAGATTCAAGCAGTGTGACGTACTCCTGAATCGTCGGTCGGCTCAGCTGGAACGGGCCTGCCAGATCGGCGCTGTTGCGCAGTTGAGCGGTCTGCCCGGCAGCGAGTGTCAGCAAGCGAGGCAGCACATCTAGGTTTCGTATTCTCGCGAGATCTTGCACGTCGCGCTGAATGAGGGTTCCGATGTAGTCCCGATACCACGATGCCTGTCGGCGGTGCGTGGATCGGGCAAGCGCTGCAGGATAGCCACCGTCTACGATACGGCCCACCAGCTCGTCTCCGAGTCGAGCGTGGGAGCGCGTGGGGAAGCCAAGATCGAAGAGTCTGTCGAGGAAGTCAGGCCGTTTACCGGCGAGTTCGCATTGCGCGAGGGGATGCAGGCGAAGGATCTCCATTCGCCCAGCAAGTGAATCTGCCAGTCGCGGGACAAGAAGCACGTTGGCCGAGCCGGTGAGAATGAATCTTCCCGGGGTACGATCTCGGTCGACAGCGGTCTTGAGCGAGGAGAACAGTTCAGGTACGTGTTCGACCTCATCAAGGATCGTCTTGGCGGGCAGATCGGCAACGAATCCTGCGGGATCGTTTCTTGCTGCGGCGGCCACGACGTGATCATCGAAGCTGAAGTATTCATAGCCTTTTGCCTCGCCAAACGTCTGAGCCAGCGTTGTCTTCCCGCATTGACGGGGGCCATGGATCAGGACAACCGGGGTATCCGATACGGCTTCGGCCAGCGATGCGGCCACGAATCGAGGAACCAGAGCATGGGTCTCCATGTCGGCTGACTGTAACTTTTGATTCCGGCTGTTTGCAAGTTACGGTATCGGCTGATTGCAGGTGTTGGTATCAGCCAGATGCAAGTGGGACGGGACCCCCCGCGGGACACATACCTTATTCCTCCGCGGTTCAGTCAGACCCCGCCGTGCCGATCGGCGGTTCGGGTCCGACTGATCAGCAAGAGGATGGTGCGATGCCGTTGCACCACGTGCGTGACAGGACGTGACTTTTCTTGAATCACTATCTACCTTCCAGGGGCATCTGAGCCACCCGATGAGCATGCCGGAGAGCCATCTTCACTCATTCCCAATCCGGGAACGACCCTTCCCAAAATGGGAACAGGTTTGGCCCACAGGCGGCGAAGAGCAGACGCCGTTCACGATCGTTCCCCTATCGGGTATGATCCTTCCCAAGATGGGTACGAGGACACGACCATCACGATCCGGCCTCGCGGAAGCCCTTTTCTCGACGGTGCAGAGAAGGGTCCTCGGTCTGCTGTTCGGTCAGCCTGAACGGGTATTCCAAAGTGCCGAACTGATCCGGCTTGCTGCCAGTGGGACAGGCGCCGTGCATCGGCAACTGCGTCGCTTGGAGGACGCAGGCTGGGTCAACGTGTCGCGTGTTGGCAATCAGAAGCACTATCAGGCCAACAAGGCCTGCCCGGCCTTTGATGAGCTGAGGGGGCTGATCGTCAAGACGGTCGGTCTTGTTGAACCGATCCGACAGGCGCTCCAGCCGCTATCGAGCAAGATCTCTGTCGCCTTCGTGTACGGATCGATCGCCAAGGGAGAAGCCCGTGCGGAGAGTGATGTTGATTTACTGATCGTCTCTGAAACCTTGGGACTTGCCGATGTGTACGAGCACCTTCAGGATGCGGAAACCACCCTGGGACGCACCGTGAATCCCAACATCCTGACACCCGAGGAATGGAAGAAGAAACGCCAGGTTCATGATTCGTTCGTGGCACGAACTGCGTCCCAACCGCGGCTGTTCGTTCTCGGAGATGCGGATGAGTTTGACTGAGCTGGAGCGTCTTGTAGATGGCAGAGGACTCAAGCGTGAACCTCCGTCACGCACCGAATACGACGGACTGGTTCAGTCAGGGACCGCACGACTCAAGGACGCAGACAATGAGGATCTGTCCATCGAAGGCCGATTCGATCTTGCCTACAACGCGGCCCACGCGCTGGCGCTTGCCGCGCTTCGCCGATTGGGGTATCGATCGTCCAATCGATATCTCGTATTTCAAGCCCTGCCGCACACCGCGGGACTCCCCGCCTCGGTCTGGAGGGTACTGAGTACGTGCCATCAGAAGCGGAACCAGTCCGAGTACGAGGGCCTTGTCGATATCAGCAAGCGACTGCTTGATGACCTGCTGGAAGCAGCGCACGCGGTAGCTGAGGTCGTTCTCGTCCTACCGCCACCTCAAGGCGCTGCTCTCGCAGAAGTGGAAAAGGATCATCCGTAGCCGGCTGATCCCGTGCCGGGCTCCACATTGCGCACAAACTGTTGTCTCATGTGATCAATCCCCCGTCGGGTGGCTCTTCAAGGATCTGTATGCGAGGCATGACTCGAATCTGAGCTTCGAGCTGGATGGTCCGGAACGGGCCTCCGTCGACCAGTCGCTGGCGGCGGAGTGGAACACGGCTGACTCCGGGTGGGGTTGGATCCGGATCGTTGGCTCGAGAGATACCGCGGGACCGCAACGACGCGTGCGTGCAGGAATAGCCAACGCCACATGGGGCAACTGAAGGACGATTTGGCTCGTCGGGAATAGTGCTTGCGATGACTGGCGGTTGTGGGCGTTGCGCTGCCGATTGGTGGGCCAATCATCGTTATCCGCAGGTGGTTCGTGTCATCACGCATGCTATAATGGAATCCCAGCTATCTCGGAGGGCGGACTCGTGGGCATTGAACTGCTTGAAGCGTATCGCACGGAGATACGAGAAATCGCAGAGCGCCATGGGGCCAAGAGCATCCGTGTGTTTGGATCTGTGGCCCGTGGGGACGCCAGGCCAGACAGCGACGTGGATTTCCTGGTAACCGTCAAAGGTCCAACGAGTCCGTGGTTCTCTGGCGGATTGGTGGCAGATCTGGAGGAGTTGCTGGGTCGCCGCGTCCAAGTGGTCACCGAGGATGGCCTTCACGACCTCCTGCGCGACCAGGTTCTCTCTGAGGCTGTCCCGGTGTGAAGAGTCAGCTCGTCTACTTGCGGCACATCCTCGAGTGCATTGCACGGGTGGAGGAGTACACAGCGAAGGGAAAGCAGTTCTTCCAGTCCTCCCACATGGCGCAGGACGCAGCCCCCGCGGGACACATACCTTAACCTTCGTGGTACAGTCAGACCTGCCGCGGCGGTCAGCGATTCGCGTCCGAGCTCTCGATATTCTCGCCCGATCCCCTCGCTTTGCGATCCAGCCGATACTGTGCCGTCTCTCCTTGACCGCGAGATGAGTATGTCCTCAAAGATTCGGACGACACCGTTCTTGTTGAGGGAGCGCAGCAAGCAGACCTGTTGGGACAGACAATCACCACACAACTCCGATTCACAAGGCGCGATGCCGACGGAAGATCCGTGAAAACGGAAGACTCGTCGTGGGTCACGCGGTTCACGTTCAGGCATGAGGCAGTTCACCTCTTGTATCGTTGTGGATTCGAGATTGAGGCCCTCACGGGGAACTATAGAGGTGCACCGGTATCAGAGAACAGTCAATTGGTCTTCGTTACAAGGCGGAGAGAAGACCATAGAGTCTAGCAAAGCAATTCCATGCAGGCGACGCTAAGTGGCGCGCCGGATTCCCATTCACGGGTCCTTGGGCGCTTCGCGCCCTCGAACCAGCGGAAGCAGCGGACAGTCGCCCACGCGAGCAAGCTCGCG
>CAZQHD010000134.1:0-3986 GCA_964593295.1 uncultured Thermotogae bacterium | reverse complement strand
CCGATCTTCACCCATTACCACGGACCATGGACCAATCTTCCCTACGAACCCAATGAACCCGGGAACGCTCCGCGTTCCTTCGAACTCTACGAACCGCGGTCCTCCTGATCGCACCGATGCCAGGCAGTCACCAAGACTGGCTGGTGGTCGAGTCGTGCCTCAAGCCCTTGACGTCACATCAAGATTGATGTACTATGCCGAACAGCAAGCCATGGAGAGTAGTCCATTATGAGACGGCTGATGGGAGATGCCCAACAGCAGATTTCCTTGACGGGCTGCTCCTCAAGGACAGAGCAAAGGTGCTGTCAGTGGTTGATCTCTTGGAGGAAGAGGGTGCCAGCCTTCGTAGACCCCATGCAGACACTCTCAGGGACGGGATACATGAGCTTCGAGTACGGACATCGGGCCTCCGTTATCGAGTGTTGTTCTTCTTTTGCGATGGGCGAGACATCGTGCTTACGCACGGGTTTAAGAAGAAATCGAAGAGGGTCCCAGAAACAGAGATTGGGCGCGCTCGCAGATATCGAAAGGATTGGCTAGAGAGAGATCATGAGAACGCATAGAGAATACCTGGAGAAACAGCTTCGAGACCCCGAGTTCGCCAAGGACTTCGGTTGCGAGAAAAAGAAGCTTCGAATTGCCTATGACATTCACTCTGCCAGGGTCGAACAAGGGCTCTCTCAGAAAGATCTTGCCCGCAAAGCCGGGGTAACCCAGCAGATGGTCTCGAGAGCAGAAAACGCCTCTAAGGCGAATATGACTCAGTCTACTGTGTGTAGGATCGCGGGCGCGCTTGGGAAAGACGTTGGCCTCGTCACTCGGCAAGCCATCATGCCAGCAGAAGATCGGACATAACGCCCTGGCCCGTGTCGACGGTGAGGGAATCCGTCAGGTTGATCTGACGAGCGAATCACCGCTAGAACTGGACCAGGCCTTCAGGGACAGGCACCAGCGCAGACAGCGAGCCAGTCCCTTCCGTTGCGCGTTTCTTCGACAAGCTACAGGCAACGCGCTACAGGCCACATGCTGATGTTCAACTCCGAACTGACCTTCCCTACGAACCAGTTGCCCCTGACAACCCCAGTGGTCTAGAATCGAACAGGTTGGAGGTGTCTACCATGGTCCGACGGGGTCCGCTGGAAGATCTTGTCCGTAACCTTCCCGAGGAGCTTCAGGGGGAGGTCTACGACTTCGCGGCATACCTCTTGACGCGTCAGCTTCAGGAGGAAGACCACGATTGGCGCAGGCTATCCCTGGATCAGGCAGTCAGGGGGCATGAGGACGAGCCGGCTCTGTACACCCTGGCCGATCTCAAAGCGCGGTGGCAATGAAGGCGGGGAAGATCGCGCTGCTTCGCTTCCCTCATGCGGATCTTCGGTCCGGCAAGTTGCGCCCCGTCCTCCTAATCGCACCGGTTCCAGGCAGTCACCAAGACTGGCTGGTGGCCATGGTGTCAGGTCAGACCGAGCAAGCGATACCCCAGTTTGACGAGATCATCGAGCGGGAGGATTCGGATTTCGAGGCGTCAGGGTTGAAGACGACAAGCGTGATTCGGATGGGACGACTTGCTGTGGTGGAGCAAGGCTTGCTCCTCGGAGAACTGGGCGCTGTTTCGGATCAACGACTGCAGGCCGTCCGTGGTCGGATGGCCGAGTGGGTCTTGGGGCACCGACCAGGTGTCGACTGAGCCGCCAAGGGGCTCTTGCCTGACCAGAAGCTTGGCTTTCTTTCGTCTTCCACTGACCCTCCTTCGACGAGCTACAGGCAACGCGCTACAGGCCACTCGCCACGATCCGGTGCCCAACCACGAGCTGCTTTGCCTTTCCGCCTTCGGGCGCCTCTTCTACTGGCTACCTACTACGGGCTACATGCCGTTGTTCAACCACGAACTGGTTTCGCTTTCCGCCTTCGGGCGCTTCTTCTACTGGCTGCCTACTACGGGCTACATGCCGTTGTTCAACTACGAACTACGAACTGCGAACTGCCTTTCCCTACGAACCCGGGAACCCTTCGCGTTCCTTCGAACTCAACGAACCCCTTTCCGCCTTTGCCTAACCACGAACCACGAACTACGGACTACGCACTGTTTCTCCCAACGAACCCTACGAACCCAATGAACCGCGGCCCACCTGACTACGGACCACGAACCATGGACCACGGACCGCTCTTCCCCACGAACTGGTTTTCCCTACAAACCTCATCGCTTCTTGCCCTCTCGATTCCGCTGGGGCAGAATGCTCCATCCAAGACCCGTGAGGTGGATCCGTCGATGAGCACATACAAGGGCCTCCTGGAGAAGATCCAGTCCAAGACAGCTACGGTGGTCGTGATCGGACTCGGCTACGTCGGGTTGCCCCTGGCAGTGGAGAAGGCCAAGGCCGGATTTCGGGTGATCGGCGTCGAACGCAATGCCGACCGTGCCGCGATGGTCAACCGGGGAGAGAACTACATCGGCGACGTCGTCGCCGACGAGCTGTCCGCCGTAGTCGCCAGCGGGCAACTCCGGGCCACCACAGACTTCGAGGCTGTCAAGGACGCTGACGTGATCACCATCTGCGTCCCCACCCCGCTGGACAAGAACAAACAGCCGGACACAAGCTACATCGAGCACGTCGTGGAGCAGTCGCTCCCCCATCTCAAGAAAGGACAACTCGTCGTCCTCGAGAGCACGACCTATCCCGGGACCACCGAGGAAGTCATCCAGCCCCGCCTGGAGTCCCGGGGCTTCGTTGTCGGCGAGGACATCTTCCTCGCCTTCTCCCCAGAGCGCGTCGATCCCGGCAACCAGCGGTACAAGACACAGAACACCCCCAAGCTGGTCGGCGGCGTGACGCTGCGATGCACGGAGATCGCCGCCGCCGTGTACCGAGCCATCCTGCAAAGCGACGTCTGCTGCGTGTCATCCCCGCGTGCCGCCGAGATGACCAAGCTCCTAGAGAACATCTTCCGCATCGTGAACATCTCGATGGTGAATGAGCTGGCGCTGCTGTGCGAACGCATGGGCATCGACCTTTGGGAGGTCATCGAAGCCGCCAAGACCAAACCGTTCGGCTTCATGCCGTTCTACCCCGGCCCCGGCCTTGGGGGCCACTGTATCCCGCTCGACCCGTTCTACCTGTCGTGGAAGGCGCGTGAGTACGACTTCACCACGCAGTTCATCGAGATCGCCGGACGTATCAACGACCAGATGCCCTACCATGTCATCGACCGGGTCGCCGAGCTGCTGAACGCAGAGGCAAAGCCGATCCACGGAGCGCGCATCCTGCTGCTCGGGGTCGCCTACAAGAAGGACATTGACGATCTGCGACAGTCACCCGCGATCAAGGTCGCCCGGCTTCTGAAGGCACAAGGTGCCGACCTCTCCTACCACGATCCATTCATTCCCATCGTGAACCGCCCCGGACTAGAGATGACCAGCGTGCCTCTCACCGATGAGTTGTTGGCCCAACAGGATCTCGTGTTGATCACCACCGACCACAGCGGTGTGGACTACGCCCGCGTCGTGCAGCATGCCAAGCTCGTGTTTGACACCCGTAATGCCACCACGGGGATCACCGGCCCCCACATCCATCGACTTGGGGTGGGAAGGTCAGCGAGCAAGAGTTCCTAGAGTTTGTAGAGTCTGTAGGGTTTGTAGGGTTTGTAGGGTCTGTAGGGTTTGTAGGGTTTGTTGAGTTCGTTGGGTTCGTAGGGAAGAGGCGGAAAGGCGAAAGGCCAGAGAGCGGAAAGCGAAAGAGGGTTCGTTGAGTTCATAGGGTGAAGACGGACAGGGAACGCTCGTAGGGAAGGGACGGAAAGGCAAGAACGTTCGTAGGGAAACGGCAGAAGGGCAAAGAGCGGGGGGAGAGGCGTACGCCGGAAGAGCAGCCACGAAGAACAAGCAGACGACGAAGAGCGGTTGGAGTCACGGGAAGAGGTGATCGAGAGGCGACGATGCATAGCATGCCAGTCTATCGTCATTTGGTGGCCAGCATGAGGACACACTG
>CAZQHD010000133.1:0-4025 GCA_964593295.1 uncultured Thermotogae bacterium | reverse complement strand
ATCGTCCGCTCGAGCTTCGCGGTGCGGACACAAACGTTCGTTGCATCCCACGCGACAACAGCACGATCCGAAGCCCGAACCAGTGTGGGTGGAAGCTGCCCGAGGCGGCGCCATACCAATTCGGCGGCTGGGTGAGGGTGTCCTCAAATTGCTCGGTCCAGATCTTGGTCAGATTCAGCGCAATGGCGTAGGGCAGCATCCGCTCGAAGCGCTGCGGCGTCTTCTCCGGCGCGTTGTGGAATTCGACTCGCCGCACTTCGGCCTTGCGGATGTAGATCTCAAGCCCCAGAATCTCGCGTAACGCCACCATACCCTTCTGCGTCTTGCGCGGCATGATGCGAGAGAACGCAAGCACAATCAGCCCACTCACACCGATGGCGACCGCCAAGTACAGCGAGGAAAGCCAGAACCCGGCCGCCACGGCCGCGAACAGGCATCCGATCGCGAGGTTGAGGTACCGCCTCCGCACGCCCTCCGGACTCGAGGCGTAGTAGCCCTTGTCGATCAACTGCTTGTACAGACGGGCACGAAGATTGGGGAGAATCTTGTAGAAGGCGTTTTCCAACGACGAGAGCGTACGGGTTTCATCATGCGCCTCATCGAAGATGCTATCCAGCAGCAGCCGCTCCACAGGCGTCAGTTCATCGTCCGCGCCGCGCCGTTTGGCGAACTCGAAATCGAGCGGCTCGGACGAACGCTTGCGCTTCGCAGGCTCCTCGTCCGGTTCATCGATCTCCTGGATTGTGAGATACCCCTTCACCGCCAATCCGATCACCATCGCGGTAATGTCCTGCAGGTCGATGCGATCATCGATCAGTGTCCCCGCCTCGCCGGCATGCACGCCTTTGGGTACATCGTAGCGGGGCGCAATCACGCCCTTGGCCGGATCCTTCCCCTTGCGCCACCACCAAAAGAGCATGAAAGCAAGCGTCAAGATCGGCAGGAGCGCATAGAGGTTGGCCCGCACGAACTGGAAGACCTTCTCCGTCCAACGTGGGGTCAGGATGCCCGAGGCCTCCCGCGGAATGGCCACATCGATCGTGAGCCCTTCGCCCGGCGCAAGTGCAGTTGCCTCGAACACGTAACGCCCCTCCGCATCCCGTACCGCAACGTCGCCCCGCGACGTGCTGCCCGCATAGCCCACGTAGGACGTCGTCGGCACATCGAGGTTGCCCACTGAGGCTGGCAGCGATACGCGCGCGACTGCACGATCGATTGGAATCTCCCAATTGGTGCCAGTCGCATTCCAGTAGAGCTGGATGTACTCCTCGTTGCCAAACAAGAGGGCCCGATTGACGCGATAGGAGATCGCGTAGGTGTGCGTTCCCCCAATGGTTCGATCCGGATCGCCGATGCGAATCACTCGAAGACGCCCGCTACGCCGCGACGTGTACGGCACCTCCACACCATCCATCAACACCTCATTCAGTGTTAGCCCAATCGACAGGTTCTCCCCCGTTGGACGTCGGTACGACACCGGAATCTCGCGATAAATGCCATGATGGGCCGTGAAGAACCGAACATCGAGCGTCTCCGTAATCTCCAACTGTCCGCTCTCAAGTACTTCGAGATCGACCCAAAACGTCTCGATACGCAGCGTGGCCGATCCCGCGATCGACACGCACCCGATCAGGAGCGACACCACCAGCAGGATCTCCACGCTGCGCCAGAATCGCTGTACCCGACTGCCAATCCATGTCGTTTTCGTCTTGTGCCTCAAGGGCCACCTCCACGCTTCCGTTCGAATTCTAGCGTGCACACCGCACAGATGGAAAGCGATCAACCGGCATAGCTCCATGCAGACCCCTTATCGCAGGCACCCGTTCGGGAAGGAAGCTCGAGTACTCGAGCTTCCTGTGGCCGCACATCCAGCCCGACATCGCAGCCCATCACTCAACAGTGGACCGCTCGACTTGTCTCAGTGGAATGTACCCGGCACGCGTGACGCTCACCTGCCGCATTCCACAATGCATGGCATCCATTTTCAGGCCGAAAGCCACACGCAGTTACCTGTCCTGTGGATGGAGTGGGCGCCTGCAGGCGTTTCCGTTCTCTTCTGTGACTCGCAACGCTCAACCTCCAGATCCCAACTGTCTTCTGCCTACGTGGTGTCGGTCGCGGCGAACGTTTGGTGCTACGATCGAAGGACTGGCTTGGCTCGTCGCGGAGCGACCGCTCCGTGTCGAATGCGGGTGAGCGACGACGGGCCTTCATCCATCGACGGAGGTGTCCATGTCCATGAGCAACTGCCGGTGCAACGTACGGGTCTTCTCTTTGGCCATGCCGCTCGCACTTCTGATCAGCAGCGGGGCGTTCGTATTGCACCTGGGGAATGCATCGCAGGGCGATGAGCCTCTGCCTGCGGCGCTGCCGGAGAGCGTCGCATCAGGCGCCGCCGATCTGCGGATCCACCCCGGCGATCTGTCCTACCTTGGCGCCTTCCGGCTTCCCGACGACGGGGAGCGACCGCGGACGTTCGAGTACGGTGGCGGTGCAATGACATTCCACCCCGGCCTGCCGGGCGAAGACGACAACCATCCCGGCAGCCTCTTCATCAGCGGACACGACCGGATGGCTTACGGAGAACTGCCTGACGGAAGCCAACTGGCCGAGATCAGCATCCCCAAACCGATCATCAGCCGCGATCTGAATGCACTTCCCACAGCCGCCTTCCTGCAAGGATTCTCCGATATTGCCGCCGGCCGCTTTCGCGGCCTGAACGAACTGCCGCGCATGGGTCTTGCGTGGCTCGATCACCCAGCGACCGGTCCAAAGCTTCATCTGGCCTGGGGCCAGCACATGCCTCCAGCGGAAGAGCTTCCTAGCCACGCCTGGATCGCGCCCGATCTTTCGAGCCCGGCGTTTCAAGGGGAGTGGTTCATCGGTGACCAGGACACCCACAGCGTGAACGGCTACCTGTTCGAGATCCCGCAGACGTGGGCCGACGCCCACACCGGCGGTCGGCCGTTGGCCACGGGGCGCTTTCGCGATGGCGGCTGGTCCGGTATGGGACCGACGCTGTTCGCGTACCGGCCGTGGATCGATGCGGACGGCACCCCCGCGCCGGACGGGAGTCGTCTCCAGCCGGTGGTCCTTCTGCAGTATGCGAGCTCGCTCACCACCTCCGGGATTGAACGCGCACTGGACGGGTATCAGCACGCCGACGAGTGGGAAGGCGGTGCCTGGCTGACCACGTCGACCGGCGAGTCGGCGGTGATCCTCGCCGGCACGAAGGCCGTCGGCGAGAAGTGCTGGTACGGCTTTGTCAACCCAACCAATGCTGAAGCCCCGTGTGTTGCCGGCGGGTTCGCGACGCAGTACACGGCCTGTTTCCTCGCGGACGGCACGCCCTGTCCTGCCGACGATCTTGTGGAGTGTCAGGGACACAACCATGCTCGTGGCTGGTGGAGCACGCGGTACGAGGCACAGATCATCTTCTACGATCCCGCCGAGCTGGCGCAGGTGGCCGCCGGGCAGCTGCAACCGTGGGAGCCGCAACCGTACGCCGTGTTGCCCCTGACCTCGGTCCTGTACGACAACCCCGCCGGCATCGAGCCCGAGTCCCTCGGCGTTGGGCCGCAGCGTCACCATCTCATCGGCGAAGTCGCCTTTGACCGAGAGAACGGACTCCTCTACGTGCTCGAGATGTTCGCTGACGGAGCCAAGCCCGTCGTGCACGTCTGGCGGGTGGAGTAGGGGGGAGGATCCGGGTCCGCCTCCGCCTCTTCCGGGGATCTCTACGCCGCTGAACATGCAACGTGCCATCGCGATAGGTCTTCTGTGGTGCGTGGTTTCGTCCGGCCGCGGACCCCACTCCCCGCGCCAACGGAGTTGTCGTAGAAGCTCGAACGACGTGAGGACAGGTCGGCGAACACGAGGGAACGCTTCGCCGTATCCACCAATTGGTCCCTGCAAGTGCCTGGACTGGTCTGCCCACGACGTGCCGACCACGGACTCTGGACTTGCCCTTCCCACAGACCATGGACTTCGGACCCCGAACTGGCTTCCGCCTCCATGAACTCTAC
>CAZQHD010000132.1:0-4037 GCA_964593295.1 uncultured Thermotogae bacterium | reverse complement strand
GAGGAAGAACCCATGCTGGTCGAGCAACTCACCGCCTGATCAGCAAGAGGATGGTTCGATGCCGTTACACCACTTGACAGGACGTGACCCAAGCGGGAACTGCTCTTCGAGCTTCGCGAGGACTTCGCGATCTCGGAACGCAGGGCGTGTAGGCTGCTCGTACTGCACCGATCGGTGTGCCGGTACGAGTCCCGCCAGAAGGATGACAGAGCTCTCAGGATGCGACTGAAGGAACTGGCGTACTCTCGGCCACGGTACGGCTACCGGAGGCTGTCCGTGCTGGTGCAGCGCGAAGGGTGGTCAGTGAACCACAAGCGCGTGTACCGCATCTACGGAGAGGAAGAACTCCTTGTGCGGACGAAGCGGCGCAAGAAGCGAGCAGCGCAACTCCGGCTGAAGCCACTGCCAGCGACAGAACCTGGAGAGCATTGGAGCATCGACTTCGTGAGCGACCAACTGGCCGATGGACGACGATTCAGGGTACTCACCGCGATCGATCAGGCCAGTCGGGAGTGCGTCTGCTTGGAGGTCGCGCAGAGCTTGCCGGCAAACGCGGTCACTCAGGCACTTGACCAAGCAATGTAGGTCTACGGACAGCCACTCGTGATCACTTCGGACAACGTACTAACAACGAAGTCAACCCTCCCCGAAGAACCAAACGTCTCCTGCCTCCCGTTGGGAGAGACTCTCGCACTCCTGGCACGTGGCACCCTTGTGGGCTTCCACTGTTCTTGTGGTTCCCGCCTTACCATAATGACACAGAGTCCGCTGTTCGGCGGCTCTTACTGTACTTGAAACAGGCTAGGGTCCCAGTGGAAGGTCCGAGCATTGTCTACGAGGTCCTTTCGGCCTCTACGGCCCCGCTGAGAGGGATCGATCCACTGGGTACCGCAGCTTCGAAATACGTTCTATAAGGTGTTCCTGTCTTCACAACCGCGTAGGCAATTCCGGCCATCTTCGCCGCAACAGCGGTCAATGCCTTCCGCTTGAGATCCGGATCCGTCGGATCAGCCTGGATGTAGCGCTGATACTTCTCTCGGAGCGAGTTCTCCTGCATGCGAATGGCTACACATCCCGCCAACCAGAACGCGTAACGCAACCGCGAGTTGCCACGCTTGGACAGTTTCTCTCGCCCACGGGACATCCCCGATTGACTCTTGGCTAGATCCAGACCGCAGAACTTGAGGAACTGACGATGATGACCGAAACGACGAAGATCCCCGGCCTCTGCGAGGATGATCAGCGACAGCACCGGGCCGATGCCCGGGATTGTCTGCAAGAGCTGAGCATCCTCATTCTCCGTCAACGCATCTCTTGCCCAGGACTCGAGCTGATTGCGAAGCCCGTTCAGCGAGAGGTAACGTCCCAATTGAAGACGAAACGCCTCCACTGCGTAGCTGTCTGGATCAATCGGCAAGGCAATCGTATGAGCGGCGAGTTCGTAGATTTCCTAGAGCTTCGCTCGCTTGCTTACCTTGCGTCCTACCAGAGGCCAGGCCTCTTGGATGAAAGTCTCTTGATCCAATCGGCGGACCTCTTCAGGAACAGGAAAGCGGAGATGAAAGCGCGCGAACCAGTCCGCTCGTGACGAATGCCAGTAGCGACCGAACTCGGGCCAATACAGCGGTAGGTGGTGCGTCAAGATGCTGTGCTGCAAGCGCGTTCTGGCTCGCGTGACCTGGACGTAGGTCTTGGAGATCTCCTTCAAATCATGAACCCTTGCCACGACGGGGTCGTGGTAGTAGAGAACCTTTCCCTGCTTGAGAAGTTCAAGGATCACTGCGGTGTCCTTCGGATCGTTCTTGTCCCAGGAGTTGTACATCGCCTCGCGAAAACGGGCTGCCGCCACCGAAGAAACCAGATACACCTCGAACCCTTCACTGAGCAAGCGATGCGCTAGCGGTCGGTGGTAGTTGCCGGTGGGTTCCAACGCAATCCGGCACTGCACACCTTGGCTCTTCAGTAGTTGTGCCAAGCGGTCATGATCCGAGCGGTTGTTGGCCACTCGAAACCGTTGGTGCCTTCCATCCGGTGTCTCCATCAGGGCAACGTTCCAGGCTTTCGCCACATCGATTGCCAACAGAACAATCTCCTCGCTACACTTCGGTTGGGCAGTCATTGCTGCGCACCTCCTTAGAACATTTCTTCGTCCAAGGAAGGTTACGCGGTCGGTGACTGCCTGCTCCGTATGTACTACGGGACCGAATTCACTAGCAACGTTTTCGATCAGTGGGCGTACAGGCGGGGAATCGAGCTTGACTTCATCGCGCCAGGACGACCGATGGACAATGGATTCATCGAGAGCTTCAACGGCAAGCTCCGGGACGAGTGCCTGAACATGCACTGGTTCGAGAGCCTCGCAGAGGCGCGGAAAGTCATCGAGCGGTGGCGGATCGAGTACAATGAAATGCGACCTCATTCCAGTCTAGGACATCGAGCGCCGGCAGCCTACGTTGCAGAGCTGCTCGGCATTGGTCAAGCATCGTCAGTTCGAGGACGGCCGATTCCGACATTATGACCGGACCTAGAATGGGGGCAGGGTCAATTCGAGCCGATTCTCTACTCATGACTGGGACAGTTCTAGGGGTGCACACCTTATGTACTGGCGTCGCAATGAAGTCGAGCGGTTGTTTCGGCGAGTGAAAGGCTTCCGGAGAATCTTATCTCGTCCTGAAAAACTCGACAACGTGTTCAGGGCCTTCATCCACTTCGCGCTTATCGTCGAAGCACTGCAATAGTGTTAACAGGCCCTAGTCACGGGTTGGCAAGACCCTAGGAAATGCTAGCTCTGCTTCCTCACCGGTATAGTGCCAGTTCTTCACACTTCGGTAGTAGTTCTGCGCTTCTTCGTTGATCCGATCGAGTAGGGCAGTCTCTTCGACCTCCATGTGATGACCGCTTCGTATGAGGAGAACTCCGTTTACCATGACATTTTCGACATCGTTACCTGTTGCACACTCGACGATACTTTGGATGGGATCCCAGACTGCTCCCATATGCAGCCCATCAAGGCGGATCGTCACAACATCGGCCAAAGATCCTGCCTCCAAACGGCCTAGATCAGTCCGGTCCAGTGCCTTCGCGCCACCAATTGTTGCTGCATCGAAGACTTCGCGTGCTGTTCCACGGACGGGCGTTCCCTCAAGCACCTTCGCCATTTGGCTGGCTGCTCCAATTTCTCGGACGATGTCGCGAGGGCATTGGTCTGTGCCCATGGCGACATTCACACCATGCTCATGGTACTTGGAGATGCTGTCCATCTGTAGGCCACGTCTGAAGTAGGCGACTGGACAGTGCGCTACCGTTGCACCACTACTTGCGATCAATCCAAGGTCATCGGTGATCATGTGGGTCCAAGGATGCACTGAGGTATATATGCAGTGACCAAGAATCGTCCGTCCCTCCAGCAACCCAAGACTGTCAAGGAATGCTACTGGCGACTTCCCGTATTGCTGCATGCAGTAGTGGAACTCCCTAAGATTCTGTGCAACATGGATCTGAAGGCCAACTCCAAGTTCGTCGGCAACCTCCTTAGCCTTAGATAGAAGAGCGGGAGTGCAGGTGTCGGCCTGCTTGGGATTGATCATTGTCCTAATTCTCCCATCGGCGGAATCATTGTGTTGCTGAACGAACTCTCTAGCTTGTCTGAGCTGAGTCAATCCGCGTTCCTCATCAATGTCTACCTTCAGCTGACCATTAACAGTATAGTACGGCTCATGGGATCTGAAGCCCGGCCCAAGATATGCGCGAATGCCAAGCGACTTGGCAACCTCAACTAGCTGAGTGGATAAATCAAATCCACCTCCCATCTCCACCATCGTGGTAGTACCAAAACGCAAGAGCTCGAAAACGGTGTAGGTAGCAGCAACATCGATTCTCTCTTTGTAAACCTCTCCACCCATTCCCTCCGCTGGGCACATGTTGATCCAGCCAGTGCTGAAGAACTCCTCGCGCCCAAAGTCGCGCAGAAGGCGATTCCGCGCCCCTGTTCCTCCATGGCAGTGAGCATTGATGAACCCTGGGCATACAACTGAATT
>CAZQHD010000131.1:0-4356 GCA_964593295.1 uncultured Thermotogae bacterium | reverse complement strand
GATCGTACAGGGTGGTGGACTGAAGCTGAACGCCGATGATCTCTCGAATCTGCTTCCGATCTTTCGAGGCATCGAGCCCGAGGAGGGTGATGCTCCCGCGGTCCGGTTGACGCAGCCCTTCGATCATCTCTACCAGGGTTGTCTTCCCCGCACCGTTTGGCCCGAGGATGCCGACGATCTCTCCCTCCTCGACGCAGAGGGAGACATCGTCCACGGCGAGCAACGACCCGTATCGCTTCGAAAGATGGGCGACTTCAACGGCTGTGTTCATGGGTGTCTGATCCCGGCGACAGTACCCAACGCACAGTCACGGGTCAAGCAGCCACTCCGCGTTGGCCCCTCATGGACTGTGCGCGTTGATCCCCGTGACAAGTGCCGGTAGGATGGCGGTGCGCGAACTGCGCGCGAGCGGGACTTCTGGGAGGTGTGGCATGGAGACATGGAAGTGGTTGGCGCTTGCGGCGGTGGCGGGACTGCTCGCGGCATGGTTACTGTTGGCGCCGTCGGCGGAGGACTTCGCTACCGTTCCGGCGGTCACACCGTCTGTCACCCAGGTCGTGGAGGCATTCTCCGAGGAGGATGTGGCTTTCTCTCACGGGGAGATCACGCTGGCGGGCACACTGACGCTTCCAACGCAAGGGGCACCCCATCCGGCCGTGATTCTCATCAGCGGAAGCGGTCCCCAGAATCGTGACTCCGAGATTCCCGATCTCGTTCCGGGGTATCGGCCGTTCCGTTGGATTGCGGAGCACCTGAGCACACAGGGCGTGGCCGTGCTTCGCTACGATGATCGGGGTGTGGGCGAGTCCACCGGGGAGTTCGGCGCAGCGGCGACGGTGGACTTCTCCTACGATGCCGAAGCGGCCCTCGACTACCTTCTGACCCGTGACGACATCGATGCGTCATCGATCGGCCTGTTGGGCCACAGCGAAGGGGCACTGTCGGTGGCGATGCTGGCCGCGCGGCGCGATGACGTGGCGTTCGCCATCTCCCTAGCAGGAACGAGCGTATCGGGATACGAGATCCTCATCCGTCAAGTGGAGCTGATCCTTCTCTCTGAGGGGACACCGCCGGCTGAGGCGCAGACAGCGGGCGAGCAGCAACGACAGGTGCTCGACCTGGCTATGGAACAGGCCTGGGGCGAGCTGGAGGAGCTGTTGGTGGAGATCTCGCTCGAGCAAATCGCCTCGCTTCCCGAGGAGCAGCAGGAGGAGCTTGGGGATGTCCAGGCGGTGGCGCAGAGCCTGGCGGCGCAACAGCTTCCCGTCTTCCAGAGCGCGTGGTACCAGTCGTTCCTTGCCTACGATCCGGCGGATGATTGGAGCCGGATCACCGTTCCCGTGCTGGCGTTCTTCGGGGGCCGAGACGTACAGGTCGATGCGGATCAGAACCGGGCGGCCCTGGCCGCGGCAACGGCACGAGCGGGCAACTTGGATGTAACCCTCGTGACCTTCCCGGAGGCGAATCACCTCTTCCTGCCGGCCGTGACCGGGGCGTTCAGCGAGTACCCGACGCTTCCGATGGAGTTCGTGCCGCGTCTTCTTCCGATGCTGACGGAGTGGATCGTGGAGCGATTCGGGCAGGCGTAAGCTTGCTCCCGTGGGAGTCCGGAGCATAGACTCATCGACTGAGCCGATATGGGAGGTGCCCCTGTGGGTACGAATTTCGCGTTCTCCGAGCTGCCGGTCTGGGCGATCGTCGCCGTGGTCGTCATCGGGACGATTCAACTGACGTTGCAGATCGTCGCCATCATCCACGTTCTACGTACGCCGCCCGAGCGGTTGCGCACGGGCCGTCCGTGGGTCTGGATCCTCGTCATCGCGACGGGAATCCTCGGGGTGGTGGTGTACTTCGCCGTCAGCCGTGAACCGGCTGCGGTTCATGATCCGGCGCGAACGAAGGATCCAGCGGCTTCCTCCTCGGGAGGAACAGCGGCTGCCGATGTCCTGTACGGCGAGGCCAAGGAGTCCGCTCGACGTGAGGACGGAACGGACGCTTCATGACCGAAGCGATCCGGCTTCAGGGATTGACCAAGGCGTACGGGAGCCTGCGAGCGCTGGATAACGTGGATCTTGAGGTCCCCCAGGGGGCGGTGTTCGGGTTTCTCGGTCCCAACGGGGCCGGGAAGACCACCACCCTGCGTATCCTGGCCGGTCTGGCGCGCCCCACGGCAGGTCGCGCGACCGTTCTCGGGCATGACGTGGTCTCTGCCTCCAACAGCGTTCGGCAGATGATGGGGTTTCTCCCGGACGTTCCCGGCTTCTACCCGTGGATGACAGCACGCGAGATGCTTGAGTTCTCCGGGCGGCTGTTCGGGCTCTCCGGCAAGACGCTCGATGATCGGGTGGCCTCGCTGCTTGACCTGGCGGGATTGGCCGGGGTGAAGGCTCGGCTGGGAGGGTATTCTCGCGGCATGCGGCAACGATTGGGCGTGGCCCAGGCGCTGATCAACGCGCCACGCCTCCTCATGTTGGACGAGCCGACCTCCGCGCTGGATCCCATCGGCCGCAAGGCGGTCTTAGACATGGTGATGTCGCTCGCCGGACGTACGACCGTGTTCTTCTCGACGCACATTCTGTCCGATGTCGAACGGGTGTGTGAAGCCGTGGCGATCCTGCACCGCGGGCGAGTGGCGGCGCATGCCCGCATCGATGAGCTCAAGGCGCGCTACGGCGTGCAGAAGATCGCGGTCGATCTCGTCGGATCGACCGAACAAGCCGTCGTGGAGTTTCGGCAAGCCCCTTGGGCGACCGAGGTTCATCTCGCGCCGAACCAACGGATCGAGCTGACCATATCCGACATCGCCGCGGCGGAGCGGGCGATCCCGTCCATTGTCGCTGCCTGCGGCGTGGGGATTCGCAGACTGGAAGCGGTCGAAGTGAGTTTAGAGGACGTATTCGTGGATCTGGTCGAAGGGGAGGGCGGATGAGCGCGTTCCAGACCTTGCTGTGGAAGGAGCTCCGAGAGATCCTCCGTACGTGGAGAATCTGGGTGCTGCCGGGGATCATCGTGTTCTTCGCGCTTACCGGCCCACCAGTGGCACGCTTCACGCCGCAGCTTCTCCAGGCGATGGCGCCCTCGACCGGACTGATCATCGAAGTCCCTGAGCCCTCCTATGTCGATGCCTACCTGCAATGGACGAGCAACCTCGCCCAGATTGTGTTGTTCGCGCTGATCATCATCTTGGGAGGTGTGATCTCGTCGGAGCGGAGGTCGGGTACGGCGCTGATGGTGCTGACCAAACCGCTGAGCCGAAGGGAGTTTATCCTGGCGAAGTTCCTCACCCAGGGAGGATTTATCACCGCCACGGTGCTCGTCGGTGCGGCGGCGACGTGGGGGGTGACCTGGGCGGTGTTCGGAGAGGCGCCGTGGCTGAGCCTGGCGACGGCCACAGGAGCCTGGCTGATCTGGGCATGGATGTTCGTGGGGATCATGGTCTTTCTGTCGTCCCTGTTGGGTTCGCAGGCTGGCGCCGCCGGCCTGGGCCTGGCCGCGTTCGCCCTGCTCTCCATCCCTGCGGCGTGGGACAGGGTCGCTCGATTCACCCCCGCCGGACTGCTGGGCGCGCCCACCCGCATCGTCATGGGGACCCCCGAGCCGATGCTCTGGCCGATGATCACCAGCGCCCTACTGGGCGTTCTCGCCCTCTTCGGCGCGATCGCCGTCTTCTCCCGCAAGGAGCTCTAGCCCTCCTTGGGTTGGGAGCCGCGGGAGCTTCCCGATGATCCCTTGGCGAGAAGGCCTACTCTCGCAAAGACGCTAAGAACGCAAAGGATGAACGGGAGTCACCCATTGGGGAGACACAGCTTTTGCTACGAGAAGAAAGCTTCCCTTGGCGATCTTGGCGTCTTGGCGAGAGAAATGGTTCTTGCGGACCAGAGAACGGCGAGAGTAAAGAGCTTGTCTCGCAAAGACGCAGAGGGCGCAAAGGGGGCAGATCAGGCAGTGCGTGGCTCACCGATTGCTGTTCTTAGAGCCCCAAGACTCCTTGGCGATCTTGGCGCCTTGGCGAGAGTAAAGATCTTGTCTCGCAAAGACGCAGAGGGCGCAAAGGATGCTAGGTGAGAAGCAATGCCTACGCCGCCGACTCATCGTCTTCGAGAGAGAAGCTTCCCTTGGCGATCTTGGCGTCTTGGCGAGAGAAATGGTTCTTGCGGACCAGAGAACGGCGAGAGTAAAGAGCTTGTCTCGCAAAGACGCAGAGGGCGCAAAGAAGGCATGATCAAGCGAAATACCTCCTGGACCGGCATAGAGCTTCTCAGAGTAGATGCACTCTTGGCGACCTTGGCGTCTTGGCGAGGGAAATGGTTCTTGCGGACCAGAGAACGGCGAGAGTAAAGAGCTTGTCTCGCAAAG
>CAZQHD010000130.1:0-4404 GCA_964593295.1 uncultured Thermotogae bacterium | reverse complement strand
GTGCCAGCCGATGGCAATCACATTCTTCCTCAGAAACAAACTGTCCGCCTCTCCCAAGCGGCCCGCGTGCATTCCCCAGAGTGTTTGCTCGTCCTGTGTCACTTCATCCACCTACTTCCCTCAGTTCTTCTGCCGACAGTTCGAGTTGCCGGATAGCGATGTCGGTTGTCCTCCGCGCCCCGCTAGTAGGAAACTCGCGGGTATCGCAGTCATGCCTTCCCCGAACCTGCCTCTCGGCACGGCTGCGGCCTATAGCCCGAAGTCGAGGCGGATGCCAAACTCAAACGATGACGCGCTTGCTCCTCCGAGGAACGACCAGCTGTTGCCCGCGAAGAGAGTCAAGGGCACTCCAAGAAACGCCAAGGACACATCCACACCCAGGCCGGCGTCAATCCCAAACCCGCTGGCCGAAGCCGATGCGCCACCAGCTGATGCAGATGCCGTCAGGCCAAGGATGCCTGCGCCAAGATGGGGCCGCACGAACTGATCGAGCCCGTCAATCCGTACAAGATAGCGGGCCGCACCCGAGTACCAGAGTGCCGTGACATCAGTGCCCAAGCCGGAAACCGTAGATGCTCCGAAACCAATTGCTGCGTTGATGCCCAGATTCCCAAGAACGAGGTTGCCCTCAAGGAACGGCAGAGCCCCGCGGAGCTTGAGGCCAACTCCGAGCACGTTGGCGGAAGCCTCACCGGACGAGACCGAACCTCGGTGAGACATCTCAAGGGAAACGATCGTCTCGGTGGGAATGCGATACCTGCCGAACTGCGTTCGCAGAACGGTCCTTACGGGAAGCGACGTGATGAGAGTTCCGGAAAGACTCCCGCTCTCCGTATCGATCGTCACGGGATCACCAAGGACAACCGACTCCATTGACCGCAGCCGTGTCGTTGTTCGGATTCCCGCAGAGTCAAGCGTCAGCTCCGTTGGGAAGCCTGTGAGATCGCCGGCGAACGTTCGACCATCACTAAGGATGGCAATCGTGTCTGTAGCTTTGGGTTGAACCACTCTCCGATCGAAGATGATACTGGCGACTCGATCGATCGGAATGTTCGTCTCGCCAGTCTCGGTGACCAATGTGATGGAAGCGATCGGGAGATCCAGGTTGCCTACGAGATCCACAGAGGTGATCGTCAAGACCTCAGCCTGATCGCCGCTCAGCGACAGGGACAGGACACGAGCCGAGTCGACTTCAGCAAGCACGCCTGCATCCTCCACAGTGATCGACTCAGGAAGTCCTACGACGCGCCGACCGTCAAGAATCTGTCCATCCAGTGTCTCCACGGTGTCCGCAAGCGTCGCAAACCCGATCACCACAACACACATCAACCCCACGACAGCTCTCACACGCGCCTCCTCGCATCCTGCATTGGTCTTTGCATCATACTTCTTCCGAACTTGCCCTGTATGATATCGCTGGTTGCTGAGTTTACCGCACGGAGGTCATACTGGATACGCAGAATGCCACTATCGTCGCCTGCGCGGCAAGCCCGCGAGAAGAGCCCTGGCTCATCGTTGATGCGAAGTACAAGAACCCGCTCCGCGAGGGCTGGGGCAAGGAGTACTTCCGCAACGAGGATCTCTACCAAGCGTTCACGTACGCCGCTGCGCTCGATGCACCGGCTGTGCTCGTGTATCCGAGAGTGGATCGGGATGTCGAGACGCTCCTCAACATCTGCAATCGGGCTGTTGAAGCTCGAGCCGTGGATCTCGCAGGCGGCTGCCCAAGGGCAGTGCTACATGTGGTTGGACGGAATCAGGCCGTGCTGAGACAAGCATGAGTAGGAGTCTCTAGGAGGAATCTTGCAGACGATATCTCAAGTTTCAGGTAGCTCAAGCCTTGATTGGGGTGTGATCGGAAGCCTCCTCGTTGCTGGCTTCACATTCCTGCTTGCCGTCGTCGCAGTATTCCAGCAACAGATCCACAGATGGCTTCGCAGGCCAGTGTTGCGAATCACCACCACGAATTCTCCGCCTGATTCCCATAGGACTAAGCTGACCATCCGAAAGGGGAATCAGCCTAGCTCATACGCCTGCTACTACTCACTGCTCAGAGTTGAGAACACCGGCAGAATGAGAGCCGACCAAGTCGAGGTCTTTGTCTCACAGATCCACAGAGAAGACGAGCGTGGACAGTGGGTTCCTCTGCGGAGCTTCCTTCCTCAGCGACTTCTCTGGTCCTTCGAGAGAACCCCTTATCTCGCATCGCTGGCTCCCGGAACATTCGCCCATTGCACACTCGGACACGTGCTGAATCCATCTGCCAGGAGCGAGGTTGCGGACGAGGATCCGAATCAGCTTGAGTTCTGGGGAACGCACGTTGTCATGGAAGATGAGACCGTCTTGAGCCTAGACGTTCAGTTCAGATCCAACAATCTGTCGTATCTCCTCGTGCCAGGGAAGTACAAGCTGACGGTGCTTCTCGCGTCTTCACAGACGAAGGCGATCACCAATGCCGTGGTGGTCCACCTCTCAGGAAGCTGGTTCGAAGAAGAGGATCGGATGTTCAGAGAAGGCGTCACGATCGAGATCAGATAGGCGCTTGATTCTGCCCCCTGACAATGGTGTTGCCGCTAGGAAACTGAGATTCGCCAGTGCTGGCACCACGGATTGCTGCGAGTCGTGCGATCGAATCGGCTAAGAGGCGCAGGTAGACGAACCACGCGAAACGGGCATCTATCTCCGGGATTGTGGGCGCTGATCCGAATCCCAGTTCCGCCATGCTCTCATGGATTGCCTCTGCCGCAACTCCGGACGGAAGACCGAGGAAGCGCCGAAGGGCTCTCGGGTGGCTGCTATCGGAGAACCGATTCGCGAGAAGGGCCAAGTACCCGTCGAGATCCCCATCCTGCAGGAGCTTATCTGGGAGTTCTCTCATGAGTCGACGGATCCTTGCATCTACAAACCGGAGGAAGCCCGCGAGATTGAGATGCTGCACAAGAGTCGTGACTGAGCTCTCGAACCGCTCGAATCGGTTGCTGATCTCGGCTTCGTCTGCCTGCAAGAGTACGGAAGCTGGAATGGGCGTGGCTTCTGCCTGAGATACGCTGCACTCATGATTCTCAGGATCGCAAGTCAAGCTGAGATGAAGGTCGGGGCCTTCGTAGCTCCAGGAGAGTACAACTGCCCAATCTAGCGCTCCGAACAGCGTGACTTCGCAGACTGCGCTTCGAAGCGAACGGCTGCAGTGTAGGTTCAACGTGTGCCGGATATTCTCTCCTCTGAACTCGTGCTCCCGCGCAAAAGGCGCGGGCTGTGCGAGCGCAGTGCAAGCGCCCGGTTTGCCCTCTCGAACGAACTCCCTGATGGCATCGAAATCCCGGGTGTCGAGGAACCTACGATCGAGCTGTGTAGCTAGGAAGTGGAAGGCCATCTTGGCAATGGCACGACCTTGCTCATCATCGCGATACTCGACGTCGGAAGAGAGATCAGACCATTCTCGGTGCGTGACCTCAGACACGTGCCTCTCGAAGATGAGCGGCGGGTGGCCAATCTGTTCAGTCTTGCGAGCGATCCATTGCTCAGCTTGCTGCAATGCCTCGGATCTCGTCTTGCCCGTTATCAGAATCTCGAACTCCTCGCCGTTCTGACGAACCACGGGCGCGGAACGTTTGGGCCGGAGTTTCTCGTATCGATCCACGACAAACCTCTGCCCGCCGGTGGCCTCTACCTCATACCGTGGGATCTTGCCGCTGTATCCCTCCAAGCCCAGGATACTCCGAGCCTTCGCGATGGGCATCCAGTCCGTGATGTGGCTGTCCACCTGGGATCCGAATCGAGAGTTGCATTCCTCGCAGATGATGTCGGAACTGTGGTATGAGCCACCGATCGCTTGCGGGATGACGTGCTCTTGGGAGGCAGGCTTGCCCGGCCCGCAGTAGATGCAATCAACGACATCCACCGTGGCATCGCTAGGAGCGATACCACACGATTCTTGCCTGTGCCAAAGGAGATCGGCAAGGCACCTCCAAACGCGTCGCGCAACTGAGCGCAACTGCTTACTCATCTGCTGCTGGCGGATGCTGACGAAGAGCATCCTGCCAGAATCTGCCAACGGTGCCTTCGTCATACTCATCGGCGAGGATTCGTTCTGCGTTCTCCGGATCCTTCCACAGCTGAGCAGCCCACACCGCAGGATCCTCGATCGCTACGCGCAACTGCGCGAGGCCAGTTTCTCGCTTCCGAGACTGTACGAAGTGCGCAAGATCCTCTGCCTGGACTCTCCAGTGGTGCCCGAGCAGAAGACCGGGTAGCTGTCCGCTGCCAAGCAGTTCGAGGACTTCATGTTCGTCCAAGTCGAGAATCAGTCCGCAGTCTTGAGGGGTCAGGATTGTCAACTCTGATGCGAGTTTTCGCTTCTCGCCCCTTGTCCGAAGCTTCGCGTGGAATCCCTTCACTCCAACT
>CAZQHD010000129.1:0-4405 GCA_964593295.1 uncultured Thermotogae bacterium | reverse complement strand
AGAGCGCTTGCATGGCATGCAAGAGGTCAGGGGTTCGAATCCCCTAGGCTCCAAAACGCCCCTAGTCTTGCGATTCTCTAGGCGGGCATCTGATCGAGCTACCGGCTCTCTGCACGTTCCCAGCCCTTGACTGCGGAATGGATGTCCTAGCTAATCTGCAGCCACCTGCCTAGCGCGCCGAGCATCTTGAATTGAAGTGCTGACTCCTGCTATTCTCTTCTGCACGGAGGTAGCATGAAGAAGGCAGCCATCGTCCTGAGTGCATTCCTTATAGTAGCGACGCTAACGGCCTCTGCCGAGGGTACTCGTGTGTACTTCGATGAAGCCCATGACAACATCAACACCATCTCGGAGGATCGCGCAAGAGACATCAACAGGGCACATCCAGAGTGGTACCTCTTCGGGGCCATGGCGCAAACGCTGGAGCAGAACGGGTATGCCGTAGAACGTGGGTTGTCCGCCTTTGGCTCGGGACCACTAGAAGGAGTCGACATAGTGATTGTGTCGACGCCGAGAAGCGTGCTCTCCGAGGAAGAGCTGATCTCTCTCCTAGCGTATGTGGAAGCTGGAGGAGGGCTAATGGTTGTCCAAGACTCCAACCCACCATCCGACAGCGGAAGCAATCAGATTGCGGAGCTCTTCGGCGCTCGCTTTCGACCAGGAGTGCTTCGGTCGAGTCAAGGAGATTGGGATCCAGAGAGCTTCCGCGTCGACGCAGTTCCGTCTAGCCACCTCATTGTGCTAGGCATCGACGGTTTCCAGATGAACTGGGGCTGTTCTATCGAGGCAACCGAGGACTGGGACGTGCTACTTCAGAGCAGGGTTGGTACATGGCAAGACAGCAATGGCAACCACAGTCAGGATGCTAGCGAGCCAGGCGGCACGCTATCGATAGCCCAAGCACGGCAAGTCGGCCGGGGGCGTGTTGTCTTGGTGGGGGACAACTCATTTCACGATGGGGTGTGGCTGTCAAACAAGCCCTTCTTCATGAACTGCCTTTCCTGGCTCGCTGGGATTAACGCCAATATCGCCGCTGAGGACGTCCCTGCTTTCGGTGTTGATCCCGACATAGCACGAGACTGCGTTGTCAGCACGAATGGTAGCCCGCAGGAGCTCTCAGCAAGCATGCAGTTCTTCCCGAACTCCCAGCGTGTCCGACCTGGCGAGATCACCTATTGGACACTGGAACTCCGTGGACTCGAGGGACCATTCACAATCGTCCCGGAGATGGACAACGATGGGACACGGGAGCCTGCAATCTTCTCTGATGACCCGCGGATTGTGTTCGCTCATACGTATGACACCCCCAATCTGTACGTTCCATACGTTCAAGTCGTGGACCGACATGGGTGGCAACACGAGATTCACACGCGCAGCGTCATTGGTGTTATCCCCGAAGTCACGCAGAGAACAGGTATCGGACTGAACCTGCCATCCCTTGATGGAGAACCCGGGGACTACCTGAAGGCCATGAATGTCTACGCCTTCGACTACAGGCTGTTCGGTGATGCAAGTGGGGAGCAGTTCATTCAGCAGGAGCTGGATCGAGTTGCAGGCCTAGGGGTCAACATGATGATCTACAACATCGCCTGGACATTCGATCAGCGATCTGACTACCTGCATGAACCGGTGTATGGCGATGCTGGATGGCTAGAGGCGTGCTGTCACTGGATCAGTACACTCCCGGTTGATGCCCTAGTGAAGCTCTCAGATTGGTGTCATGAGCGAGGAATGCGAGTGGCGATCCGCTACTTCATCTTCCGCAAGTGTTACGACTCCGTAGATCGTGAGTCTTACGACCCATCATCTGCTGCGCTCTACATGGAGCAGCAAAGAGCTATCAAGACCATCTACGCCGAGCTCTGCCAGACTCTCGGCATTGAGGCGTTCTTCCTTGATGCGGAGAATCACGCATTCACTCGCGAGCCAAGAGTCAGTCAGCTAATTCAAGACATCCGAGAAGTCTACGATGGCGTTCTGGCGGGAGGAGCCTATTCGGTGGATCACATCTACGCTTGTCCGTACGCGGACGAGCTAGATCTCCTTGCGTGGAGTGATTACTACTTCTTCACTCATGGAGTGTCTGAAGACGCGGCCACGGACCAGTTCAGAGACGCTTTCCTCTTCCACTACTCCGAAGACATCTCGCCTGTTCTCAGCCTCTTCCAGAAGCCTGGCATGGTCCTTGAGACCGGAGTCAACATCCGCGAGACGCCTTCAGACTCAGTCGAGCGCCAGTACAGAGGCTACTTAGAGGCTTTCAAGAGTCTCCAATCGGCAGGCGTTCCACTGATCGGCAGCGGATGGTGGGTATGGAATCTGTCTGATCCCCCGATTGAGCCACACGTGATGCGAGGACACTCCGCGGAGACGATTCTTGGTGACTACTTCGGAAGCATCCTCTCAGACAGACTGTCGGTGCACCCTTCGGCAGGCGGAAGCCCTGCTCCCTCAATCGATCTAGTCCTCCGAGATTTCGAGAGCGTCTTGCCTACGTACTTGATCTCCTCGCAGGGCTCATCGATTGCTCCATCCATCGTCGACGGCAGCGTCCTTGGCGATCACTGCCTACGCCTCGACCTAGTGCCCAGCTCAGATCCCGACTACCGGCACGGCTTCATCCTGGAGGAACACACTCCTCCTCTTGACTGGTCGCGGTTCTCATCACTCAACTTCTGGCTGAGATCGTCAAACGAAAACTGGGGGCTCGAAGTGACTCTCTACGACGCTGACGGCGACCGCTTCAGTACGAGAGTCAACACCAAGCCGCTTCTCGCGGAACTACTGCCGGAAAGCAACGGATGGCGTCTTGTCTCGGTCCCGCTGCAGCTCTTCACCAAGCCTACCTGGGATACAGGAGGCAATGGCTCCATGGATTGGCATCGGGTGAAGAACTGGGGAGTCGGTCTGTTCTACAAGGACCAAGGCGACCAAGTCCTGTGGTTTGATGGCTTCTACTTGAGCACGGAAGGTGGCCTCCCCTAGAGCGGTGTACTCGTGCAAGATGCCGATTCGTGGCAGCTTGGCAAAGCGTGTGGAAACTAGATACCACCTGCTTTCCCGGTCGACTGAATCCTCCGCTGGTGGACATCCATCACCACGCCGCAACATGCGAACGCGTTCTACATTCAGTCCCCCAGCCTCCAGAACATCCCTATTCTTGCGATTCCTGAATCGCCTGATGCAGCCTGAATCCCGTGAGGCACCCAAGTTGCTCGCGATGCCATGGAATCGATGTCCCGAAGGAACGAAGGACGCTAGCCACTCTCGCCTGCCACTTCATCCCAACGGCCGCCTCCTGCTATTCTCTCCTGCAAGGAGGGACATTGGCTGACAAGGACTTGCGGTTTCCTGATGAGTTCGGGCGGGTGCTCCGAGCTTGGTCTTGCGACATCAACGACACAATCGCGTCATTCCGCAAGGCCTTTGATGAGCCAAGAAGGATGCTCCGAAGCTTCGCAGAGAGGAATGCTGAGCTCCTCGAAGCGTTGCGCTCGTTCGATGTAGTTTTCCCTGCGCTTGTAGAGGATATGATGGCTCCGATGGTCTCCCTGGGATGGTATCCGGATGTCGAGATGCCTTTCACCAATCTCAGCGCTGTAGTGGATTCCTTCAAGACAGATCCCGTTTCCGCTGAGAAGGAGTATGCAACCTTTCTTGCTGGGGAGTTAGCTACGGTTCAGGAGCGACTGACGCTCTCGTGCCCATCTCGGAGTCACCTGTACGAAGACGGGTTCGTTGCGCATCAGCAGGGACTGTACTTCTCGTCCGTACCCGTGTTCTTGGCACAAGCAGAGGGACTGGCATGGGAACGACTTGGAGCTGTGCTCTACTCGCGCAAGAAGCTTCGGAAACGAATGACGAAGCTCGAGAACGAGAACTGGAGCTTGTCAGAAGCCTTGATGTGGCCGCTTCTTGAACCCACTGACATCAACAAGACGGCCGGGGAGCGACCGATGACCTTCTCCGGATTGAACCGCCACAGAGTGTTGCATGGTGTGGACATCACTTACGGAACTGAGACGAACAGCCTGAAAGCCTTATCCCACCTGCTTTTCGTGTCTGACGTCCTCAAGCACATCGACGATTCGGCCTGACCAAGAAGCGCGGCTTGAGTTGCCGGCTAGGACACTTACTACCACGAGACAGCCAACGAACGCGTTCTACATTCAGTCCCCCAGGCTCCAAACTTCCCAAGCGGACATCCGGCCAGGATGAAGGAGTTCCTACATCGGCCGTCGATGCCGGTGTCTTTTCCGCCTTCGTTGTTGGCCCGGCACTTGGACCTGATCGGCGATCGCGTCGAGGAGGTCACGGAACGGCCCGTCCTGGCCACGGACGCTCTCTGGCGAGCCTTGCTGCACAATCGTTCCATCCGCGAGCACGATGACGTGGTCGGCATCGT
>CAZQHD010000128.1:2545-4531 GCA_964593295.1 uncultured Thermotogae bacterium | reverse complement strand
CGAACTCCATGAGCGGGCAGAAGAAGGCCCTCAGATGTCGATACGGCACCGTTCCAGTAGATTCTGGATTCCTTGATCCGTGTCACGAGGGACCGCAGCATGGCCATCATGCGAAAGAGTTGACAGAAAGGACGCGCGCCGTGTAGATTGCCCAATCTGATATTTGCTCAGACAAAGGCAAACTCATCGCAAGGTGAGGACGCAAAGCCACGGGGCTCCCTGAGCCAGCCGGTTGCCTGATGATCGAGGGCGGGGTCATCGATGTCGATTGCGCGATGATGCTTGGGCTGGATTCACGGGTGAAGGTCAATCTTGGCTTCTTCACCCATGCAGTTCTGGACTAGTTCAAACCCTGAAAGATATTGTCCGAAAGGGCAGGCCATCACCTCGGACGGATGGTCTCCATGCTTGGAAGATGAGAAGGAAGGGTAATGATGTTTTCCGTGCGTTCAGAGCTGACAAGAAGCATTCGGCATAAGGCGATCCTTGGTGGGTTACTGGTTCTCGTTGCTCTGCTGGGCTTAGGCCTGGCGGGCACGGCTCACACCATATCTGACGTAAGGATCAACGAGTTCACGAGCGGAAGTGTAGACGTGGTAACCGGGCTCCATTTCAAAGTCACGGCGACGGTGAATCAGGCCTATGGCGTGGATCTCCTGGATGCGTCGCTGCGTTGGAGCGTGCTAGACGCTGCGAACACGGTGGTGAGCTCGGGGTGTCACGACTACGGGGATCTTACATCGGACTATGGATCGGGCCGGCTGGACTCTTGGTGGGCGACCGTGCCGGAGACGCCGGGAACCTACACGGTGAAGCTTGAGCTCTATGAGAACTCACCCTGCGGGTCCAGCACCTCGGGCAGTCCGCTGGACACAACGATGCGGACGATCGTGGCCGCGCGGGGATCAACAAGCACATTGGTAAGCGCATCGCTGAGCTCCAGCATCGAGGGGGAGAGCGTGATCTTCACCGCGAGGGTCACCTCGACCGTTGGCGACCCATACTACCAGAGCACTGCGCAGTGGGACTACGATGCCGGGAGCACCTGGGGCACACAACTCAACGGAAGCGTGCAGTTCTTCTTAAATGGTCGCTTGTGGGACGTTCCGATTGCTTCACAGGGGAATTGGGGCGAGGCATCTGGGGAGGGCTGGGGGGTCATCGTCGTCAGCAAGACGGCAGCGCTTCCCCGCGGTCACCACAGCGTCCATGCCGAGTACAGTAGCGACATCGCCTGCCACGCCGGGAGCAGAAGCAGCGCGATCTCACACACTGTGAACCCCGCCCCCCCTGCTCCACTTGAGATCACCACCAGGTCACTCCCGGACGGTACCTACGGCACCGCTTACTCCGCGACGATCGAGGCAACCGGAGGCGTGACCCCGTATACATGGAGCCTGACCAGTGGTGACCTTCCGGGAGGACTCAACCTAAGCACGGACGGCACGATTTCGGGCACCCCTACAGCTACTGGACCGTCCACCGTTACTGTCCGAGTAAGGGATGATGACAACACGGCCACCTCGAGGCAATTCAGGATCAGGATCCTTGATCGGCCGATCACCGTCACCGCTGACGCCAAGACCAAGGTGTCCGGCGAGCCCGATCCCGCACTCACCTACCAGGTGACAGCTGGCTCGTTGGCGTTCAGCGACAGCTTCACCGGCGACCTGGGCCGTCAGGCCGGTGAGGACGTGGGCACCTACGCCATCCAGCAAGGCACCCTCAGCATTGACAGGATCGCAAACTACAACCTGACGTTTGTCTCCAACGAATTGGCGATCATCGGCCGTGCAATCACCGTCACCGTGGACGCCAGGACCAAGATATACGGGGAGGCCGATCCCGCACTCACCTACCAGGTGACGGCGGGTTCGTTGTCGGCCGGAGACAGCTTCACCGGTACGCTGAGTAGGGACGCCGGCGAGGACGTGGGCACCTACGCCATTACCCTGGGGAGTCTGGCCATCGACGACGGCAACAACG
>CAZQHD010000128.1:0-2445 GCA_964593295.1 uncultured Thermotogae bacterium | reverse complement strand
GACAAGGACAACTACAACCTGGTGACGACAACCGGCAATGCGACGGCCGACATCACCCGCCGAACGATCACCGTGACCGCAGATGATCAGAGTAAGCGGTTCGACGAACAGCCGTTCACGGACTTTGCGGCTAGTTTCCGCGGGTTCGTGGCTGGTGAGGGCGCCGCAACTCTCGGAGGCACGCTGTCCTTCAACGGAGAGGCAGTCAGGGCTTCGGAGCCTGGCAGGTACTTGATCGTCCCCGGGGGGCTGACCAGTGCCAACTACAAGATCGTCTACGAGACAGGGACTCTCTGGATCAGGCCGCACTATGACATCTTGCTGATCGAGGGCGAGTTCGGCTTTGTCGATCGAGCAGAAGAAGACGGAGTGGGCACGTTCGACGATTTGCTGATCAGCGCAGAGTACGAAGTTGGTCAGCCTGTCGTGATCATGTTCTCAATCAGCGGCTTCTATGGGGAAGAGGTCACGGATGCTGGAGCCATGGTGCTGTTGGCCCATAAGGGGTTCGACAGCGATGAAGAGGAGCTGTGGAACCTTGTGGCTATGCATGTTGTGAGCTTCGACGAGGATCATGGTGCGTACTACCTGGAGATTCCCACAGAGACTCTGGAGCTCGGGTTCTACGTGGTTGAGGTGACGTTGAACGATGGTCAGTGGTTTCGAGAGGTCTTGCAGCTGGTGGAACCAAAGCAGATGGAGTAGGAATGGGGTAACTGCTTTGGTGTTGTGACAGACGATAAAGCAGGGGGGTGTGAGCGCCGTGTGTGGAGTGAACTCACCCTCTGACGACCCGACGGGATTCGAACCGCGAAATCGCAGTGCAGAAAGGACGACGCGAAATCTGGGTGTGTTCGGGACGGCAGGATGATCCATCCCCTTCGGAAGCCGGAATCGTCCATGGCTTCTGAGGAGGCGGTGTCTCCTTCAATCCTCCCGAGTTGTTGGTACCCCCGGGAAGATTCGAACTTCCGACCTACGGTTTAGGAAACCGTTGCTCTGTCCTGCTGAGCTACGGGGGCTTTAGAACTCCTCCAGCATTAAGTATAGCTGCTTGGCGGCTGCCTGTTCGGCTTCTTTCTTGCTGCGTCCGCGACCATGGCCGCGGTGCCCGGCGACGGCCACTTGCATGTGAAACTCCTTCTTGTGTTCGCTGCCCTTGGTGCCCTTCACGGTGTACTCAGGCCGGCAACCAAACTGGCGCTGAGCGGTCTCCTGTAGGAGGCTCTTGTAGTCGCCGGTTGTCGACTGCTCGAGCACAAAACGCTCGATGTCGCCTTCTAGGCACTGAATGACGAACTTGGATGCATAGGTGAACCCTCGTTCCAGGTAGAGCACGGCAACTAGGGCCTCAAATGCGTTGCCGCGGTTGTTGGGCCGCTCTCGCCCACGATTGGCCTCTTCTCCGCGTCCCAGAATCAGGTAGTCGGCCAACCCGAGGGTCTCGGCCTTCTCGGCAAGTAGGGGACGGCTCACGGCGACAGATTTCACTTTGGTGAGGCGGCCTTCGTCTTGCTCAGGAAACTCCCGGTAGAGGTACGCGGTGACCGCAAGATCGATCACAGCATCACCAAGAAACTCCAATCGTTCGTTCGAACCTCGCGGGTCCCCGGTCTCGTTGACGAAAGAGCTATGAAGAAACGCAGTCTCCAGCTTCTCCGGGGAGATCCGGAGTCGAAGCTTCTTGGCCAGCTCTTCGATGGGTCGATGGCTCATGAGAGAACCAAAGAGTAGTTGACGCGGAGAGATCTTGCAATGCAATGGAAGGGCGTGATCTCTTCCGCCTCACGACAGTCAGAGGGTCTGGTTCCTCTCGCTCCCCTTGGAGTTTGCGTTCCCCTAGCAGAGATCTGGTGGTGTCGCTTCGAGCAGGGTTCTCATCCTCCGATCGGGAGGATTCTGAATCTATGGTAAAGGCAACGACGAGCGGTAGGGGTCGTTCTCATCGTTGCTTGAGAGTATGCTCCGCATACTCTGGCTCGCGGAGATACTCTCTTTGTTCCTCGTAAGCTTCGCTGCGCGCGAAACTCGGAGAATTGAACCATCGGGCGCTAGGAGAGAGCAGGACCGAGATCGTATCGTTGGAAGGATTCTGAACCTGGCCGGAGGAACCTATGCCGTCTCCTCCGGCTTGGAGTTTCGCTGCGCGAAACTCGTAAGGTCTCACCATCGGGCCCTAAGAGAGAGGCCAAGGACGCGAGTCCCTGGCCTCTCTCTTAGGGCTAGAGGACTTTTTTCGAACTCCGTTAGCCCGTTAACAATCCCGCACTTTCCGCCCGCTTGACTGGTGCCTGACTCTGCTGAATGAACACTTCGAGAGCTATCACCCAATTGATTCGGTTGGCTTGGTCACGTCCTGTCAAGTGGTGTAACGGCATCGCACCATCCTGTTGCTGATCAGGCGGTGAGTTGCTCGACCAGCATGGGTTCTTCCTCTGACTCGAC
>CAZQHD010000127.1:0-4671 GCA_964593295.1 uncultured Thermotogae bacterium | reverse complement strand
CACCAAACGCGGCACGATTACCTCGGTACAGGCGGTGTACGTCCCGGCGGATGATCTGACCGATCCCGCACCTGCGACCGTATTCAGCCATCTGGACGCTGCGATCACGCTGTCTCGCTCCATTGTGGAGAAGGGCATCTACCCTGCCGTCGATCCGCTTCAGTCGAACTCCACCATGCTCAACCCGATTGTCATCCAGAGAGAGCACTACCGCGTCGCCCAACGCACGTTGGAAGTGCTCCAGCGGTACGAGGACCTCAAGGACATCATCGCCATCATGGGGATGGATGAGCTGTCCGAGGAGGATCAGCTCGCCGTGCGCCGTGCCCGCAAGGTCGAACGATTCCTCTCCCAACCGATGTTCGTGGCCGAGAACTTCACCGGACGTCCGGGGGCATTCGTCAAACTGGAGGACACCGTGAGAGGGTTCGGGATGATCGTCGACGGGAAGCTGGATGAGCTTCCGGAACAGGCGTTCTACATGGCTGGAGCCATCGATGAAGTCATCGAGCGCGGAAGACGGTCCGGTCATCCCACAGAGGAGGAGGGTTCGGCGGCGTAGCAGAAGCTTCTCTTTGCCCGCCCGTCACCGTGCGACCAAGCGCCGTTTCGCAGGTCCTCTCAAGGCCCCGAGCCGGTCGAACCAGCGCCATCGGACCGGAAACGCAATGCATCTCTGATTGACGGGGTCCAAGAGCCCATCTATAATCGGCGGGGCGATGGCGGCGTAGCCAAGTGGTAAGGCAAGGGACTGCAAATCCCTGACTCACCGGTTCGAATCCGGTCGCCGCCTCCTGGACCAAAGACTGACGGGGTGGTTAGCTCAGCTGGGAGAGCGCATGCTTGACGTGCATGAGGTCATAGGTTCGAGTCCTATACCACCCACCACAGAGCGGCCCGAAAGGATACATTCTCAGGCGGGCCGTTCTTGCTCGTAGGGAGGATTTCGGAGGGACGCCATGGACCGAGCGCGCGAGCTGATCGCACCGTACTTGGAGCGCGATGGAATCATCGGAGCGTACCTGGTCGGATCCGCCACACGTCCACATCGAGACGAGCTTTCCGACTACGACATCGAGATCATCGTCGAGGATGAAGCCTACGAGAGGACACCGGATGAACAGCGCCATGTCTATGTCCTTCGATCCGAGGATCCCCCGATTGTGGATCACGAGTTCTATCTCATCCCGTGGAGCGACTTCAAGTGCCTCACCGAGTCGTCTCACGATCTCTTCCACTATCCCTACCAGCATGCACGGATCCTGTTCGACCCCCAAGGAAGACTGACATCCGAGATCGAGCGTCTGCGGCAGCTTCCCGAGACCGTCCGTCGGGAAAGGATGATCGTCCATTACCTGGGCACTTTGTATGCACTGGCAAAGGTCCGTAAGGTAGAGAGTCGAGGCAGTCACCCGATCAACCTCGCGATTGTGCGCGGCGAAGCGCTTCGATCCATGACCAAGTGTTTGTTCTTGCTGCATCGCGTGTGGCCGGCCACCCCTCATTGGACAACAGAGGAACTCCGCCTCTTGAGCCTACCTGACGATCTCCTCTTGCTGATGGAGCGGTGGGCGGACAGCACGGACAGCGTTTCCCCTCGACAGCTCGTGCAGCGGCTCGACCAGCACCTCACGGACTCCGGCGAGACGTTCCATCAGGACCGTTCGCCCCTCGGGAAGTGGCTGTTGTTCACGAAAGATGGCAAGGCGGCCTTTGAGCGGTGGGGGGCACGATAGCGACGCAGCCGCAACCGTTCGTTCACATCGTACAGGAATCCTGAGCCTATCAACCGATTGTAGCCTCTGAAGCGGTCCGGTATACTCGCCGCTCCAGGGCGAACCGACAGGGAGGCATCGTGGGGAAGATCGGGTGTGTCGGAGTTCGACGAGAAGACATGTACCGGTGGGAGAGGAGAACTCCCTTGGTTCCTGAAGATGCTAGGACGCTCTCACAGGCGACGGGAGTTCCCTTCCACGTACAATCCTCGCCCACACGCGCCTACACTGAGGATGAGTACCGAACCCACGGAATTCCTGTCTTAGACTCCCTGCAAGACTGTCCGTTGATTTTCGGCCTCAAGGAGATCCCGCTGGAGGTGCTGGAGCGGGGAAAGGCGTACGTCTTCTTCTCCCACGTGATCAAGGGACAACCACAGAACATGCCGATGCTGCAACGTGCGCTTGACCTGGGGTGCACCATCATCGACTACGAGCGCATCGTCGACGATCAGGGACGACGCCAGATCGCGTTCGGAAACTACGCCGGATTGGCCGGGATGATTGACTCTCTCTGGAGCCTGGGACGACGCCTGGCGTGGGAGGGGATGGAGACTCCGTTCCAGTCGATTCAGCAAGCCTCACGGTACACAGACCTGACCGAGGCCAAGGAGGCTCTCCGTACGGTAGAAGAGAGGATTCTCTCCGAAGGGCTTCCGGAAGCCCTCACTCCTTGCATCGTGGGCATCGCAGGCTACGGAAATGTGTCCAAGGGAGCCCAGGAGATCCTTCGTCTACTTCCGATCCAGTCGATCGATCCATCCGACCTGTTGGCGAACCGCCTGCCAGACGACCCTCGTCACACCCTGTTCCAAGTCGTGTTCAAGGAGAATGACACCGTGCTTCCGCTGGTCGAGAGGAAACCGTTTGAGCTTCAGGAGTTCTACGAGCATCCCGAGCGGTATCGAGCCGCGTTTGAGCGGTACCTTCCTCACCTGACCGTGTTGGTAAACTGCATCTACTGGGAACCAAAGTACCCGCGCCTGGTCACACGAGAGGCGGCGCGGAGGCTTTACGAGAATGGACAGCCGCGGCTTCGCGTCGTCGGAGACATCACGTGCGATGTGGAAGGAAGTGTTGAGATCACTCTACAGGCCACCGAGCCGGACAATCCTGTCTACGTCTACGATCCGGTCGCCGATTCGGTGTCGTACGGAGTCGAGGGAAACGGTCCTGTGGTCCTTGCGGTAGAGATCCTCCCCTCGGAGCTGCCGCGCGAAGCCTCGGCGTACTTCAGCCGAGTCCTCAAGCGATTCGTCCCCGAGCTTGTTGCCGCGGAGTACGATGTAGACCTAGACGAGCTATGTCTTTCGCCCCCTCTGAAACGGGCCGTGATCTGTCACCGTGGCAGATTGGCCCCCGAGTATGAGTACCTTGAGGAGCCCCTTGCGACGGCTCCGTCACGTGAGTAAAGGAGAGTCCTGTGAAGAGAGTTCTCGTTCTTGGTGCGGGCCTGGTCGCGGGCCCCTTGGTTCGTTACCTGCTGAATGTCGATGAGTTTTCCGTCACGGTGGCCAGCCGAACCGTGGACAAAGCGAAGGCATTGATCGGGGACTCTCCTCACGGCGTCGCCTTGGCGCTGAATGTGAAGGACGAGACCTCGTTGGAGAAACTGATCTGTGAACATGACCTGTCGATCAGTCTCCTGCCGTACGCCTACCACCCCAAGGTTGCCGCCCTGTGCGTCAAGCATCGCAAGCAAATGGTCACGACGTCGTACGTGAAGCCGGAGATGCAGGCGCTCGATGCCGAGGCAAGTGCCGCAGATATTCTCCTTCTCAACGAGATCGGCGTCGACCCGGGGATCGACCACATGTCCGCCATGGAGGTCATCCACAGGATCGAACAGACGCAAGGAACCCTGATCTCGTTCACCTCCAATACCGGCGGTCTTCCGTCCCCCGAAGCCAACGACAACCCCCTGGGGTACAAGTTCTCCTGGGCGCCCCGCGGTGTGGTTCTGGCCGGGAAGAACCCGGCCCAGTTCCTTCGGGAAGGAAGCGTGGTGGATGTGCCGGGACCTGAGCTGTTCTCACACCACTGGCCCTGTTCCATCGTGGGGTTCAAGGAGCTGGAGGTGTACCCCAATCGTGACTCCATACCGTACATCGAGGCGTACGGCATCCACTCGGTCCGGTCGATGTTCCGCGGCACGCTGAGGTATCCAGGGTGGTGCGACACGCTCAAGGCCATCGTGGACCTCGGATGGTTGGATGAGACCGAACGCCAAGACCTGACGGGATTGACGTACGGGCAGTTGCTGGCGCGTCTCATCGGATCCGACGGAAGCAACCTGAAGGCTGATCTCGCCGCGTTCCTGAAGCTGGAGACCCAGGCCAAGCCGATCAATGATCTCGAATGGTTGGGGCTTCTCAGCGATGACGTCATACCAGCTGCCGATACCACCTACCTCGACGTCCTCGCCTCACGCATGCTGTCCAAGATGCAGTACGCCCCGGGAGAGCGGGACATGCTGGTGATGCAGCATGAATTTGTCGTGGAGTATCCCGACAGGACCGAGAAGATCACCTCCACCATGATCGACTACGGCATCCCGAACGGGGACTCGTCCATGTCGAGACTGGTCGGGCTTCCCGCCGCCATCGCCGCGCGCTTGGTCCTGCAGGGACAGATCCAGGTCTCCGGAGTGCACGCCCCGACGATCCCGGAGATCTACCGCCCTGTTCTGGCCGAACTCGCCAACATGGGCATCTCGTTTCAGGAGACCGTGGAGGTCCTCTGAACCACCACGAGGAGGACCGGCGTGCAGTTCGCAGGGAGCACATGGAGCTTCTACCGACACCGAAGGGACAAGCTCTGGCCCTCGCTGGCCGAGGTGGTTCACCGCGTGGCCACGTTGGATCGGAGCCTCGGTGTAGAGGTCTGGCCGTCGTCT
>CAZQHD010000126.1:0-4699 GCA_964593295.1 uncultured Thermotogae bacterium | reverse complement strand
CCGCTACCCGCTGGTGGACGGACAGGGGAACTTCGGCTCGATCGACGGGGATCCCGCGGCGGCCAACCGATACACCGAGGCGCGGTTGGCGTCGATCGCTGCGGAGATGCTGGAAGAGCTCGGCGAGAAGACGGTGGACTGGGTTCCCAACTTCGACGAGTCGCTGGACGAGCCGGTGGTTTTGCCGACCCGGGTGCCCAACCTGTTGATGAACGGCGCGTGGGGAATCTCGGTGGGCATGACCACACAGATCCCTCCCCACAATCTCGTCGAACTCGTCGACGGACTGATTGCCCTGATGGACAACCCGTTTATCACCGTGAAGGAGCTGATGGCGCACATCCAGGGGCCCGACTTCCCTACCGGCGGGCTGGTCATGGGCCGGGCGGGCATCGAGGAGATGTACCGTACGGGAAGCGGGAAGATGACGGTCCGAGGCAAGGCGGCGATCGAGGACGATCGCATCATCATCTCCGAGATCCCTTATCAGGTGAGGAAGTCGACCATCGTCGAGTCGATTGCGGCGAAGGTGCAGGATGGACAGATCGACGGCGTCTCCGACCTTCGGGATGAGTCGGATCGGGAGGGGTTACGCATCGTGGTGGAGCTGAAGCGCTCCGCCAACCCGAACGTCGTCTTGAATCAACTGTTCCGCTTCACCTCCCTGGAACGCACATTCTCAGCCGTGTTCCTGGTGATCATCGACGGTAATCCGCGGACCCTGTCTCTCAAAGAGATTCTCAACTGCTTCATCGATTTCCGCCGCATCGTGGTGCGCCGACGCACCGAGCACCGGCTGGAGGTGGCGCGCAAGCGGGCCCATATCCTGGAAGGGTACCGCATTGCGCTGGACTCGATCGACCGCGTGATCGAGATCATCCGTACGTCGAAGGACACGGAAACGGAGACCCGGCTGCTGCAGACGGAGCTGGCGTTGTCCGACGAGCAGATCGAAGCGATCCTCCGCATGCGGCTGTCACAGCTACGCTCCCTGGAGCGCGAGCGGATCGATCGGGAGTACGAGGAGAAGCTGCTGGCCATCGCCGGCTACGAGAAGATCCTCGGCTCGGACGTGGTCCTGGACGAGACGATCAAGGCCGAACTGCGCGAGGCGGCGGAGCAGTTCATGAACGCCCGTCGTACGCTGATCACCGACGAGGATGGAAACGTCGACTTCAACGAGCTGATCCCCGACTACGATCTGATGGTGAGCATCACCAGTCGCGGGTACGTCAATGCGCCCCGCGCGCTCGACTTCCGATCGCAAGGCCGTGGCGGCAAGGGGGTCATCGGGCAGCGAACCAAGGACGACGACTTCATCCTGCTCTCCAGCCTCGTCAACGCCAGAGACGAGCTTCTCCTGTACAGTGATCGGCTGCGTGTGTACCGTACCCAGGGACATCGTCTCCCCTCCACCAGTCGGGACGCGTTGGGAAAGAACATTCGCACGCTGATCCCGTTGGAGCAGGAGGAGCAGGTGCGCCGGATTCTGCCGCTTCGGAGCTTCGCCGAAGTGGAGGGCATGCTCTGCCTGATGGCGACCGCGAACGGGATCGTCAACAAGAACCTGCTCACCGACTACTCGAACGTGCACGCCAGCGGAATCATCGCCATGAACGCGGACGATGGAGATCGTCTGGTGTACGTGGCCTCCACGGAGGAGGGCGGGGAGCTGATCCTGGCCACCCGCCGCGGGCAGTCGATCCGCTTCCGTGAGGAAGAGGTGCGCCTGACGCGTCGGCCGTCCAAAGGCGTCATCGGCATTCGCCTGGACGACGGAGACAGTGTCATCGGGATGGCGTGCCTGGATCGGGACATCACCATGGACAAGAAGCTGCTGATGGTCACGGAGAGAGGGTACGGAAAGCGGGTCTCCCTGGAGGACTTCCCGGTGCAGGGTCGAGGCGGCAAGGGTGTCCAGGGCATCAAACTCGACAGCGACTCAGGGGATCTCGTCTCCGTGGGCATCGTCTCGGAGGGGGACGAGATCATCCTCACCACCGAGCAGAAGGTCATTCGGATCATGGCGGGCGACATCAATATCTATCGCCGCTATGCGCGCGGCGTCCGCCTGATTCAACTGGACGACGACGATCGGGTGGTGTCGGTGGTGCGAACGGGTGGGACGGTATGAACCCACGCTTCTCGCGGCTCGTGGACGAGCAGTTGGGCGTCGGTGTCGATACGCTGGTTCCGCGAGCGTCGCTGATCGAGAAACTGGCTGCGTCCGAGGCGCAAGGCAGACCGTTGCGCGTGAAGCTGGGCATCGATCCCTCCGCACCGCACTTGACACTGGGGCACTCGGTCCCGCTACGCAAAATGCGTCAGTTTCAGGATCTGGGGCACACCGGCGTGCTCATCGTCGGCGACTTCACGCGACGCATTGGAGATCCATCCGGACGGGCGTCGACCCGGGCGCTGATGTCCGAGGAGCAGATCCAGCGTAACCTGGAGACCTATCAGGAGCAGGCGTACAGGATCCTCGATCCGGAGAGGACGGAGCTGAGGTACAACTCCGAGTGGCTGAGCCGTCTGCGGCTGGAGGATCTCATCGTGCTCTCGTCCAAGTACACGGTGGCCCGCATGCTGGAGCGAGAGGACTTCGCCACCCGACATGCCCAGGGCGTGCCGATCAGCATCCTGGAGTTCCTCTATCCGCTGACCCAGGCGTACGATTCGGTGGCGATCGAGGCGGATGTCGAGCTGGGCGGATCCGACCAGCTGTTCAACCTGCTGGTCGGGCGCGACATCCAACGAGAGTACGGACAGGATCCCCAGGTGGTGATGACCGTCCCGCTGCTGCTCGGACTGGACGGGAGCCGGGCGATGAGCCAGACGACCGGCAACTACGTGGGGCTGAGCGAGCCGCCGGAGGAGATGTACGGCAAGCTGCTCTCCATTCCGGATCCGCTCATCCACGACTACGTCAGCTTCCTCACCGATCTCTCCTCGGAGGACCTGGCCGGCCTCTCCCCACGCGATGCCAAGCGAGCGCTGGCCCGAGAGTTGGTGACCATGTATCACTCGGCCGACGCCGCCCGGCGAGCGGAGGATGCGTTCGATCGTGTCCACATCCGCCACGAGCGCCCGGAGCAGGTTCCTCAGGTGAGCTTGGACCGGGCCCTGCTCAAGGACGGCGATCGGATCTGGGTGGTCGATCTGCTGGAGGCCACCGGGCTGGTGGAGAGCCGGTCCCAGGCGAAGCGGCTGATCGGTCAGGGGGGCGTCAAGGTGGGCGGAGAGCGGGTGGCCTCGTTGGAGGCGGACGTGGCGTTTGCCGCGCCGCTATTGGTCCAGGTGGGCAAGCGCGCGTTCGTGGAGCTGATCTAGGACGAAGGACAAGAAGCGCGAGGGAAGCGTCCCCGTTTATCGGGAGCGCTTCCCTCGCGCCTTCTTCCGGGTCGAACCGCGGGTCTCTCTCAGTCGACGATCAGGTTCTCGGAGAAGCGATCGGTGTCGGCCAGCAGAAACTCCGGCGTGGTGGCCAGCGCATCCACCGGGCAAGCATCGACGCACTCGGCGCAGAACGTACACCGGGCCACGTACATGCGAATCTTCTTCGTCTCGGGAAGGAACTGGATCACCTGGGCCGGGCAGACGCGCACGCACAACTGGCACCCGATGCACTTCTCTCGATCGTAGGCGATCTTGCCGCGCAGATCGGCGGGTGCCGGCACCGGCGGGTGGAGGGTCGCCTTGCCCTGCGCCACCTTCTCCAACAGCCCGGTGACCGACCTGGGCATGTAGCGCGCCGGGAACGGGTTGGTTGCCGGCTTCTGAAACAGCTGTCTCAAGAGCGTTCCGAGAATCATGGATCCCTCCTACACCATCCGGTCCAACGTCAGCAGCAGCATCCCCAGAAGGGAGATCCCGGTGACCGGAAGCCAGAACAGCCGCACCGCCTGTCCGATCTTCAACCGCGCGAACGCGACCCGGACCACGATCACCGCCACGAAGACAACGAGGAACACCTTCACCAGGTAGAAGCCGACGTCGAGTACGGCGCCCCAGGCACCGGTCAGCCCCAGAAGAGAGGCCAGCCCGTACGGGAAGAACAGCGCCACCGTGAGCGAGCCCATCACCACCAGCTTCACCGCGTCCGCGAGGTAGAACATGGCCATGTTCCGTCCCGAGTACTCCGCCATCAGCCCCCCGGCGATCTCGGTCTCCGCCTCCGGGATGTCGAACGGGATCTTGGCCAGCTCGGCCGGTGTGACGATCATCAGTGCACCCAGCAGCAGCAGCAATCCGAGAACGCCCAGCGGCCCGACCTGTGCCCACAACGGATTGGCGGCGAGCACGGACAAGGAGAATACCTGCGCCCCGGGCAGGATCGAGGACAGCGTCCAGCCCAGAGAGAGGAAGGTGATCGCCAACGGGAACTCGTAGGCCATCATCATCACCATCTCGCGTTGTGCCCCCACCGAAGCGAACGGCGACCCGGCGGCGAATCCGCCCAGCATCATGGCGATCGATGGAACCGCCAGCAGATAGAGGATGAGGATCAGGTCCCCGAGGCCGCCCAGCAGCGGAGGGAACCCGCCGAGCGGCACGTAGAACAGCAACGTGGCTGTCGACGCCAGCGCGAGCACGGGCATCAGGTTATAGATCCACGCCACTGCATGGTCGGGCACGATGTTCTCTTTGGTCATCAGTTTGATGACGTCGAAGAACGGCTGGCGAAGCGGAGGGCCGATGC
>CAZQHD010000125.1:0-4713 GCA_964593295.1 uncultured Thermotogae bacterium | reverse complement strand
GGTGGCGTTGTCCGAGTGGAACAGGTAGTAGAGGAAGTCGTGCGGATCCGGTCCCCCGCTCCAACCCATCCACATCATCTCGAAGTCGCCGGTCGGATCGGACTCGGAACGGTAAGCGAGGTCAAGCAGCGGTCCCCAGTCCAGCGGTACGACGAGTGTGTCGACTCCGTTTTCGATCAAGCTGCCCGCCAGAATCGTGGCCAGCTGTCGCCGTCGCGGATCAAGCGGCGTATGAATCCTGATGGTGAAGCCTGAAGGGATGACTCCCTCAGCCTTCAGCTCAGCAAACAAACGCTCCGCTTCGTCATCGTCTTCTTCAAGATAGACGTTCTCTTTCAGGTATTCCTGATCCGCGGCCCAGAGTGCCGGCGGAACCGCACCGTACGCCTTGACCCCCGTGAGACCCTGGAAGATGGCGAATACAGCGTCCTCCATGTCGACCGACATGTAGACTGCTTTTCGGAAGCGGATGTCCGAGGCGATCGGGCTGAGGAGGTTGAAGAACATGTGGAAGTATGAGAGGCTGCCTACCTGCTGGACATCTACATCTGACATGGCCATGAAGCGGGCCACATCCGTGGCTGGCATGTTGTCCACGATGTCAACGCCACCGGACTCCAGCTCAAGCATCATGACGGAGAGCTCAGGGATCGGGCGGTACGTGATGGTGTCGAGGTTGGGATAGACGAGCCAGTAGTCTTCGTTTCGCTCGACTACGATGCGCTCGCCGGGGAGCCACTCTACAAACTTGAACGGCCCGCTGCCGACCGGATTCAGGTTGAATGCCGCATCGCCCATCTCAAGCACTGTGTCCTTGGGAACGATCGCTTGCGTCTCGGTGCCGAAACCCGGCGCAAACGGCGCGTACTCGGGCTTGGTGATAATGTCGACCGTGTACTCGTCGACGACGACAGCCTCTTCCATCCAGATCAGCTCGGTCAGGTTGGGCGAGTTGTTCGCTTCGTCCGCGATCCAGTTGAAGGTGAATGCTACGTCTTCAGCGGTTAGGTCTTCGCCATTGTGGAACTTGATGCCTTCGTTGAGGTAGAAGCGCACCTGAGTGTCACTAATGACATCCCATGACTTTGCAAGCCAAGGAGCGGGCTCAAGGGTGTCTGGATGCAGGATGATCAGGCCATCGAACACGGCGTTGATCACATATACATCGTACACGGAGTTCGAGATCCGCGGGTCAAGGTCCTTGAACGTTTGGCCGACACCAATGACCAAGTCACCGCCGGGTGTTGCGCCCGGCGTCACGGGCACGGCAGTCTCTCCCAAGGCAAGGGATCCAAGGATCAGAAGTCCAACTGCTACTAGGAATCCAGTTCGTTTCATCGAGTAACCCTCCTTTGTGTCTTGAGGCGGCCCAACCGTTGCGCAGTCGAAACACAGCAACTCTCGAACAACACAGTCCGCGCAACGCGCAGTTTCAGCGGATGGCTCAAGAGAACGCGAAGGCTAACGAGCGAGCAGGTCGTGTTTCCATCTCTCTTAGGAAGGAACTCCCATCGTTCACCCCTTGATAAGCCGGAAGACGAACTCGCAGCTTAACCTCATGCTTCTGAGACCTTAAGGAGCGATCAGACGAAGATCCGTTGCACCGCCCCATCCACCTATCCCAGCATGACAACACATGTTGACAGGTTGAGTCAGCCTTGTGCTCCCGTCTAGTGAATCGGCAGAAGCCAGTATAGTCTCCCTACTTGCACGAAGTCAACAGGAGCGCGGAGTGCTCATGATTGCGGCACAGCATGCTGGCGGAGAACGCAAAGACCATGAGGATCTTACACAAGCGAGCGCTCGTCGCCTAGGCAGTCATGTGATCCGCGTGACGTTCCGACGCGCCCGTTCAGTGAACGGGATGACGGGGCACTGCGTCTGATCCGCGAGGGGTTCGTGGAGAGCCATCTTCCGAGATGTGATGGCTGGAGTTGGGTACACGCGTGCTCTATGATCTGCGCGACACTGCTGCGTGGAGCGATCCCGCAAGCCCGACCGAGAAGGGAAGTGAGCGCGCATGAAGCAACAGCACCTTGTATCCCTCGGACAGTTGAGTTCAGAGGATGTCTTCGAGATCCTGGAGACGGCGCGGAATCTCAAGCTGGAGACCCGGGCCGGCATTCGCCACAGGATGCTGGACGGCAAGACCCTTGCCATGGTCTTCCAGAAACCCTCCCTGCGAACGCGGGTGTCGTTTGAAACCGGCATGTCGCAGATGGGAGGACACGCAATCTATCTGGGGCCATCGGACATCAGCCTGGGCAAGCGGGAGACCACGGAGGACATTGCACTGAACCTTTCCCGGTTTGTGGACGGGATCATGGCACGGGTGTTCGAGCATCAGACAATCCTGGATCTGGCAGCGCATGCGACAGTCCCCGTGATCAACGGGCTGTGCGATCGATTCCACCCGTGTCAGGCACTGGCGGATCTGCTCACCGTGTGGGAGAAGAAGCGCACCTTCGACGGACGGACGCTGACGTTCATTGGGGATGGCAACAATGTGGCCCACTCGCTGATGCTGGGCTGCGCGAAAGTCGGCATGGGGTTCCGTATCGCCTGTCCCGAAGGGTTTGAGCCGGAAGCCGAGATCGTTGCCGAAGCTCAGGGAGAGGGGGCGCGGGTAGAGGTTCTCCACGATCCCCGCCAAGCGGTGCAGGGGGTTGATGCTCTCTACACGGATGTGTGGGTGAGCATGGGTCAGGAGGGCGATGCCTCATCCAAGCAGCATGCGTTCGAAGGGTTCACCATCGATGAGGAGCTGCTGACCTGCGCCAACGAAGATGCGGTGGTGCTGCACTGCCTGCCCGCCCACTATGGGGAAGAGATCACCTATGAGGCGTCGAGAAGCAAGGGAAGTGCGATCTTCGACCAAGCCGAGAACCGGATGCATGTGCAGAAGGCCGTGATGGCGCTGCTTATGTCCTAGGAGGAGAGATGACGTCCTGCGCGACGATCGGATCGGACGCAAAGGGAGACTGCCGGGTCTCCGCTGAGCTTGCAGCTACGGTTGCCGTGGAGGTGATGACCAAGTCAGCGCAACTCCTTGAGCGCGGCCTCCGCACCGTGATTCAGGAGCAACTCGAACGACACGGCAACCCGTTGGTAAGGATCCGTGTCGAGGACTTCGGAGCATTGGACTGTGTTCTGGCGGCACGACTGGAGACCGCACTCGGAGAACTCCTCCATGAGCCCATCCCGGCAATGACACCTGAGGTGCCCCGGATGGCTGCTGTGCGGGATGCCCCCCGAAGGAGCCGGCTCTACGTCCCCGGCAACTCCCCGAGACTGCTCGCGGGAATCGAGGTGCACGGCGCGGACTGTGTTCTGCTGGATCTTGAGGACTCCGTGCCGCTTTCGGAGAAAGGCGCAGCGAGAACCTTGGTGAAGCACCTGCTCGCGAAGACGCCCTTTCCTAGAGAGGTATGGGTGCGCATCAATCCGCTCCACCAGGGCGGAACCAAGGACGCTGAGGATGTGTTACAGGGACGGCCGCACGGAATCTGCCTGCCCAAGACTGAATCGGCCGATGATGTGCTCGCGGCAGCCGAGCTGCTCTCTCGGGTGGAGTCCACGTTGGACATCGATCAGGGGTTCACCAAGATCATGCCGATCATCGAGACCGCTCGAGGTATCCTCCACGCTGAAGCCATTGCTGCGGCGGACGAACGTGTCGTGATGCTCGCGTTCGGGGCCGAGGACTATACACGTGATCTCGGATCGCAGCGGTCTGCGCGATCACTGCTGTTCGCCCGCGCTCACCTCGTGGCAGCGGCCAAGGCAGCCGGACGGCAAGCCTCAGATACTGTGTTTGCGGATCTAGGCGATGACAAAGGTTTGGCGGACGAGTGTGCGTTGGCCCGCGAGGTGGGGTTCGACGGCAAGGGGGCGATCAATCCACGCCAGATTCTCACTATCCATCATGCGTTCACCCCGACGGAGGAGGAGGTGGCCTACGCGCAGCGTGTGGTCGATGCGGCTACGGAGGCTGAATCGTGCGGATCCGGGGTCGTCGCGCTCGATGGCAAGATGATCGATCGACCGGTGCTGGCGCGCGCGCAGCGCGTGATCAAGTACCGCCAGCAGCTTGGTGTGAGAGGCGGTGTACGATGAGGAACGCCATCGGACGCGAGATCCCCGATCGCATCGGCTCTCGAGACGTGGTCCCGTATGAAGGAGCGTTCGCAAGGACGAACGAGGGGCGAAAAGCCGCGCGCCCGCAGAAGTGTGCTCCCCAAAAGGAGGACAAGATCCTGCCGTCGATCGAGACCGCTCTTGAGGTGACCGGGCTCTCGGACGGCATGACGATCTCCTTTCACCACTCGTTCCGTGATGGGGATCGGGTGATCAACCAAGTACTCGACGCGTGTGCACGGAGAGGGTTGCGGGGACTGCGTCTGTTCGCCACCGCGTTATTCCCGATACACGCCGAAGTTGTCGAACACATGCGAAGCGGCGTCATCGACCGCATTGAAGGCTCGATGAACGGACCGATCGGTGCGTTTGTGAGCCAAGGGGGACGGCTGGCCGAGCCGGCGGTACTGCGTTCCCATGGTGGCCGATGGCGGGCGGTCGAGGCGGGGGACGTAAGCATTGACGTAGCCTTCATCGCGGCGCCCTGTGCGGATGAGTACGGCAATGCGAACGGGGTCTGCGGAAGCACCCCGTGCGGACCGATCTCCTTCTGCGCGGTGGACGCGCAGTACGCGG
>CAZQHD010000124.1:309-4717 GCA_964593295.1 uncultured Thermotogae bacterium | reverse complement strand
CAAGTATTGGAACACCGGATGATGCATCCGGGCGAGCAGGCATGGTTGTACAGCTTCCCGCCGGTGCGTGTCTTGTTTCCCTCGAAGATTGCCTCGCCGGCGATCTTGGACGCGCCCTCGAACCGTCCGGAGCGGAAGTTGCGGGTGGGCAGCGCGCCGGCTTCGTTGATGATGTTGATCAGCACGGCGGTTCCGTAGCTGTTCAGCGCACCCTCGGGCTTGGTGATCGCATGTTCGGTCAACGCCGCCGCCATCTTCTTGCGTCCCGTGTCGAATGTCTCCGGAGCGGCGAGCGGGATGTCCTTGGCGCCGGCATCGTCGACCACGATGAACTTGAGGCCCTTGCTGCCCATGACAGCACCTAGGCCGCCACGTCCGGCGTAGCGGGTGGGTCGGCTTTCCTGGTCGCTGAAACAGACGCCGGCCGACGCCATGCGGTGCTCGCCGGCGACGCCGATCGCGCAGACGTCAATGGTTCCCTTTCCTCCAAACTGCTGGAAGACACTCGGATAGATCTCGGAGAGCTTGGCTCCGGTCCAGGACTCCGCAGGCTCAAACGACGCCCCCTCGGCAGAGACTCGCAGCAGCCACCACCCTTCCGCCTGGCCCTCCACCACCACGGCACGGAGGCCGAGGCGTGCCAATCGCCGGCCCCATCCGGTGCCCGCGTTCGCTTCCTTGATGCCGCCGGTGAGGGGAGATTTTCCGCCCACCGAGATGCGCGATGAGGTCGGCGCGGCTGTGCCGGTGACGATGCCCGGCGAGAAGATCAGCTTATTGTTGGGCCCCAAGGGGTGACAGGTGGCCGGCACCTCGTCGTGTACGATCGAGGAGGTGAGCCACCGCCCCGCCCGATGAAGGTACTTCTCGGGAATCGGCTCGAACGCCGCTGTCCGGTCGGTCATGTTGATGCGTAGGATTCGTTCCATGCCGCTCGCCTCCTAGTGCGTGTGATCTGGTGAGTTCTTCCCCAGGTGTACCACGCCAAGCGGAGGGAAGTCAACGCCTTGGCCTCTCCTCCGTCTTCCTCTTGTCGGGATCATCGGCCAGGGAGACTGTCATCAAGCGGATCGTTCCCAGGTGGGAGTGAGCTGCCGTCCGGGCCCGGCGACCGTGGCGCGACAGGAATCCATTCAGGCTGCCGTCTCTCACGAACTGGCGAAACCCCTCGCGGTGCTCGGGACCGGCCAGCGTCTCCACGAGACAGATCCCCTGCCAGGCGGGATGAGTCCACGGGCGGCGGGGTTGCTGGTAGTCGGCGACGAGGAGGTGAGAGCGAGCGACGCGCATCGCTTCGGAGAGCATCTTTGAGCGCTCGGCCTCGGTGTGCTCATGCAACGCGAGCAGCAAGAGACAGGCGTCGAACGAGCCGTGCGCAAACGGAAGCTCATACGCCGACCCCTCAACGTACGCGGTGTCGGGGGTTTCGTGGCGGCTGGCCAGACGGATCATCTCGGACGACAGATCGAGTCCCGTGGCCCGGATCCCGGTGTGAGCGAGCGCTCGGCACTGGGCGCCGGTCCCGCAGGCGATATCCAGGGCGCTCTTTACACCGAGCGTCCGGCAGAGGCGGGTCACGTGAGGGCGCAAAGGGAAGATGAGAGGATCGAAGAGCATTTGGTAGATTCGAACCGCCGTCGGTCCGTAGCGCGTTCTCCCGGCCATGGGGGGAGCATAGGCGATGCGAGCGATGGCGACAATCCGAGGAGCCGTGCCGGCGATCCGGCGGGCGCGGTAGAATGGATCCATGAACCGCACAAGCGTTCCGTTTGCTCTTCCGAAGGAGACCGCGCATGTGTGGCGGATCTCTGCGCAGGTGTCCGCCGCACAGCGTCCGATCCTGCGGTCCGTGCTGGGTCCGGCGGAGCGGCAGGTGCTCGATCGGATCGTGTCCCCGGGCGAGCGTGCGCGTCGTCTGGCCGCCTGGGGCCGGATGCGACAGATCCTCTCCCGGTACCTGGGATGTAGGCCGGGGGAGATCTCCCTCGTGCGCGATGCCAATGGACGTCCTCGGATCGCGGTCCCGGCGAGCCACGGACTGCAGTTCAGCCTCTCTCACGCCGGGGAGTATGCCTTGGTCGGCGTGAGCCGGCATGCGATCGGTGTCGATATCGAGGCCGTCGGTCGAGCAATCCCGGCCGAGCGGCTGGCGCGACGGTTCTTTGCCCCCGAGGAGTCGGCGTGGCTGGAACGGCTGCCCACGGAGGAACGCGCGGAGGCGGTCCTCCGCCTGTGGGTTCTCAAGGAGGCGGTCCTCAAGGCAGTGGGCGGCGGCGTGCCGGCCGATCTGTCCCGGTGCCGTGTCCGGTTGGACACCGACCCTCTGACGGTAGAGGATCCGGCTGCGTCAGGAAGAACGCCGCCCGTTCATCTCTCCGAGATCTGCGCGCCGCCGGGGACCCGCGCCGCGGTGGCGGTAGCGTGTGCGGATCCCTCCATTCACCTGTTCGACGGATCCAGCCTCGGCCCGATCGTAGACTCGGGGTGAGCGGTCGGTCCGCTCGCCGAACGCAACCCCGGCGAGCGGAAGCGTCGATCGCTTCCGCTCGACCTATCTTTCGAAGATCAGTAGGTGGGAAGCGTGGGGTCGACGTCCTCCGCCCACGCCAGGATCCCTCCCCGCAGGTTCTTCAGACGCATGTACCCCGCGTCCCGGAGCTGGTTCAGAGCGCGGGCGGAACGGACGCCGGCTCGGCAGACGAGGCAGACGTCGACATTGCGGGGAATCGTTTCGATCGCGCCCGAGAGCTCCCGAAGCGGAAGGCATCGGGAGCCGTCGAGATGCACGAGAGCCCACTCGCCACGCTCGCGCACGTCGAGGAGGCAGATGTCGTCTCCCTGGTCGAGGCGAGCCTTGAGCTCTCGCGGTGAGATCTCCCACGCCTCACCCAGGTCCGGCGCGCTTTGGCGAGCGGGACCTCCACAGAACGCATCAGCGTCGGTGAGGGTGGTGATCGTGGGATGTGGACCGCACACCGCGCACTGAGGTTGCTTGGAGATCTTGATCCGCCCCCAGCTCTGATCGAGCAGATCGTAGACCAACAGCGTCCCGACCAGAGGGTCCCCGAGTCCGAGCAGAATCTTCAGCGCTTCGGCCGCCTGCATCGTACCGATGACGCCCGGCAGGACGCCGAGAATGCCGGTCTCCGTACAGGACGGAACCGCCTCGGGGGGCGGAGGAACGGGGAACAGGCATCGGTAGCAGGGGCCGAGCCGTGCGTCGAAGACGGTGAGCTGGCCCTCATATTGAGCGACGGCGCCGTAGACGTTTGGCTTGCCCGTGAGCACGCAGGCATCATTGGACAGGTACCGTGTGGCCAGGTTGTCCGATCCGTCCACGACGATGTCGTACGGCTCGATGAGTTGAAGCGCGGTCTCGGAGGAGAACGCTTCTGCGTGGGCAACCACCTCGATCTCGGGGTTCAGTCGTCGCAGCCGGCGCTGAGCGGAGAGGACCTTCGACGCTCCGATCGAGTCGGTGTCGTGCACGATCTGACGGTGAAGATTCGACAGGTCGACCTCGTCGAAGTCAACGAGCCCGATCCGGCCGACCCCGGCCGCGGCGAGGTACAACGAGGCCGGGCTTCCGAGGCCGCCGGTCCCGATCACGAGGACGCCTGCATCGCGCAACGTCCGCTGTCCGTGGAACCCAACATCGGGAAGGATCATCTGCCGGGAGTATCGACGGATCTCCTCGTTGGACAGTAAAGGCTCTGGCACGTTTGCCTCCGATTTCGCCCTTCCGGCAATCAGGACCTGATCCGATGAAGGCAGTATAGGGCGCAAACGCAGCGGGTCGCAACGGCATGGGCTCTCGCAGAGAGCTCAGAGAGCTCAGAGAAGGGCGGCGATGCGGCCCGTGAGCGTCTCCTTGGAGACCTTGGCGTCTCGGCGAGATCAAAGGCAGTGAGAAGTGGGGAGTGGGGAGTGATGGGTGATCCGGTACTTGGTGGGAGAAGGTTTGTTTGAGAACGGCAGGGACTCGAGCGGAGGCGCAGGTGCTTGGAGTTCGCTTCGCGAACTCTGCGAAGGTTCTCACCTCCCGAGACGCAAAGGAGGAGCAGACACACGGTCTGCCCCTCCTTCGCGCCCGGAAGGATTCGGGGAACTCCCTGCGGCAGTTCCTTGCGAGTCTGCTTCACAGACGCGAACGCGCCCCGTTCGAGGGGTTGACGCGTTCGTCTCGGGTTTGGTTTCACCAAACACCGGAGCGGTGATCCGCGAAGGTTCTCACCAACCAAACGCGCAAGCGGAACAGACACGAGGCCCGTCCCGCTTGCGCGCCCGGAAGTGATTCGGGGAACTCCCTGCGGCAGTTCCTTGCGAGTCTGCTTCACAGACTCGTGACCTTTACGAAGGTTCTCACCAACCAAACGCGCAAGCGGAACAGACACGAGGCCCGTCCCGC
>CAZQHD010000124.1:0-209 GCA_964593295.1 uncultured Thermotogae bacterium | reverse complement strand
TTGCGCGCCCGGAAGGATTCGAACCTTCGGCCCGCGGCTTAGAAGGCCGCTGCTCTGTCCCCTGAGCTACGGGCGCATGCTGTCTTCTTAAGGATACTGAGACTGCACGGGGAGTCCAAGCGAGGGGCGGCGAGTCGGTGCATGGGCGCACACGAAGGCATTGGCCGGCGCGGCGCTGAGCGAGAGACGGGAATCGAACCCGCATTGCT
>CAZQHD010000123.1:0-4717 GCA_964593295.1 uncultured Thermotogae bacterium | reverse complement strand
GATGATGGCTTGCATCTCCTTGCCGATCCTTTCCAGATCCTCGTCGTTCAAGGGATGCGAGAGGTCGAAGTCATAGTAGAAGCCTTCTTCGATCGCCGGACCGATCCCCAAGCGTGCGTCCGGGAAGAGCCGCTTGACCGCCTGCGCCAACACGTGGGCCGCCGTGTGTCGGAGCGTCTCCAGGACGTATTCGTCTCCTTGGGTCAGAACCCTAAGCGATCCGTCCTGAGTCAACGGCTCTCGAACATCCCTGAGCTCGTCATCAACCAGTGCGCAGACCGCTGCACGCGCCAGACGTGGGCCGATCTGCTCGATTACGTCCAGAATAGGGGTGCCCGAAGAGACCTCCTTGATCGACCCATCCGGCAGTGTGATGCGGATCATATGTCTTCCTTCCGTTCGGTCCGGGAGTTCCGGTCCGGGCTCCGCGGGAGAGTTGCGACGCGAATCACAGGATGTACCTCGATAAGTCGGGATTCTCCACGATGTTCTGCAGGTGTTTGTCGACGTAGTCCTTGTCGATGATCACGGACTGACCGCTCAGTCGGTCGGCCTCGAAGGAGATCTCTTCCATCATCCGTTCCATCACCGTCGTCAACCTGCGTGCCCCAATGTTCTCGGTCGTCAGGTTCAGCTCATGCGCAATGTCGGCGATCGCGGCCACCGCGTCCTCGGTGATCTGCAGAGTCACCCCTTCCGTGGCCATGAGGGCACGGTACTGCGCAACCAGCGCATCTTTCGGCTCGCAAAGAATCCGTCGAAAATCTGAGGTCGTTAGGCTGTCCAGCTCAACCCGAATCGGCAGCCGTCCCTGAAGCTCCGGGATGAGATCCGACGGCTTGGACATGTTGAACGCTCCCGCGGCGATGAAGAGCACGTTCTCCGTACTCACCGTACCGTACCGAGTACGGACAGCTGCCCCCTCCAGCAAAGGCAACAGGTCACGTTGTACTCCTTGACGTGACACGCCGGGTCCTCCCGTCTCTTCTCGTCCACCGGCCGCGATCTTGTCGATCTCGTCAAGGAAGACGATCCCCATCTCCTCGGCGAGCTGAATCCCCTCTTGGCGGACCTCTTCCATGTTGATCAGCGAATCCACCGCGTGCTCAAACAGGATCCCTCGCGCCTCACGGATCTTCATCCGTCGCTTCTTCTTGGAGCTGGGCAGAAGCTCAGACAGTACGCTTCCCATATCGATCCCCATCTGGTCGATTCCATCTTGGGAGAAGATCTCAAACTGCGGATTCACTGTCTCTTCCACGAGGATTTCGATGAACCGCTCTTCGAGCTGACCGTCGACCAGCCTGGCCCGAAGCTTGTCGCGGGTGGAACGGTCGGCTTGAGGGTCGGGCTCCACTTGCTGTATCTCATCTGAAGGCTCCGCCTCCGACGGCGGAGCACTGGGAAGCAACGCGTCCAAGATCTGTTCGGTGACAAGCCGTTCGGCCTCTTCCTCCACGCCCAGGATCTCCTCTTCCCGCACCATGTCGATGGAAATATCCACGAGATCGCGAATCATCGACTCCACGTCCCGTCCGACATACCCGACCTCGGTGAATTTGGTGGCCTCCACCTTGATGAACGGGCAGCTGGTCAGGCGAGCCAGACGCCGCGAGATCTCCGTCTTCCCAACGCCGGTTGGACCGATCATCAGGATATTCTTCGGCTTGATCTCCGCACGGATCTCCTCGGCAACACACTGCCGTCTCATCCGGTTTCGCAGGGCGATGGCCACCGACTTCTTCGCTGCCGCCTGCCCGACGATGTACTTGTCCAACTCCTCCACAATCTGGAGAGGAGTCAACCCTTCTACCGAGAGTGTCGTCATTTCAACCAACTGGGACATCGTGTTCCTTTACCAACGAATCTCTTCCAGGCTGATCTGGTCGTTGGTGTAAATGTCAGTTTCCGCAGCAATCTCCAGCGCCTTCCTGGCCATCTGGGCAGGCGGCCACGCCACGTCTGCCGCCATCATGCCCTTGGCGGCCGCCAGAGCGAACGGGCCCCCGGAACCAATGCCGATAACGTTTCCCTCCGGTTCAAGCACATCACCGGCACCGGAGATCATCAGCAGGCCCTCTTGAGACGCCGCCACGATGACGGCTTCGAGGTGCCTGAGGATGCGATCCGTCCTCCACTCCTTGGTGAGCTCGACCGCGGAGCGGCGGAGTTGACCATTGTACTTCTTGAGCTTGCCTTCGAACTTATCCATCAGGGCAAGGCAATCGGCCGTGGCTCCCGCAAAGCCCGCCAATACGGCCCCTTCATACAGCCGATAGACCTTCTTCGTGCTTTGCTTGACAATCAGGGTGTCCAAGGTTGCTTGACCATCACTGGCGATCACTGCGGTTCGTTCGTCTTGCGAGTGGATGGCTAAGATCGTCGTACACTTCACATAGGGCATCAGAGCACCATTCTAGTCTTCTGGACTCTTCGCTTCAATCTATCGAATCCACTGCTTCAAAAAGAGAGAACAAAGATCCCTTTCCTAATAGTAGAAGTAGTAGTGCTGTGGAAAACGCCTCCTCTCAAGGGAAGTTGTCAACGGAAGAGACTTCAAGGCACTTCCTGTCCGTGGAGATCATGGGGAGAACTCTTTGTCTTTCTGGGGAAATCCTCTGGGGAGAACCAGACTCAGATTCTCCCCAACCGTTTTCCCCAGAGATGAGGAGAGTTCTCCCCATAGAATCCCCAGGACGGATGAGAGAGTGCTTGAACAGGGAGAGGAGGACTGCTAGCGGAGGGTCGAATACTGTGCCGTGAGCGCCTCACGGATCTGGGCGATCTCGGAGTGGAGCAAGGGAATCTCCTCGAGGAGAGTTTGCACGCGGACATAAGAGTGCATCACTGTCGTGTGATCACGGTTTCCGAACTCTCTCCCAATGGCAGGGAAGGAGTGATCCGTCATCTCTCGAGCCAGGAAGATGGCGATGTGCCGAGCCTGGGAGATCTCCTTCTTTCGGCTCGCTCCCTCCAATGCTTGTCGCCTGAGATTGAATCGGGCGGCCACCTCTTCCTTGATGTGATGGATGGTCAACCGTGGCCGCTGCCCCTCTTTAGGCAGGAGAGCCTCCAATGTGTGTGAAGTCAGGGTCTCCCCACGCATGTCAGCGAACGCCATCACCTTGTTCAACGCTCCCTCCAACGCGCGCACGCTTGAAGAGATTCGGGACGCGATGAGCTCCAGGACTTTTACGTCGATGTCAACGCCTCGCGAGATCGCTTTCTCTCGAAGAATGGCAATCCGAGTCTCCAGATCCGGGAGCTGAATGTCGGCAACCAAGCCCCAACGGAACCTGGAAACCAGTCGATCTTGTAGTCCGGAAAGGTCATCTGGCGCGCGATCGCTAGACAGCACAATCTGCTTCTCGTGCCCATAGAGCTCGTTGAACGTATGGAACAGTTCCTCCTGGGTGGCCTCCTTCCCCTCCAGAAAGTGAACGTCATCGATCAACAGAACGTCGATCTGTCGATACTTGCTGCGAAAAGCGGCGGTGGTGTTGTTCCGAATCGAGTTGATGAGTTCGATGGCAAAGCGCTCCGATGTGGTGTAGAGGATCTTGCTCTCGGGGGAACCATGAAGGACGCGATTGCCGACGGCTTGAAGGAGGTGTGTCTTCCCTAGGCCGACGTTTCCGTAGAGGAACAAGGGGTTGTATGCGACCCCCGGTTTCTCCGCGACGGCTTCCGATGCGTAGTAGGCCAGATCACAGTTCTTCCCGCGCACGAATCCAGCGAACGTATACTCCGGGTTCAGAGAGAGGGCCTCAGGGATAGATGACGTCAACAGAGGAGGTGCTCCCTTTCCGGAAGAGGCATCCCCGTTCTTGGAAACCTGGACGAGCAGCGAGATGGGTTGTCGACATACCTCGGATGCAAGATCCTCAATCCGTTTACGAAAGCGGCGTTCCAGCCCCCCCTTGGTGAAGGCATCGGGAACGGCGATTATGAGCTGTTCATCATCCAAGGAGAGAGCGACGATCCCCTGAAACCAGGTCTCGAAGCTTGTGTAGGACAGCTCAGACTTGAGGCTGGAGAGAACAGAATCCCAAACTGAACTGACAGCCGTTGACATGAAGACACCTTCCTTGACGGAGGACAACATTATCGAATGACCTTTCCAAGCGTCAAGACGTTGATCCGAGGGAGGGCCATCCGAGCCAGACGAGCAAGCCCCGTACTTTCGAGAGAGAGACGACGAACGAGACATCTGTCCTGCTTCCGGCGGTCAACTGAGTCTCGAAGCGAACGCACCTTCTCGCGGGGATGAGGGAGTGAGAAGACAAGGGAAGCTTGACCTTCAGTAGATGTGGAGAACCCGAGGCACTCCAGAGGAGAAGGCCTAAACTCTTGTGGAAAACCCTGTGGAAAGCCCTATTTTGCCGCCCGCACGGGAGAGAAACGCTACCCTACGGACGTGACTCGGAGATTTCTCGCAGACCGAGCAGACCAGTTATCCACAGGAAGAGCATAAAATGAGCGGTTTTGGGGCGGTTTTCCACAGCGTTTTCCACAGCCCCGGATGAGTGAGCAAACGCGGAAAGATGCATGAAGACAACCTTATGGGGGGCGTAAGGCGCCGAAGCCCTATCGTGATGTGCCGTCACGTGAGACACGTGTCTCCAGTGAGGTGCGCTTGGAGAGGGGCAAAGAGAGAAGGATTGGTGCCGAGGCCCAGATTCGAACTGGGGACACCGGCCTTTTCAGGGCCGTGCTC
>CAZQHD010000122.1:1627-4741 GCA_964593295.1 uncultured Thermotogae bacterium | reverse complement strand
GGGAGGCCCGCAAGACTACGAGGGACACGGAACGCACGTCGCAGGATCCATCGCCGCGTCGATTGACTCCGGCCGCATCATCGGCGTCGCGCCGGAAGCCAGCATCGCCAACTACAAGGTCATGGTGGCCGTGCTCGCGCTCGACGAGCAGGGATACTACGCGACGGGCATCGGGTATCAGTCTTGGATCATGGACGGCATCATCGCCGCCGCGGATGACGGTGTGGACGTCATCAACATGAGCCTCGGCGGGTACCGATCCATGAACGAGCCCGGTGGCGCAGCCGCCTATGTTGCCTATTCGCGCGCCGTGCAATACGCTCGCAAGAAGGGCGTGCTTGTGGTCGCTGCGTCGGGCAATGACGGAATCGATCTCAGCAAGATCCGTCCCGCCTTCTCCGTCCCCTCCGGAACGCCCGGGGCGCTCTCCATCAACGCCACAGGACCGGATGACAGCCTAGCGTTCTACAGCAATTATGGCGCGTCGGAGACGCTGGTCGTTGCACCAGGCGGAGATGTCGCAAGTCCTCCGTTCAGCTACTGCCTGAGCGCCTACAGCCCGCTCAACGCATGGTCGCCTGGCGCAGGATGGGTCTTCTCCATCGGCACGAGCATGGCGGCGCCGAAGGTGGCCGGGGTGGCGGCACTCATCTACGCACAGAACCCGGGGATTTCTCCGTCGCAAGTACAGTCGCGCTTGAAGCAAACGGCCGACCCCGTAGGAAAGCCTGGCTTTGACCCGAAGCTCGGCCACGGGATCGCGCACGCGTATCGAGCGTTGACCAATCAGAAGAAGTAGCCCGAAGTCACGAACGACCTGCGGGAAGGGGAGCAGAGCAATCTCCCCTTCCCGTCTCTCTGCCTCCTCGTAGAGGCAGGGCACTTCGCGTCGTGGTTTGACAGAGGAACCTGGGCTTGTTCGTGGGTGGGCTCGCCTCCGTTGCGGAAGAGGGTAGCAGCACGTCTCACGGTAGAAGAGACCTCACCACAAGACACACCAGAGAAGAGACGGGAAGATCGGCCGGCGCATCCGGAGCCTTCTGCGAGCCACCATGCGTTCTTCGGGTTGAATGTCGCTGTCCGCTCCAACAACCTCGCAGGCCAGCTCCGACCTTACGAGAAGAAGCTCTCACCACGAAGATTACGAAGAACGCCAAGAGAGACTACGGGCTCGGACGGTAAGGTCACAATCACTGACCATACGAACTCAACGAACTCAATGAACCAGCGTCCGGCGCTTCCCTTGCACCTTGAACCTTGAACTTCGCACCTTGCTTCCCTCCCTCCCCCGTCCCCCTAGTCATCCTCCCGCTTGTCCGCTATACTCCTTCCAAGCAAGCCATGAGGAGGCAGCCATGAACACCCTAAGGAGGTCTGTTTGGCTCGGATAGAGCCGTAGGTTCACAGACCCTGCCCGCCCTCATCGCAGTTCCTCCCTACAAGTCCTGGTGGCGACCTTTTCTTTCTTGTTGACGTCGATTGCTCGCTAGTGCGCCCGAGAGAAGGAAAAGGAAGAAGACTACCATGAAAACCCTGTTTCAGCTCGATCAGAACGACCTCCCTAAGCGTTGGTACAACGTGCAAGCCGACTTGGCACGCCCGCTCGATCCGCCACTTCATCCGGCGACCCGTGAACCGATGCCGCCGTCGGCGTTGCACGCGCTCTTCTCGGAGACCTGCATCGCGCAAGAAGTCTCCACCGACCGTTACATCGGCATTCCCGAGCCGGTGTTGGATGTCTACCGACGCTGGAGACCGACGCCGCTGCACCGAGCCGTCAACCTCGAACGGCAGCTGGGGACGCCGGCCAAGATCTACTTCAAGTACGAAGGTGCCAGCCCGACCGGCTCGCACAAGACGAACACTGCCGTCGCGCAGGCGTTCTACAATCGAGAGGAAGGGACGTATCGCCTCTCCACCGAGACCGGCGCCGGCCAGTGGGGCAGCGCGTTGTCGTATGCGTGCGAAGCGTTCGGCATGGAGTGCACCGTGTTCATGGTGCGTATCTCCTACGATCAGAAGCCGTACCGCAAGACGATGATCCGTACGTTCGGCGGTGAGATCATCGCCTCTCCGTCGGGTCAGACCGAGGCCGGCCGGGGATTCCTTGCCCAGGACCCCGACTCCCCGGGATCACTCGGCATGGCCATCTCGGAAGCCATTGAGGTGGCGGCAAGGGAAGAAGGGACCAAGTACTCGCTCGGAAGCGTCCTCAACCACGTGCTGCTGCATCAGTCGATCATCGGCTTGGAAGCGGAGCGACAGATGGAGATGGCCGGCGATATCCCCGACGTGGTGGTAGGCTGTGTCGGCGGCGGGTCGAACTTCGGCGGGATCGCGTTGCCGTTCTACCGGGCGGACATCGTCCATGGACGCAAGACGCGGTTCATCGCCGTGGAGCCGCACGCCTGTCCGACGCTCACCCGCGGCAAGCTGGAGTACGATTTCGGCGACACCGCGCAGACCACACCGCTCTTGCGCATGCACACCCTGGGGTACGACTTCGTCCCCCCGCCGATTCATGCCGGCGGACTCCGCTATCACGGGATGGCGCCAATCGTCAGCCGCATGGTCGAGGACGGCATCGCAGAGTGCGCGGCCTACGATCAGGTGGACGTCTTCGACAGTGCGGTGCAGTTTGCCCGTGCCGAAGGCATCATCCCCGCGCCCGAGACCGCGCATGCCATCCACGCCGCCATCGAGGTGGCCAAGCAGTGTGCGCAGACCGGTGAGGCAAGAACCATCCTGATCGGTTTCTCCGGCCACGGGCACTTCGACATGGCCGCCTACGGCGCCTACCTCGATGGCGCACTGCAGCGGATCGAGAAGGCTGAACCGGCCTGTGGTGCGTCAGCCCCCATCGGCGCCGGGTTCCTCGGAGGCTAAGGAGCGTGCATGATCGAACCTAGGTGAGAAGCAGTAAGAGCAGCGGAGAATGTAACCAACCACCGAGGAGACCGGCAGTCGCATCCAGACACGACCGCCGGTCTCCCGCCATGGGCCCTTGGCCAAGCGATGCCGCGGCGAGGGGTTGCTCCTCTATTTGTAACTGTGCCAGCTGCTCTGGGCCCAGCTCGGCCTGCAATTGCTGGGCAATAACCGACCAATCCAGTG
>CAZQHD010000122.1:0-1617 GCA_964593295.1 uncultured Thermotogae bacterium | reverse complement strand
ATGCCGCGGGCCGAGCTTCTCTATCCCAACAACCTCGTAGGCAAGCTCCGACGCCATGGAGAGAGCGTCTCTCTACTTATGCTTCTCTCACCGGCTCGCAGATGTCGACGATGTGTTTCTTCTCGGGATGCGCGTCGGGGTCGTTGAGATACAGCTCGTAGCAGAGCCGCTCTTCGTCCGGCACATACCCGTGCTCTGGGATCCACTCGCCGACCAGCCGGTCCCACGCGTCGCCATACTCCTTCACATCGATCTCCACATGGGCCACGGCGAACAGACCGCCCGGGATCTTCGCCGTTCGCGCCTCGTCGTCCGCTTGCGTGCCTTCCGGCACCGTGATGCATGCGTCGGAGCGGAGCGCTTCTTGGGCCACGGTTTCCGGGTTGTCGTAGTAGACGGCAAGTGTCTCTGTGGTCGGGAACTGGATCAAGCCCTTCGGGCCCGCCCAAGCATAGACCTTCTCGATCGCCTCCCCGATCTTGTGGTACGGGCCGACATGTCGAATGCAGGCGACATTTCGCTCCGGAAGCTCCTTCACTTCAGCTGAAAACTTCATGATCTACCTCCTGAGAAATGGGTGCTGGTTGAAGGGTAGCGCCGTCGAGGACGTGCGTCTCATCGCATCTTGCGCCCCGGTTGACCGATCTTGCGGGCCGTTGGCGAATCTTGCGCTCCGTGCTATAGGGGCCGGATGGGTTCGCAGATCTCCAGGATGTGCTTCCTCTCCGGGTGTTGTCCGGGGTCATTGAGGTACAGCTCATAGCAGGGTCGATCGTCTGGCTGGTATCCGGACTCTGGCAACCAGTCGCTGAACAACCGGTTCCAGGCCTCTCCGTACTGGGAAACGTCGATCTCCAGGTAGGCGGCCGCGTACGTTCCGCCGGGAAGCGTCATCAGGCCGATATCGCGGTTGACCTTCGTCCCTTCTGGTACTGTGATACAGGCGTCGGAGCGAAGCATCTTAACGGGGGTGACATCCGGATTGTCATGGTAGATGGAGAGCATGTGCGTATCCTGTTGCAGCAGCCCCCGCGGCCCGGCCCACCGGGCGAGTCGACCGAGGGCTTTGCCGATCTCGCTGTAGTTGCCCACGTGTCGAATGTAAGCGACGTGGCGTGGTGGCTCCTCTCGAACCGCAACCCGGAACACCATCTCCGTTCGATCCGTGGGGTGCGTTTGCAGCGTGTGGCCACGATCCACCAGTTTCTGACGAAATCGATCCAATGACGCACGCCCTCCCGCGCGGAACTGCGATGCCGAGGCACCGAAGTGGGTGCGAAACTCGCGAGCGAACTGTGAGGGCGAGGAATACCCGCAAGCGACCGCGATCTCCGTGATCGTCATCCCCGGGCTGTGAATGAGCATCCCAGCCGCCTTCTGTGCTCGATGCCGACGAACGAACGCATTCACCGTCTCCCCGACGATCGACTTGAAGATGCGGTGGAAATGATACGGAGAGAAGTTGGCCACGCCGGCGATCGTCTCCAGCCGCAGGTCGCCGGTGAGGTTCTCTCGGACGTAGTCGATCGCTCGGTTCACCCGACCCACGTACTGCTGTCGTCTCAACTCCGCGGCATCCGGCATCATGCAAGCTCCCCCGTTCTCGCGGCCTCATCT
>CAZQHD010000121.1:0-4784 GCA_964593295.1 uncultured Thermotogae bacterium | reverse complement strand
GTGGTCTCCCACACCTTCGCGCCGGACAGGTTGTACACCTTCACCGTCATCGTCGTCGCCACCCCCGAGCCCACGAACGCAAACGTCGCTTCCGTAGAGAACGGGTTCGGGCCCACGTAGAACCGCTCCACCATCAGACTGCTCGCCACGATCGTGATCGTGTCCGAGCTGGTGTCGGTCGGATCGGTCGGATCCGTGTAGGTCGCCGTGATCGTATCTCCGGCGTCCAGGTCCAGTTCCAACCCGCCGGTCATGAATATGTCCGCCTGGCCCTCTACGGACGTGAGGTCGTACGTCACACCGTCGATCTCCACCGCGTCGGCAAGCACCGGAGCGCCCGCGTGCGACGGATCCACGACCTTCACGTAGACCAGATCCGCATCGGTGTACTCTGCCACCTCAGCACCGGCTGCGTTCACGAACATCGTGGTCGACTTCTGCGCCGGAGGCGTCGTCGCACCGCCCACCCCGACCTTGATCGAGATCATGGCCGAGTCGGAATGGTTCGACGGATCCTGGTAGAACGCCACGATCGTGTCGCCCGGGCGGGTGCCCAGCGTCGGCACGCACTCGTGCACCGCGGTCAGCTCAATGCAGATCACGGACACGAACTCGCCCGTGGCCACACCGGTCTCCAGCAGATCCACCGACGCCCAGCGGCCGTTGCGTGGGTTCAGCACGTACAGTTTCGGCGAAGAGATATTGTCGTCGTCCCCTCGCGGCCAATCGAACCGGGTGCCCGTGTTGAAGATGTCCACATCTCCCAGCAGGGAGTTCACGTAGTGCTCGTCATCGCCGACGGCTCCACACTCCCATCCATTGAGCGGCATCGGCCCAAACGGCCAGTTCTGGCCACCGTCCCACCAACCGGAGATCCGCTCGCGGCGGAACGTGTCCTCGTCCTGGTCCGGGTCCTTGACCATCACGAACACACAGTCGGAGTTCACGTACCCGCTGACCTGGTTGCCCTGGCGGTCCAGGAACCACATGTGGGTCGTCGAGCCGTCGAACACCTGCGTGTCGGCGATCTTCATCCAATCGAAGCTGATGTCGTTGTGCACGCGGACACGGGAGATCCACGGTGGGAACGCGGTATCTGGATCGCTGTTGCCCAGACCCAGCATCCCGTTGATGTTCGAAGCGTAGTACACGTCGTTGTAGCGGACGTAGACCGTGTCCTCGTTGAACACCTCGAGCTGGCAGTTGTCGAGCTGCAGCTGGAAGCCACCGTTCGTGGTGTTGCCCAGGCCGACGCCCAGCGCGTCCCACACGGGGAGCAGGCGGGTGCCGGAGAACGAGAGGTTCACCGGCGAGTTGGAGCTGGTCTCGTCGAGCACCAGCCATTCGCTGTCGTCCTCGCCGTGCACGTCGCAGAGGTGCACCACAATCTGCTCCGGGCAGCACGGGTCAACATTGGCGTTGGCGTCGATCACCTGCACGTACACCGGGTCGCGGCCGATCCGGAACAGGTTCTGCGGATTGCGGTTGGCGTCCGTGAACGAGGTCCTTGAGATGTGGTCGCGGTGCTCGATGTACGCCGGGGCCAGCGTCATGTCGTCGAAGTCGTTCGGGTCCACGTAGTACGCCACCAGCACGTCCCCTGGATCGAGGGCGTTGAACCCCAAGTCGCGGCGCAGGTCGTTGAAGTTGTACTGGAACACGCCCGAGTTCACGCCCGTCTCCTGGGCGTAGAAGGTCACGCGCACCAGCCCGTTCCGATCGACCGTATCGAACGAAGTGACATTGGCGCTGCCGGGCACAGGGTACTGCATGAAGTAGGGGTTTCCGTCGGTGGGCTGGTTGTTCTCCACATCCCCCAGATTCCACGCGTTCTCACCGTCGGCCACGTTGTACAGCCCACTGTTGTAGATGTTGTACCAGCGGATGGGATGATCCATGACGTACATAAGCTCGATGTCGTCAATGATGAACTCCCGGTTGTCGGGGGTGACTCCGCCGGTTCGCATCAGCATACAGAAGTTGGTCGGGCTCAGGAGATTGCCCACGATCTCTCCAGGCGTCTGTACGTTGACCGGGTTCCAAGAGCCGGGATTGACGATCACGAAGAACGGCACGTACTCCGCCCGATTGCAGTCGAGGTTCTCGTCCGGATCGGTGATCGTGATCGTGGCCGTGGTGCGGGCATCCTTGTAGATCTCGCGATCCCAGGAAATGGTGGCGGTCGTATCGATGATCTTCCCCATCGTCGTGGCCACATCCCGCGGATCGCGCGGATCCTGGTACATCCCGATCAGCGTGTTCATGTTCTCGAACCGGCCGATGATGTAGTTCGGGAAGTCAATCCCGCTGTCACGCCACGCCGTGGGGGGCACCGGGTTCACGTCAGGGTTCGATCCTCTCACCAGTACCCCGGGGAGAAACTCGGCGATGACATCCCCTGCGAACAGCCAGCCTCGCTGATCGGCCAAGCCGTTTCCGTCGATGTCCGTGGACTCGTAGTGTCCCCATCGGAAGTCCGTGGGGGTTGCATCCACCACGCCGACGCCCGCCGGGCCGGCCAGCGCATCCACCACGTGCGTCTGCAGGTCGGGGCGACCTGACTGGTAGCCCTGTCGGGTTCCCACACGAAACGGCCGCTTGGAGACGAACACGCCGGTGTCGGCACCGGTCTCCTCCAAGTAGTCAACCTCGAGCGGAAGGTTGCCCTGATCATCCTCCACCTCAAAGCGAAGCTGAAGGTTCACGCCGAGCACGGGAGGATCGACGAACTCCAGGCCCGCCTCTCCGTAGTACTGAGTCCAGACGATGTACGCGCCGGTCTTGGGGTCCATGATCTTGACATCCGCCCACACCTTGTCGCGCAGATCGCAGTCGATGTTCTTGTCGTTGTCGATGACGACAATCCAGATTTCCATCCCCTCCTGGATGTTCGTCACGCGGTTCTGACCGTTGCGGTCGATCGAAAAGTACATCTGCGCGTCCGTCGCAACCACGGCAACGGTGCTCATTACGGCAAGCGTTGCGCTCAGAAGGATGATCCAAATCCCACGTCTCATACGTCCTCCCTGTATAACACATCATCGACCGCGCACGCCTCTGGATGACATGACGGACAAGCATTGATCTTGATTTCATCCCCATTCTATCCATCCAGATGGGTCTCCGGCAAGACAGCGGACCCAAGGGCGCGGGGCAAAGGACATGGACCGCTCCCCGCCGTCCCCTTGCCCCCCTCCTCCTCTTGCATTGCTCGGCGGGCCACGCTATGGTGAATCGTTCGTTGGATGTCGCGAAGGATTGTCGGTTCGCAGCTGACGAGGTCCACTTTAGGACACCGCTTCGCTCGATCGATCTGCCTCGATGAATCATCCAGCAGCAAAGGAGGCGAACGAGGATGGCGGAACGTGAGGTCGGTACGGTGAAGTGGTTCAACGACTCCAAGGGGTTCGGGTTCATTACACGATCGAATGGGACGGATGTTTTCGTCCACTTCACCTCGATTCGAGGGGAAGGTTATCGCTCGCTCGAAGATGGCCAGCAAGTGGAGTTTGAGGTTGTGGAAGGCGATAAGGGGCTACAAGCACAGGATGTTGTAGCCGTGTAAGCGATGGTACGTTGGTGCTTCTGTGCCCCGGGGTTCTTCTCTTGAAAGGAAGGGCCCCGGGGTTCTTCTGTCTTCTGGGATCCGGTGTCCGTGCGGGCCGGCTTTGAGGGCAACCGGCGAATCGTCAAGCGCCCGTCGATGCGGCGCACGCGCCACAGAACGGCCGGCTCACCAAGAGATGGAGAAGCCTAGTCTCCACGAGGTGATCGCCTCTGTCTCGGTGTCGATGGTGATCCCGGTACTGAACGTGAACTGATCGGCCAGCGCAAGCTCGGCGTTGGCCTCGAACAGCGCCACGTCGAACAGCCGCAGCCCTTCCTCGATGAAGAAGACGGACAGATCGAACGACAGCGGGCCGCAGCATGCGTCCTGCCGTGTCTCGAGGGTATACACCTCCCAGTAGGGCGTGCCCGCAAGCGGGCTGGGTTTGCTGCCGTCTCCCCAGTAGGAGATGCCGGTGAATGTGACCGTCTCCAGGGTGCACGTCAGCTTGATCCCGTCCAGTGATGCCGGCCCCAGCGAGAACGGGCCGGAAGAGTCCACGCTCACGTACAGGTCAATGCAGGTGCTCGATCGGAAGTTGAACGTGGGGCTGAGCGTGACGCTCTTGGTCTGCGTGGTGAACACGAGCTTCGCGGCCACGGTGAGCCAGGGGATCTCGGGAAGCGTGATTCCCGACGTAGAGAACGAGATCTGATCGAACCCGTCACAGTCGATGCTCAGCGACGAGGAGATCGTGGCACAGCAGATGGGGAAGGCTACGCCGATGACGGCCTGGCTGAACGGGAAGTCGCAGAAGCCGTTCACGTCGCCCAGCTCCACACGGGCGTTGATGGCCACGCTGCCGGAGGACCCACGGCCGGTCAAGGTGAGGAAGGTGTCTCCACCCTGCAGGCGGAAACGCGATCCGAGCGTGACGCCGTCCACGGGCACGGTGATGTTGGTGATCAGCGATCCGAACGTGCCGCTGGGGCCGAAGTCCACCGTCGCCGACATCGTGAATGGACCCAGGGGGCCTGCCGCGGTGAAGTCCTGATCAGTCCACCCGTCGTCCGTGAAGCGGGTCAGTGAGGCGAACGTCCAGTCTCCGACCTCGTACTCCACTTTGACGAACGATTGGACAGACAGTGCGTCCGAAAAGTCCGCCTCTTGAGGGTTAATGTCGACCTCGAACTCCCACAGCCCGCCGAGCTGTTGGCCGACGCCGAAGAGTCCCACC
>CAZQHD010000120.1:0-4903 GCA_964593295.1 uncultured Thermotogae bacterium | reverse complement strand
GTATGAGGGAATCGCCGAAAATGCGGCATGGTCTCTGGCGGCGGAAGGGTCTGCCTGGCGCATACCAGGTCACCACACAGGCGGAGGCGAGCATGCCCCCCTGTTCGATCACAAATGACGCGTCCCAGAGAACCCGCCCGTAGACGCCTTCGAACGTCTTGCCGATCTCCCCCACTGCATCGGCGTGCGTCTCTCCCTCGTCGTCGACGGTGCCGTGGAACGCAGCATAGAGGAGATGGCTCAGCTCTACGGCGTCGGTACGGCGGACGGAACGGCAGGCCCGGGTTCGATCGAGTGTCTGGCGGCGAAGCGCAAGCGACATCAGCGAACGCTGCCGGCCAGTCACCGCGCCTTCTCCTTTCCGGACTTCAAGCTCAGAGCGATGCGTCGTCGTTCGGTGTCCACGTTCGTTACGGTGACCTGTACTCGCTGGCCCACCTTGACCACCGAGGAGGGATGCTCGACGTAGCGGTCCGCCAGCTGGCTGATGTGCACGAGCCCATCCTGGTGCACGCCGATATCCACGAACGCGCCGAAGGCCACGACGTTGGTGACGATGCCGGGCAGCTTCATCCCGACGATGAGGTCCGTGATCTCGTTCACCCCGTCGGCGAACGAGAACGGCTCGAAGGCATCGCGCGGATCGCGCCCGGGTTTGGCCAGTTCGGTCAGGATGTCGGTCAAGGTGGGAAGTCCGACCGTGTCGGTGACGTAGCGCGGTAGGTCGATGCGTTCGCGTAGCTCAGCGGAGGCGATGAGGTCCTCGACCGAGCAACCCAAGTCAGAGGCCATGCGGCGCACGATCGGATAACTCTCGGGGTGCACGGCGCTGGCATCGAGTGGATCCCCCCCGCCGTGAATGCGCAGGAACCCTGCTGCCTGCTCGAACGCCTTGGGCCCAACGCGCGGGACGTTTCTGAGTTCGGAGCGGGCACGAAAGGGGCCGTGAGTGTCACGGTGGGCGACGATGTTCTCCGCCACGGTAGGGCTGAGTCCGGAGACGCGGGACAGCAGTGGAGCGCTGGCGGTGTTCACCTCTACGCCGACGGCATTAACGCAGTGCTCGACAACGTCGTCCAGTGTCTGCTGCAGAAGCGCGGGGTCGATGTCGTGTTGGTACTGGCCGACACCGATCGACTTGGGATCGATCTTGACCAGCTCAGCGAGCGGGTCCATCAGGCGCCGGCCGATGGAGACCGCGCCACGCACGGTGACGTCCTGATCCGGTAGTTCCTTTCGCGCGATCTCGGATGCGCTGTACACGGAAGCGCCCGACTCGCTGACCATCACCACGGGAACACCGGACAACGCTTCAACCGAACGCACTAGCGCTTCGGTTTCTCGGCTGGCCGTACCGTTGCCGATGGCGATCGCCTCGACTTCGTAACTCCTCACCAGGTCGGCGACCGTCTGTCCGGCCCGCGCGACCTGGGCCTGGGAGCCCACCACGTGGATCACCGTGTGCGTGATCAGGCGCCCCTGTGCGTCCAGGCAGACCACTTTGCATCCCGTCCGGTATCCGGGGTCGATGGCCAACACACGCTTCTGGCCCAGCGGCGGCGCCAGCAGGAGTTGCTGTAGGTTGTCGGCGAACACGCGGGCCGCCTCATGGTCAGCGCGTTCGATGGCTCGTGCACGGACCTCGTTCTCGATGGACGGCGCCATCAGACGTTTGTAGCTGTCTTCCACTGCGCGGGCTACATGCTGTGCTGCGCGGCTCGTGCCACGTACAAACCGATGGGTCAGCGCGTCCAGCGGTCCTTCTTCCTCCGGGCGTACGGAGAGCCGCAGAACACCCTCCCGCTCCGCCCGCACCACGGCGTGCAGCCGGTGCGCCGGCGCCTTGGCCAGCGGCTCTTGCCAATCGAAGTAGTCGCGGTAGGCGGCGCCTTCTTCCTCTTTTCCCTTTAGCACCACGGCGCGTATGACGGCGCTCTTCTCGAACAACAGACGAACCTCTTGACGTGCCTCGGGGGTCTCGTTCACGGTCTCCGCAAGAATGTCGCGAGCGCCGTCCAGCGCCACCTCGGCGCTGTCCACGCCGAGCTCCGGATCGATGAATGTCTGGGCTAGAGCTTCTGGATCGAGGGTTGATTCCTGGGTGAGCAGGCGCTCCGCCAACGGCGCCAGGCCTCTCTCGCGGGCGATGGTGGCGCGCGTTCTGCGCTTGGGCCGGTAGGGGAGGTAGAGATCTTCCAGCTCTGCCAGTGTCTTGGCTCCGTCGATCATCGATCGGAGTTCATCGTTGAGTAGGTCGCGTTCTCGGAGCGAGTCGACGATGACGCCTCGACGCTCGTGCAGCTGGCGAAGCTGCTGAAGTCGATTCCGGATGGAGGTGATGGCGACCTCATCGAGCGATCCGGTTCTCTCCTTGCGATACCGCGCGATGAACGGGACGGTGGCACCGTCGTCAAGCAACTCGGCGGTGGCGAGAACCTGACGAGAGCCATACCCGTACTCAGCGGCGATCTGCTCATGCCATTCGTTGACCATCAAACCTCCTAACAGAGGGGAAACCGTACGGATTGGGGCGGTGGTCGTCAAGCGACCGGAGGGTGATCCAGCTGAGATGTTGATGGAGCCGTCGCCCAGCTGAACGCTTCCATTGTGCAGAACCCCCTGCAATGCGGCATGATGAGGAGCAGGAGGTGGACCGATGCTGAGAAGATGGTCTGTGATGGTAGGGATCCTGCTGCTGTCAAGCGCACTCGTCTGTGCCGGACCGGCGCAGGAGATCCTGGGAGAGATGGCGGAGACGTCGCGTGGACAGCGGATGGCTTCCGGAGCGATCTCGATCGGCCTCGGCGCGGTGGTGGGGATGGGTGGAGCCATTCTACTGGCGGATCAGGGTCTAGGCTCCTACGCGATGATGGCGGGAGGGCTGATTGCGCTGCCCGGGATTCTGGCTCTCGTGATTCCCTCACAGGCAGAGCAAGCCTGCGCGCGGGCGTGTCACTCTGAGGCAGCGGCGGCGGATGCACTGGAGGAGATGGCATGGACAGCTCGGATCGCACGCTACGTCTCCGGTTCGATCAACGCCGTGGCGGGAACGCTCTCACTTCTCTTTCCCTATCGGTATTTGACGTCCTATGACTACGTGTACTCGGCGATTGCCAGCTACGGGCAGGCAGCATCGGACCTCCTCATCCCTTCGCGCGAGGAGCGGGCGTACCAGCGATACCTTGATCTCGTGGCCGCAGGAGGGTGAGCTTCGCGGGACACGGACAGCAGAAACGGGTAAGCTTCACGCTTGGTGTGACCGAACGAGAGACCACGGAGGACGATATGATGAAAGCTGAAGTTCAACAGGCACTGGAAGAGATCCGCCCCATGCTACAGGCGGATGGAGGCGATGTCGAGCTGGTCGACGTATCGGAAGAGGGAGTCGTTCAGGTTCGTCTCCAGGGCGCCTGTCAGGGATGCCCGATGTCCCAGATGACGATCAAGAACGGGATCGAACGTCTACTCAAGGAAAAGGTCGACGGTGTGAAGGAAGTGGTGTCTGCGTAACGAAGAGAGGCGTGGCCGTGAGAGAGGAAACGCTGTGTTATTGCCTTCTGTGGATGAGACGATGAAGCTATCTGCGCGGACCCTTGACATCGCCCCCCCGAACATCGTACCTTAAATGTAACGCCGCGTGCACGCGGCGTTTTCTCTTTGGCCTCGGTCTTGGAGTGGGGAGCGACCGTCGGAACGTGTCATCGGTCCACCGCTGTAGCCTCGGAAGGGAGAGCAGGTCATAGTCCCTCGTCGATGCTTCGTACGGGGGGCTGACAGGTCTCGCGATAGAACTCGTAGCAGACCGTTTCATCGAGAGAGGTCTTGATCCCCGTACGCTCGATGACCTCGCCGTAGGAACGATAGCAGTCCAAGGCGCGACGCCAGCGAGCCATGTCCTCGGCTGTCACCGTCATGCGACAATCGATCTCGGCATCGGTTGACCCCTGCAAGCGGTGGATACCCGAGGCGTGATCTGCCTGCTCCTGGTTCAGGGTGAAGAAGGCGAGCCGCTTCACGAGCCGACCAGGCTGTGCATGCAGCCCCTCATAGACACGCTTCACCACCGCATGCGTTACCAAGTGGTCGTGAAAGCCACTGATACCATGGACAGGGTAGGTCACCAGGATCTCGGGGCGATGGCTGGCAACGTGGGCGGCGATGGCAGTCTCCAGAACTCGCGGATCTATCTCTTTCAGTTCGCTGTCGGCATAATCAAGGATGGTGAGGTCGTGTAGGTCTAGGATGCTCGCCATCTTGCGCATCTCAGCGGCACGCACGTCCCCCATCTTCTGTACCGAGTATCCGAGCTTGTGGCGAATCCGGGTGGCTCCTCCCCGTGTCAGGGTCAGCAGGCTGATCTGATGCCCTTGGCGAATCTGTGCGGCGATCCCCCGGGCGGGCCCGAACGACTCGTCATCGGGATGGGGAAATACGTAGAGGATTCTCACAGTCTGCCTCCGGGTCATCGTGCGTACGACGGACACTCAACTACATCTGCGAATCTACAAAGCATACGGACAACGGGCCTTCGAGGAAAGGCAACGGGTGCATCCGTACCGAGTGCGGATCGGGAGGGGACCCCACGAAGAGCTTGCGAGTCGTGGATCAATCAGGAGTCTCCGGGCACAATCGGTTGTGCGTAGTCACGAGGAGGAAGGACATGGACGCGAAGGATCGGCTGCAGGAGCGATTCGTGCGCTATGCGAGAATGGATTCGCAGAGCGCAGAGGGCGCGGCGCAGACCCCATCCACAGAGGGCCAGTTACTGCTGCAGCGAATGCTTATGAAGGAGCTCCAGGAGTTGGGGCTGGTTGAGATCCGGCTCACGGACGAAGGGTTCCTTCTCGCCACGATTCCCGCCACGCGTGAGAACGTGCCCACGGTTGCTTTCCTCGCGCACGTC
>CAZQHD010000119.1:0-4937 GCA_964593295.1 uncultured Thermotogae bacterium | reverse complement strand
CGGCATCGCTTCCTCGTCTACACTGCTCAGCCTCATCGCGTTCTCGATCCTGCGGGGACTCAGCAACACCATGCTTCAGGTGTCCAGCGCACCGTTCATGGCGGAGAACAGCGGGCTTCAGGAACGAACGCATCTGTTCAGCGTTCAGTTCGCCGTACGCATGTTCGCCAACTTCTTCGGTCTTCTGCTGGCCGGCGTCCTGCCCGGCGTGTTCGCTGGTGTTCTCTCCGTGGGCGCAGAGACAGCCACAGCCTATCGGGCCAGCCTGTGGGTCGGATCGGGGCTGTATGCGCTGACGCTGTTCCCTCTGCTGAGAACACAAGCCACCACAACGAGGCTGGAATCCTCCGACGGTCTTCGTCTTCGCGAGATGCTGACTCCCCCCGGCCCTCTGTTGAAGCTCTTTCTACCCCAGGTGGTCATCGGATTTGGGGCGGGGGCACTGGTGCCGTTTCTCAATGTCTTCTTCAAGACGAAGTTCGGGCTTCCTGACGCAACACTGGGACTCCTATTCGCCGTGCAGTCTGTGTTCATGGGGATTGCCACGCTTGCGGGGCCTGCCCTTGCGGACCGATGGGGAAAACCGCGGGCCGTGGTCGGAGTACAGCTCCTATCCGTGCCGTTTCTAGGCATGCTGGGGTACATTCCTCTCCTCCCGTTGGCGTCGATCGGCTTTCTGTTCCGTGCCGGGCTCATGAACGCCGCCAACCCTCTGTACACAGCCTTTGCCATGGAACGCGTGTCTCCTCACCAGCGCGGCGCCGCCAGCGCGATGATGCAGATCAGTTGGCAGGGAACCCGCGCGCTCAGCTCGTTGGCCAGCGGATACCTTCAGCAGACCAGCGGGTTCTCGGCCCTCTTCCCCATCACGATCGTGATGTACACCCTCGCGTCCGCGCTCATCTACACGTTCTTCATCCACGGCCATCCGAAGAGTTCTACCCACCAGAAAGCGGCCGCCTGATCGAGTGGATCTCCGCTCCATGGCTCTGTCCCTTCCTTACTGCCGCAGGGACGAAATCCCCGCGTCTCTCAAGCCCTCACCCCTCGTCGTTCTCAAGAGAAGCCAGTACGATCTCGATCTCCTCCTTGGAGGCTTTCCCATGGAGTGCAGCGAAGATTCTCATCACTCTTGCGGTCCCATGCTGGGAGGCCGCTCGCTGAATGAGATCCGCCGTGTCAGGAGATACCCATGGGAACGGATCCCTTCGCCCACGTTGCTTGATATACTCCAACAGGTAGCCCAGGACCTGGCGCGGACTCTTGCCGACGCTCTCTGAGACCGAGGCAAGCGACTCCTCCCGATCAAATCGGGCAAACGAGAGCTGTCGGGCAAGATTCACCGTGGAGACACGTTCATGTGTCCGCGTGTATCGACCCCTCCTCCCGGGCTTCGGCACAGGTCGAACATCTGGATCCACATCCGTTGCCAAGCCGTTGCGGCGACAGTAGGTCCGAATCTCAGTCACGAAGCGCTCTCCAAGCTGGTGCGCCTTCACCTCCCCCACACCGCTGACCCTGCGGAACTGCGTCGCCGTCGAGGGCCTTCTTCGGGCCATGTCTCGGAGACTGGCATCGCCGAATACGATGTACGCGGGCACGCGGCGCTCGACGGCCACCGCTCGTCGCAGTTTCCGCAACGCTTCGAACAACCCTCGGTCCACACCGTCCCAGGAATCCGTGGGGCGATCTCCTCGGTCCCGCTTGGCCGGTCGAAGCAGTCTTGGGGTGTGTTCGCCTCGCAAGACACGCCAGCCTTGCTGCGTGAGCGAGAGCTGTCGAAACTCCCCCCGCTTGCGAAGATGCCCTTGCGCTACGAGTTGCTCCATCCAGTCGAGCACAAGATGCTTTGGGTGGTCGGACAGCAAGCCATACGTTGAGAGCTGATCGTGCCGACGCGAAAGCACGCGTTGTGCTTTGGAGCCGAGGAGCACCTGCGCTGTGTGATCAGATCCATACTGCTCCTCGAGTCGGTAGACACACGAGAGAATCTTCTGTGAGATCACCAATGCGTCGTCAACCGGCTCAAGATCTCCCAAGCAGATATCGCAGGCGTGACAGTTGTCCGCCGAAAGGGTCTGCCCGAAATACGAGACCAATGCTTGGTGTCTGCATGTCACCCCGGACGCGTAGTCCAGCATGTCACGGAGCTTCTGGTGTGAGATCGCAACTGCGTCTTCGGACTCGGACTGATCAAGAATGTACTTCCAGGTCCCGTAATCGTTGCCCCCGTAGAACAGAACACACTCCGCCTGAAGTCCATCACGCCCTGCACGACCCGACTCCTGTTGATAGTGCTCCAGCGACTTGGGTAGCCCGGCATGAACCACGGCACGTACATTCGGCTTGTGGATACCCATGCCGAAGGCGACCGTGGCCACGATCACGTCGGTCGCCTCCTGGATGAACGCGTCCTGCACCACCTTACGCTCCTCATCCGGCAGTCCGGCATGGTATCCTACAGCGCGGTATCCCGCGCGCTGAAGCTGCAACGCGAGACCATCGACATCCGCCCGACGAATGCAGTAGACGATACATGACTCCCCTTCGTGTCGATCCAACACCTCACGCACTTGCCGAAGGAGATCGGTCCTCCTCTCCACCGCGTACACCAGGTTCGGCCGATCGAACGAACCCACGAGTACTTCAGGGTTGTTCAGACGCAGCTGCTGTACGATGTCCTCTCGCACCTGTTGTGTCGCCGTCGCCGTATAGGCATGTACGGCAACCCCAGGGAAGATCTCCTTCAGACAGCCCAGCCTCCGGTACTCCGGACGGAAGTCGTGTCCCCACATGCTCACGCAGTGGGCTTCATCCACGGCGACCATGGAGAGGGTTCGGCGCTTCACGAGACGAATGAACTCCTCCATCATGATCCGCTCAGGAGAGACATACAGCAGCTTCAGGGACCCTCTTCGAATGGACTGGAGCACGCGTTCCTGCTCGCGCGCCGACTGGGAGCTGTCGATGCGGGCGGCGCCGATGCCGCGCTCTGTGAGGGCGTCCACCTGATCCTTCATCAGGGAGATCAGCGGGCTGACCACCAGCGCGAGTCCCTCTCGGTGAAGCGCCGGCGCCTGAAAGCAGAGGGACTTCCCCCCTCCGGTGGGCAGCACGACCAGCGAGTCTCGTCCATCGATCCCACACTGAATCGCCTCGTGTTGGAGAGGTAGGAGCCGATCGTAGCCCCAGTGTTTCTTGAGAAGATCCTGCAAGCCGTGCACCCCAGATCCTCCCTTCGGCCGCCGTGTCCCCATCTTCTCTGCACCCATCCGATCCATCCCCCGTAGCCGGATGATACCAGACCCAGGTGCATACTCCGTAGGGGATCCGATCGTTTCCCGGCACCCCACGTGTATCGCCCGTCTGCAAGCGCTTCAGGCGATGGAGTGTCCTTCACACGTACAACGACTGGCGAAAACAGCGGGGCTCCGAATCGGAGCCCCGCACGTCTCTGTTGTAATCGACCTAGTACAACGCCGTCGAGTATCGGTAGACCGCACGGAGGCGTCCACCCTCTCGAAGCGTGATGTTGAGCTGGCCGGGCGCAACATCGCCGAACAGTAGGTACAGAAGGTCCTCCCACTCCTCGGTCTCCACGTTGTAGCGCTGCCACTTCCAGAACTCCAGCCGCTGCTCCTGCTCCGTCCAGTGCACCTCTTCCGGGATCAGTACATACTCCGTTCCCGGCTCACCGCAGAGCTGGAATGGAGCCAGGCGTTCGTCCTCTCCCACAAGAATCGTGGCTCGGATCGGCTCCACTGAGAAGGTCGGTTGTGCATGGGTCATCGTCGTCGAGATCTGCTGCATCATGTGGACCGTGGAGACCTCAAGACAGACCTGCTGACGTGGCACAAAGGTGAGGAGTGATGACTCACCGAACACAGCGCGATACTCCGCCCCAGCCACCAGGGGAACCGTGATCACCGGCTTCTCAGAGACAGTCTCCCAAATCTCCTCGCTCGGGTTGAAGCGCTCCCACCGTAGGAAAGGAGCATCCTGTCCCTCAGGCCCCAGGGTGGAGTCTGCTGCCCGGAGCCCGAAGCGCGTACCCTCCACAGCGCAGAGCTGGAAAGGTGTCATACGCTCCTGATCGTCATTGACGACGACCGTCGTAGAAAGATCCGATCGCGTAGCTGGGATGAACAGGAATCCAGGCACCTCGTGCACAGCGAACACCGCCATGCACGTACGCGTGGGAGGAGGTGTCGGAGACTCCGTTTGCGCTGACCCTCCCGGCGTCCAGACGCTGACCACCAGTTCGACCACCGCACACTCGTTGCGGTCGATGAACAGATACGTCGCGGAGTAGGTACGACCGGCCGCAAACGTGCCCGTCACCGTTCCCATCCCCGTCTCGTAGTCGACGGCAATCGACGCGCCTGCTGGAAGCGTGTCTGCAACGATGTAGCTGCCCACAATCGAGTGCCCCGAGAGCACAGACATGACATCGCTGGGCAGAGACTTGCTGCCACGGAATGTCACATTCGCCGGAACCTCTCCGAACGCCCACTCACGCTGGACCGGCTCAGGGCATCCCGGTCCGGGCGTTGTGGTCTGTGGGATGTCCTGATCCTCACACGGAGGACACGGTCCGTACTCTTCACAGACAGGGATCAAACAGTCCGGATCGATCACCGCACGGACGGATGTCTCTACGTTGGGAACGATGCGAACCGAGGTCTGAGCCGTCGCTTCCGCGTTGGCCGCCGCGTTGGCCATAGCGAACGCCTGTCCCAGCGCATTCGCCACTGCATCCGCAGATGCCTCCGCACGCGCCAGCGCTGAGGCCGCGGCACGGGCCGCGGCTGTCGCGTCCGCCATGGCGATCGCGAGCGCCTCCGCAGCCGCTGCGGCCGATGCTTGCGCCGTCGCAAGGGTTCGAGCCGACGCGACCGCATGCGCCTCGGCGCGCGCATGGGCTTCCACCGATGCAT
>CAZQHD010000118.1:0-5098 GCA_964593295.1 uncultured Thermotogae bacterium | reverse complement strand
GAAGAGGCGGTGCTGAGGTCGGCGGTGGCTCGTGCGATCGAAGCGGATGGTCCCTCTCCCATTGACCGGGTCACGGGAAAGGAGACATCGCGGCTGGCCGAGCGGCTGACCCTTCCGACCGTCCTGATCGCCGCCGCACTGGACTCGGTGAATCCGTGCGACTTCGCCGTGTTGGTCCTCCTGCTGGGGACCCTCCTTGTGATCGGGAAACGGACCAAGGTGCTGTGGGCCGGGCTGGCATTCAGCGCCGGAATCTTCGTGGCGTACTTCTCTCTCGGGTTCGGCGTCTTCTCGTTGCTCGGCTGGAGCGTGGGAACCCGTTCGTTCCGCGATCCATTCATCTATGCGGTCTCCGCGCTGGCGATCGTGATCGGGCTCTGGGAGATGAAGGACCTGCTGTGGTACGGGAAGTGGTTCTCCATCGAAGTCCCCGAGAAATGGAAGCCGTCGGTGCAGAAGTTCACCTCATCGGTCGTGACCATCCCGGGAGCGTTCGTGGTGGGGCTGATCGACTCGCTCTTCCTCGCGCCGTGCACGTCGGGACCCTACTTGGTGATCCTCACGTTGCTGTCCCAGACGTCGACGCGGTGGCAAGGAGCAGGGTACCTGTTGCTCTACAATCTGGTGTTCATCCTGCCCATGATCGGCATCACCCTGGCCGTGCACTTCGGGTTCACCACCACGGCGCGTGCCGAACGATGGCGAACGGCGAAGCTGGGCACCCTGCACTTCATCACCGGACTGGTGATGGTGGCCATCGGCATCGGGATGATCGTTGCCGTTCGCCTGGGGTACATGTAGCCCAGGCCCGGCCGTCTGTTCGCGGACGCGCCCGCCGACAGGAAGGTTCCCAACCATGATGACCTGTCCCTTGTGTCTGGAAGCCGGGCCGAAGCGAACCGTCCGGGGTGCGGACCGGCGGACGTATCTCTTGTGCGAAACTTGCCGCCTGATCTTCGCCGATTCCTCACAGCACCCGGGGGCGAAGGAGGAAAGGGCGCGGTACGAGACGCATCTCAACTGCATTGACGACGAAGGGTACGTCCGCCATCTTCGCCGTCTGCTCGATCCACTCCTTCCATATCTGCACCCGGGAATGCGGGGCGTGGACTTCGGCTGCGGTCCCGGGCCCGCCCTATCCAAGCTCATTCGAAGGCATGGCATCAGATGTGAGGAGTACGACCCGTTCTTCCTGCCTCGAACTCTCTGTCCCCCGTACGACTTCATCGTGTCCACCGAGTGCTTCGAGCACTTCCATCGGCCGGCGGAAACGATCGAGCGCGTCGTTCGGATGCTGACCCCGGGGGGCCTGCTGGGCGTCATGACCGAGCAGTGGGTCACTGTCGAGCAGTTCGGTGAGTGGTACTACACCCGCGACCCGACACACGTCTCGTTCTTCCATGCCGACACCTTCGACTACCTGTGTAGAGTGCACGCCCTGGAGACCCTCTATCGTGCCGAGGATCGAGTGATCGTTCTGCGTCGACAGGAGGAAGAGAGGTCGGGCGGGGAGGCGACGGAAGGGGGACACTCGGCTGTGCAGCCGGACCCGCCGCCGGCATCCGAGGCGGCAGGTGGCAGGCGTCAGACGAGGCGCGCTTCAAGGAGGTGTGCATGATCGTACGAACGATGGGGCCGGAGGACCGTGTAGAAGCCGCCCGGTTGCTGGCCGCGTTTCGTGTCGAGCTCTCTGCGTTGCGGGGGAGGGTGCGTTCGCCTGATGTCGAGGCCGCAGACCGAGAGATCGGCGGGTTCCTCGATCGAGGGTATCCCCTGTTTTTGGCAGACGAGGACGGGTCGCAGGTCGGGCTTCTGGTGTGCCGAGTGGACGGCACCACCGTGTGGGCCGAGGGGCTGTACGTCGTGCCGGAGTATCGCCGGCGTGGGGTCGGCCGCACGCTATACGCCGCCGCCGAGAGGTTGGCCGCGTCCACGGGTGAGCCCACCGTCTACAACTGGATCCATCCGGACAATGCTGCGGTGATCGGTCTACTGCGCTCGCTGGGCTACGACGTGCTCAACCTGATCGAGGTGAGAAAGCCGTATCCGAAGGAAGTGCCCCACGGGACGATCCGTGTCGGAGCGTACGAATATCGGTCTTCGCATCGCCCGCCACGACAGGTCGTAGAGTGCTAAGAGAAGGCGTCTTCCGATGCTCACAGCACGTAGGGTACAATGTCAGACGAAGGAGGAACATGAATGTATAGACAGATCCTGATTCCACTGGACGGATCCGAACGCGCGGAGCAGGTGCTTCCGCATGTGCGGGAGCTGGCGCAAGGACGGGACACGAAGCTGCTACTGGTCCATGTTGTGGAGCCGCCGATGGTGGCCATGCCCATGGTCGCTCACGGTGCCCCGACCGCTGCGCCGGTCATGGTCTCGCTCGACGATGCGCTGACGCGAACACGGGAAGAGGCCAAGGCCTACCTTGGGAGGGCCAAGGAGCGGTTAGAGAGCGAAGGCTTCTCCTGTGAGACGGTGTTGGAGCAGGGCGGGGTTGTGCAGCAGCTCGTGCATACAGCCGAGGAGCATGATGTTGATCTGATCGCCATGACGAGCCATGGACGGACCGGACTGGCCACTGCGTTCTTCGGCAGCGTTGCGTTGGGGGTACTGCACCGCATCACCCGCCCCCTGCTGCTCGTTCGTGCGCAGGAGTAGGAGTAGACCGCGTGTCTCGTCTGACCCCGAGGCTCCGGATTACGGACTGTGCCATAGGTCGCGCATCTCCTGATGTTCGCCTAGCAGCTCATGGAGCGGACCGATACCCAGGACAGTGCCCTCCTTGAGGAGCACAACGCGGTCTGCGCGTTCCAGTGCCGGCCGGCGGTGCGAAACCACCAAGCACGTGCGATCCCCCGCCTCGAACGCCCGTTGCCAGAGACAGCGTTCTGTCTCCACATCGAGCGCGCTCGAGAGGTCGTCGAACACGAGCAGCTCTGGAGAACGTAGGAACATGCGTGCCGCCGCCGCGCGCTGACGCTGTCCGCCGGACAGCTTGACGCCGCGGGCCCCGACGAGCGTCTTCAGCCCCTGGTGTAAGTGGGGGACATCCTCTTCCAAGACGGCCGCGCGCAGACTCTCTTCGATCATCGAAGGGGAGGCCGGGAGCCCCATGCGGATGTTGGCCTCCAGTGTGTCCGAGAACAGCTGGGGGACCTGCGGGGTGTACGCGCTGCGCGGGGGCACGAAGAACGTGGCCGGGTCGTCCACCGGATGTCCGTTCCACAGGATTGTCCCCTGGCTCTTGGGCAGAAGGCCCAGCAAGACACGCAACAACGTCGACTTGCCGGCGCCGATCCGTCCCGTGATCACCACGAACTCGCCCCGTCGAACGTTGAAGGAGACATCATGCAGCCCGTGGCCGCCGCTTCCATGGGCTTCCCGCGGCTCTCCAGGGCAGGCGGAAGGCCACTCGAACTCCAGCCCGTCCACACGAAGCTCCTGCAGACGATCTCCTGCCCGTCGACCCGGAGAACGAACGGGCGGCACGTCGCCGGTGAGATGGATCGGGGCATGGGCAAGCACGGCGTCCTGTTGCCCCGCGGGAGCCAGCGAGGCCATCCGGTCAATGGAGACGCTGGACTGACGCAAGTGCATCATGAAGTCGCCGATGATTGCCACGAACTCCGCAAGGATTCCCACGTAGATCACGAACAACGCGAAGTCCCCCACCGTGAATGTGCCGGCGCGCAAGCTGTCAGCTGCGGCCAACAGGATCAGCCCCGTGCATAGCGTGGCTGCGTTCCAGAAGAACGAGTGGAACGACTGCGTCAAGAGACGATCGCGTACGGTGGCGTGCAAGCGCTCCTCGTTCAGGGTTCGCACGTGCTCCAGTATGTGCCTCTCGGCCCCGGCGAGCTGAATCGTCTCCACACTCTCCATCGCCTCTCCGATTGCCCCGGTGACTCGTTCGGTGGCGTGACGGCTCGCTTCGCGGAACCGCCGGATGTGCTTCGACACCAACCGGGCGGCCACGATGATGGTCAGCAGGGGGAGCACCACGATCAGAGTGACCCGGGCATCGATCGCCAGCAGAATCCCGAGCGCAACGGCGGCGTAGACACCGAACGCCACCTGATCGATGATCCAGCTCATCGTGTCCTCCACCATTTGCACATCGTCGCGCAGCGTGTTCAGCGCCTCCCCGGTCGAGCGACCCAGCGGCAGTGCGCCCGGCTGCGCAAGAATCTGTGCCAGAAGATTGCGGCGCATCAGCGAGCCCATGGTGTAGCGATGCCGGATGTCGATCAGTGCACCCACGAGAATGGTGAGAATGCGGACGATCCCCACCGCGACCACGAGGGCCAGGACGCTCTGCACCGTGAGCCCCGCCGGGGACGCATCGGTGATAACGTCGAAGAAGAGCTTGGCGACGTATCCTGCGCCGAGCTCGGCCAGGAGAATCACCGTCCACGCGACCAGGTCCGCTGCGTACAGCCCGGGTCGGTACGTGATCAGCTTCCATAGAGCGTGTCGCATCTTCATACCAACACCTCTTCCATCCCCGCCTTCAGCAGGCGACTGAGACGTGACGCTGGATCGCGGACCAGGTCGCGACGGGCCCCAAACTCGACCATACGGCCGTCTTCCAGGATCAGAATCTGATCCGCCCGCTCCACGGTGGATAGCCGGTGGGCGATGATGATCGCCGTGCGGTCCTGGAGTAGGCGATCGACCGCGCGTTCCAGCAACACCTCGGTGGCCGGATCCAGTCGTGACGACGCTTCATCGAGGATCACCAGGCCGGGATCTGCCAAGAACGCTCGGCCCAGGGCAATCAACTGTCCTTGTCCGGCTGAGAGTCCCCCGCCCTCTTCGGCGAGCATTGTGTCCAGCCCGTTGGGAAGGTTGAGCGCCCACTCCTTCAGCCCCAACGCGTCGAGTGCATCGAGAACACGGTGATCGTCAATCGATCGGTCGAACAGCCGCACGTTGTCTCGAATGGTGGCGCGGTACAGCTGTACCTCCTGGGGGACCTTGCGCACAGCCTGCCGCAGATCGCTGATCTGTACTTCCTGTACGGGAACGCCGCCCACGCGTACCGTCCCGTGTTGAGGGTCGTACAGACGGACCAACAGGCGCGCCAACGTCG
>CAZQHD010000117.1:0-5105 GCA_964593295.1 uncultured Thermotogae bacterium | reverse complement strand
CTTGATCGATTGGCATGCCTCAAGAAGCTCTTGCACAAGCTTCGGACGGAGGGTTACGAGAGTCTCCATGAGTTGGTAGCTGTGCTCGATGGCTTCGTTCGTCTGCGCTAATCGCAGTTCCTCCAGGATCGCTCGTTCCGGAGATGACATAAGCACTTCGAATCCTCCGCAGTCAAGCTTCGTCATGGATGCCGGCAGGCTGGCGCCGAAGAGGGCGAGCGTGTGATGTTGGACGCGCGCTTTCCAGGGATGGTTCTTGAACCAGGTCGGCAGATGCTCCGGCTTGTCACTGACCAGTTTGACTGGATGAGCTGAACCGAGTGGCAGGTAGTGGGCGCGTCCCTGCAGCTCAAGTGCTGTCAGCGCTGCGGCATGAACCGTCATTCCCAGCTGCGTCTGGAGTGCATAGAGGCCGCCTCGCCAGTCAACCGTGTCTCCTGCCTGGGCGTAGGCGCCTAGTCCAATCCGTGTAAGCCATCCGGCTTTCACGTACCACCTAGCAAGATCGCTCGAGACCCCTTGTGATGCGAGCCATGGATTGGTCGCTACAGTGCCGCGGGGCCACTGTTGAAGCAGGCGGTTTATTTTTGTTCCGCGAACCGTAGTCATACTCCGCTCCTTGCAATCGGTGTGAACGCTCGTTGTCTGCGCGTTCAGTTCGCTCACCATGATAGGAGCATTCCTTACGCCATGTCAAGCCCAATAAACCACACGGTCCCTCCAGCACGGACAGGCACGTGTCGCAGCGCATTGCCGGCGATCCCATCGCACCCAGGAGAGCCCCTCCCAGATCTGAATAGAGGATGGTTCCGGTCGTCCGAGGCCCCAGCGAGCCATTGACACTCCCAAACCAAAGCCGGAAGGACGGTGATTGGCGTTCAGGGGAGCTGCCACGTCGTTTTCGTACCGCAGAGAATTGGCTGCAAGACACACGTATCCGCAGGATGCCTGGGGACGAATCAGGAGAAGGACGGCCAGCGACGTGCCGGCGGTTCGAATCTCTTCATTGGAGCCGAGGAGAGTGAATGTAGAACGCGGCCGTTGGCTGTCGCGTGGTGACCGATACAGCAACGAGTCCACACGGAGGGCTGAAGACCCTCTCTAGGAAAGCGTTGTAGCACGATGCTTGACATTGTGGTCCTTGTAGCTAACATTGTTTGTCATGACTAACCTCTGTGGAAAGGCACCCCCGAGGTCTATGAACTCATCGAGTCTTGAGGATTACCTTGAGGCGATCCTCGTACTGTCGCGGAGCACCGGCGAATCGGTGCGCGTCACAGACCTAAGCGACAAGCTTGGCGTCAGTAAGCCGAGCGCGTCGGTTGCTGTCAAGAGGCTGACGGAAGTGGGACTTGTCTCTCACGAGCCGTATGGGGATATCAAGCTCACGGCAACCGGTCGAACGCAAGCACGTGATGTGGTTGGCCGCCATGAGCTTCTCTTCAGGTTCTTGCATGACGTTCTCGGCGTCGAAGAGGCGATCGCCGAAGATGATGCGTGCCGGCTGGAGCATGACTTGGCTCCGGAGACTGTCAAGCGCCTGAGCGCGTTCGTAGAGTTCTTAACGGGAGGCAAGCATAGAGGGGAGCCCTGGAGCCGGAGGTTCGATGAGTACCTATCTGCAGGGAAGCACCACGCGGATCTCGTGGGGAAGGGGTAGCCCCCCCTTTTTCGGGCCAAGTTAGGGTTGCCTAACGAGTTAAGGAGCGGATTGATGAACCAATCCGGCAGCGAACAGCCGGGCCACCCGCGACGGGCGCTGAGTCGCATTTCGAGAACTCTGTTTCTCATCGGCGGGTTGATTTCTCTGGGGTTGGCATTGCTCGGCGTCGTCCTGCCGATTCTCCCGACCACTCCATTCGTGTTGCTCGCCGCTTTCTGCCTCGCGCGGTCATCGAAGCGGCTTCACAAGTGGATCACGACGCACCCGAGGTTCGGCTCCGCTATCGCACAGCTCCGGGAAGGGCGGGGGCTCTCACTCCGGACCAAGCTGCTCAGCTCCGGAGCCGCAACCGCCCTGCTTGTCACCTTCGGAGTGTTCGGAACTGACAGCCTGCACGTTCGGCTGGCCCTGGCCGCCGTACTCGTGGCCAAGGTCATCTTCATGCTTCGGATCCCGACCAACCTCCCCGAGCGGGCGCGCCGCTACCGCGTACGAAGCCCGCGCCCGCAGATCATGCTCATTCTGATACTCGGTCTTGTGTCGGCCGCGGCGAACCTCGCGCTCTATGTGGGACTCGGATCATCCTTTGCCGTCGCGGTCCAATCAGGCGTGCCCCCGGGGATTGTCTCGACGGCGATCCTCCATCTGGTTGGCCTGCTCGCGCTCCGGGCACTCTTGATTGTCCTTCAGGGAGCGGTGGGGAGCATGCTCTCCAGTCGGGCGCGGCGCGACGCCCGGTCGGCGTTGCTGAAGCGGGTCGCTGTCGGTGGCCCCGACCTGGTGCGCGACCAGGGTGTCGGCACGCTTCAGTCCATGATCTTCGACAAGGTGGAGGCCCTCGACCCGTACTTCTCGCTGTTCCTCCCCCAGCTGCTGGTGGGGGTGCTCGCTCCGCTCCTGGTGATCGGCACGCTCCTGGTCATCGATCTCTTCACGGGCCTCGTGCTGTTGGGCGTGCTCCCGCTTGCGCCGCTCGCACTAGGCCTCGTCCAGAAACAGTTCCGAACCACAGGTGCCCGCTACGCCAAGTCCTACTCCGCGCTCGGATCGCTCTACCTCGATGGCATCCGAAAGCTGAACACGCTGACGATTTTCGGGCGAGTCGCGGAATTCGCGACGCTCCTCCGGACCCGAAGCGCGGATCTCCGCTCGAGAACGATTCGCCTGCTCGCGGTGAATCAGCTTGCGCTTCTCCTTGTCGAGCTCCTTTTCTCACTCGTTGTCGTGGCCGTCTGCATTTGGCTGGCGATCACACGACACCTCGAGGCCGCGCTCCCGATCGGCGTGGCGCTTTCCATGCCACTGATCGCTATCGAACTCATCCGCCCCGTGAACCTGGTTGGTGCGTTCTTCTTTGCCGGCGCAATTGGGCGACAGGCGAAGAAGGACATCGAGGGCTTCGTACAAGAGCAGCCGCCGATCAACGCGGCATTGCCGGCAGGCGTTTTGGAGTCTGACATCCGGGGGCTCTCGCTCGAAGTCGAGCGCTTCGCCTACCCAGGTGCGTCCGATCGCGTGATCCTCAATGGCGTCAGCATCAACATCCAGCCTGGCGAGATCGTCGGGCTCGCAGGCCCAAGCGGCTCGGGCAAGAGCACGATCGCGAAGCTCCTCACCGGGCTGTACCCGCTCCAGGAGGGGAGAGTCCTTGTCGACGGTATCGATATCACCGCCTGCTCGCGCAAGGAGATCGCCGGCCTCGTGGGCTATCTGCCGCAGCGGCCCTACCTGTTCACGGCAAGCGTTCGCGAGAATCTGCGTCTCGCCAGGCCGGATGCCACGGACGACGAACTGCTCTCGGCTGCGAGCAAAGCAGGCCTCGCCGACTTCGTCACAGGCCTGCATGCGGGGCTAGACACGGTGATCGGCGAGGATGGCGCAACGGTGTCCGGCGGCGAGCGGACTCGCATCGGCATCGCGCGCGCACTGGTCGCCCGCGCGCGCTACATCGTCCTGGATGAGCCCAGTGCGTCACTGGATTCGCTGCGGGAGTTCGGGCTCTGGAAGGAGCTCCACCGTCTGTCTCTGACGATGGGGGTCCTCATCATCGCCCATCGCAGAAGCACGCTCGCCGCATGCGACCGCGTCGTCGAACTCAAGCCAGAACGTGACGCGGTGGAGTATGCGTATGCATGAATCCCGTCCTCTTGCCAGGCTGCTCACCTATGTACAGCCCCATCGCGTTGCGCTCGCGCTCAGCACCACGCTTCGGGTGATCAACCTCGGCCTTGGCGTTGTCTTGCTGGGCCTCGCTGGGTCCCACGTCGCCTCGGCGTTGCTCACCGGGACGTACCCGGGATGGTCCGACTGGCTGCTCTTCGGAGCCGTCGGCGTGATGAAGGCCCTCGCTCGCTACGGCGAACAGGTCATCGGCCACATTGCCGCATTCAGGATTCTTGACACGCTTCGAGGAAGGCTATTCGACGGTTTCGCGTCACTTGACGCGGACCGCCGTGCCATGGAGCGAAGCGGAGACATCGTCACGCGACTGATGTCGGACGTCGAACTGGTCGAGGTGTACTTCGCCCACACGCTTGCACCGGTTGCGGCTGCCTTTCTCTTCGTCATCGCCGCGGGTGGTGCGTCCTGGATCGTGGGCGGGCCGCTGGCTGCAGGAGTCATCGTGGCCTGCCTCGTGGGCGCCGGGGCGCTGCTGCCGGTTCTGTTCGAGCGTGTGGCATCCGCACGTGGCGACGAAGTCCGGGAACGTGCCGGGCGACTCGGGGCGCGGGTCACCGAGACCCTCGCTGGCATTCAGGACCTCGTGGCGACGGGCGCCTTCGAGGACACCGCGAAGATCATCTCCGAGGAAGGCTACGCGTTCGCACGGGACAGCGCCCGAATCAGCCGGCTCGCTTCACTGAAGACGGCGCTCGTTGATCTGCTTCTCGTGACGACGCTCCCCACGCTCGCGTGGTTCGGATTGGCCAGTCTTCGCGTATCCCCCGAGCTGGTGTGGGCTTCCGTGGCGGGGCTCGCCGGCGGCCTTGGCGCCATCCTCTCGGTGAACCGGGCGGTTGACGACCTGCCGAAGGTCGTCGCTGCCGCTTCGAGGATTCTTGAGGTGACCGATCGCCCCCTCGTTGGCGCCGTCCTCTCTGATCCGCCGAGTGCCGCTACCGTCGCAACTCGCCCCCCATCCCTTATCGCCGACTCTATCTCATTCGAGTATGCGTCGGGGAAGGGACTGAATAACGTGTCCTTCCAGTTGGCCCCGGGGATGCATCTGTTCGTGACCGGGTCGTCGGGCTCAGGGAAGTCGACACTCTTCGCACTTGTTGTCCGTCTGCTCCATGCCCAGACCGGCGAGCTCCACCTTAGCGGGATCCCTATTGCCTCCATTCCTGACCAGGAGTTGCGCACACTGATCTCTGCTGCCCCACAAGACGCAGGCCTCGTTCGCGGTACCGCGATGGAGAACGTGATGCTCGGGGTGCGAAAT
>CAZQHD010000116.1:0-5298 GCA_964593295.1 uncultured Thermotogae bacterium | reverse complement strand
AGCGTTGGCCTCCGGCGCCAAAGGTCACAGGTTCGAATCCTGTCGGGCGTAGAAGCGCCTTGGGATCTCCGGATCCCAGGGCGCTTCTACGTTCGATGGGTGAGGGCCTGCGCAGAGTTTCGCGCGAGCGAAACTCCAAGCTGCCCGAACGTTGACGCCCTCGGGCAGCCGGTTACAGAATCCTGAGTGTCAACGACGGCGTTCGCGGGCAGTCGCTTACGAAATCCTGAGCATCTCCGTCTTCTTGCTCCTTCCACCCTCGGGCTGCCAGTTACGAAATCCTGTTGGGGACAGAATTGGAGAACGGGATTCGGTTCACGGCTGATCCCGCTCGCACTTCTCCCCTGAAGTACGCAGCAATCCCCCGTGTGAAGGCGCTGGTTCGCACTCGCAAACCCTGATGCACCCCCCCCCGGCTCCTTGCCCTTTCCGGCCTCGCAATCCTCATCAACTCGGCCTGGCCTTCTTCTCTCCAGCACTCACGGCAGTAGATGAGGTAAGCCTTCCGATATCTGGCATTGCAGGATTCCACGGGCGCGCTTACTCGCGAGCCATACCGGCGAGGAAGATGGCCCAATGGTTCACGGGTGCGGCGATTATGCCCGGCGAGAAGCCTGATGGTTCAGCCAGCTCTTGGGCACGACTTCGCGACACGCTCAGAAGCCATCGGCTACGCGCGATGAGCCGATACGAACGCCGCAGCCGAGAGAGACAGCCATCTCACTTGCAGCATGCCTCATAACGATCAGAGTTGTTCTGTTCGTCCAGTTCGCCGCTCTGATCCACCAAGTCCACTGTCGCTGTTACGTCGAATCTACAAGGTTCCCGTCCATAGGTAACATTCTCGATCACGATCTCAACATCTGCCGTGTAGGTCTTCCCTGGAGCCAACTGGGGTATGATCGCAACGGTGCGCGACGTACCCGCTGATACAGCGAGCCAAGCCATGGAAGAATCCGCCGTCCCGTCATTGTTTACCGTGACTGTAACGGTCAGCGTGCAACGATACTCTTGCCGCGGGCTCCAATCGCAAGCGCACTTGACATCGTCGATTCGCGTTCTGAGATCCGGAAGAGGAATCGGTTCGGGTGCACAGGCCTCAACATGGAGATCAAACGTGCGCTCCCAGACATAGCCATCGGGAGGGAAAGCCGCCGCACTGCCCTCCCAAATCCCGGTCACTTCGTGGAGGCCCGTAGCGAAGTCGTCTGCCGGAAACTGCTGATACCAGAAAACCTGCGTAAGCTCGACACCGGCTTCGGTCGACGGCACGCAAAGGATCTCCTGATCCAGCATGACCTCGACACCATCGACAAGCAATCGAAAGAGCACGGAATCTGGGTCAAGAGAGACCCCACTGAACCCATGCCGAACCCACGATGGCTCGCACTGCGCAATCGTCTGCGCTCCCCCAGAGACAAGAGCGTAGATGCGCGCGCCAATTCCTACGAACGGCGCGGCCAAGCCGGACTGTGATGGTCCCAGGATGGAAAACGGGATCTGTTCCTTCCCACAGAACGAAATGGCTGCAGGCACATCTGCTGTCGCCGTTCCGCCGGCCACGGTCACGGACATGACCATCGTGCGTCCGATCCGGATCATGGGGTCACCGACTCCCAGCCGGCTTTCGGACCAAGTCCACCAGGTGGCACAGTCAGACGAGTCACTGACAGCTGTGCGCCAACCGGTTGGCGCGGACATGGATACCGTATCAAGCTTTCCTACCCCAGAGACAAGCAGGCCACAGGGTTGCGACGCCCCCCCGCCCAAGTAGGTCACTCGATAAGTATAGGTATCCTGGGTACCCGATCGCGTCACACAAACCTCGACAACCACAGTACCGAACCCGCCGGCCAATATCTCGCTGTCAGTTGCCATCGAATCGACAGGGCAACTCGGATCCCCAACCACAGCGAACGCAACGACGAACAGCACGACAAAGCACGCCAACCATCGACTCATCTCATCCTCCCTTGTCAACCACGTGTACGCTTCATGCTAGCGCGAGGCCGGCACGGACGACAAGTCGTGAAGCCTTGAAGCAGGTCGTTCGACCAATGGAGGCAAAGACACGCTGTCATCGCTGTGGAGACAAGCGTTACGGTATAGCCGGTCGCTGAAGCAGGTGGATCGATGAGTGCGTGTGTGGCCACAGCTCCGTATCCAGAGTTGGGCATGAACGCGACCCAGGGGATGGCAGTCCTGACGAGCTGATCGATACTTCACCCTCTGAGGGAGACTCGGACGCTTCCAGAGACAGCATTGCAGGCTGCCCTGGGATGGATTGACACTCGAACTGCATGCTGTCCTCCGCCTGATGACAGATCCACGAGGCGGACTCCATAGAACCCGAGAAGTGGCGCGAGACTTCATCAGCCGAAACAGCCAATGCTCGGAAGAGAACAAGACCCATAAGCACAGACATTCGACACGCTCCGCGTGTGCTTCATCGCCTCCAGTTCCGGGCTAAGAAACCGTCGGAGAGGTTTTGCACGAACCCCCCGTCTACTCAAGGAGCAATCGACACGCAACCCCGTGGATCTCCGAAGCCAAGAGGACGATCGAGACGAGCAGTTGGCAGTGAAGCACAATCCTTCCAGCATCCCCTCAGTCTTCCGCGTTCGTCGTCGTTCGAACGTCCTTCCGGGAGGGCAGACGCGTTGCTAGGATCGCCCCCATGCAACAGCCCCAGCGAGGCCGGGCTCCAGGGTGAGGATGGCTGTACCCGATCGTCCAGTGGGGTCCATCCACTTTTCTTCTCACAGGGGTGGAGCCGTTCGAGACGCCCTCTTCCCTGAGGTTCACTGTCCATACATTGTCCCTATAATGGCAGCGTTCGAGAGATGCGAAGGCGGGAGGTGTAGATGAAGTCCCTGGTTATCCGACGTTCAACCACGCTGCTCTTCTTGGCGCTGGTGGTGTTTGCAGGGCGCCTTCTAGGATCGAACGCAGTCTCATGTCTCTCGGTCCTTGAGGGGCGGCACGTTCAGGTCACGGAGTACACGTACCGGTTGACATTGCGTCCTGAGGGTCAACAGACACAAGCCACCATCGGTCTGCTCGATGACGCATCCCAGCCTTGGTACCGACTCATCATCGCGGATCAAGCAGTGACCGCATCGATCGATGGGTACGCTCGTCTCGAGGAGGAGGATGCGTGCGGAAACCGATCGGTCACCCTATACTGGTTCGCCCACGACGATGAGATTGTCGTCGAACGATACGTTCAAGCCACAACCGAGGCTGTGTATGGCTTCATCTCGTTACCCGATCCATTTCCGTTGAGATCGACATCGTTGCCCTGGCTGTGTACGGAGGCTTTGCGAGCAACGGGCCAATCACAGAGCGCAGACACGGCCATCGCTGATCTGGCCGGAAGGATCACACAGCCCTGCTCAACACAGCTCGATGCGGTCGTACGCATCCTGAGCTGGATCCGTCGAGAGGTGGAGTACGCGTGCAGCCGAGACCTGTGCGATCCCGTCTACCGCACCGATGCGCTGTTCACGCTGGAGAAGAGGAAGGGCAACTGTGTCTCCTATGCCAACTTAGCCGTGGCCCTGCTCCGCGCGGCCGGGATTCCCGTCATCGAGTCCTCGGGGTTCGTGGCGGATCGTCCCTCCTCCGCCGCCTGTCACGCGTGGATCGCCGTCTACTTCCCGACGTCAGGATGGATCGAATTCGAATCGTCTGACTGGATGCCTACCGGAGGCGATGCGCCGATCACGTTCTTGATGCCTCAGCACCTGACGATTCGAAGAGGGCCATCAACGCATGGAGTAAGCCATGCACCCTTTGATGAGTTGCATGAGACAAGCGTCGAGGTTCTGGAGCGCCCGGAGGCGAAGACCCGCGTGTCCGCTCCGTGGTCTTCGCAGCCTATCGCCTGGGTAATGACGGTTCGAAGTCCGACCTACGAAGACGCCCGACTCGAGCTTCAGGTACTCGATCCTCCTGCCGGCTGGGAGATTCTCCTATCTGAGAGTGATTTGTGGATTGGTGAGAACGATGTCAGCCGTACGGTAGACGTTCTGGTTACGGCCATCCCGCCAACTCGTCTGGACGAGAGGAGTGTCTCCTTCGCGGTCGTCTGTGTCCATGACACGCAGGAGATGGGCAGGGTAGACTTCGAGGTGAGAGCCGCCCCCTGAAGCGGCACCGTCTCCCGCTGAGTCGGGGCCCACGCGTCCTTCGTCGAGACCGGCCATCGAGCGGAATCGTGCCGTCCACTGAGCCCGAAAGGGCTCTTCGCCGAGGTGACGTGATGAAGCACAGACAAGCTCTACGGAAAGGCTTGCTCCCGGCTCGATCGATCCCCGGCTTCACAGGTCCCTGGCGTCTTGAAGAGCGGATGGACCACTACCAGGTCCCTGGCGTCTCCGTCGCCGTGATTGATCAAGGCAAGATCGTTCTTTCCGAAGCGTTCGGGAGGAAGGCTGAGGCGTCGACGGAGCCCGTTGCGCCCACCACGCTCTTCCAGACCGCATCGATGAGCAAAGCGATCACAGCGTATGGAGCGCTCCGGCTCGTTCAGGAGGGCTTCCTACGGCTGGACGAGGAGGTTCGTCGCACCGCGCTCGCTTGGGATCTCCCGCGAAATGGCCATTCTGGGAGCGTCACACTCCGGCGACTGCTGTCACACACCGCGGGTCTCAACGTGCCTGGTTTCGAGGGCTACCCGCCATCCACTCCTCTTCCCACCCTGGAACAGTGCCTGTCCGGAGAATCACCGGCGAACTCCCCCGCCGTTCGCGTCATCTGCCCGCCGGGGGAGGGCTTCCATTACTCCGGCGGGGGCTACCTCGTCGTCCAGGCTTTGATCGAGGCTTCCACGGGTCAGAGGTTCGAACACGTCATGTCCGAGTACGTCTTCGACCCGATCGGCATGCAACGAAGCCTGTACGCACCGCTCCCGTCCGGTCGCGAAGCGGACGCTGCAAGGGGACACTCGGAGACCGGTGCCACCATGCCGCACGGAGCGCCGATCCATGTGGAGTCGGCCGCCGGAGGCTTGTGGAGTACGGCCCCAGATCTTGCGTCATGGGTCTGCGAACTGGTCCGCGCTGCGCGACGAGAGCAGGGAGCCTGTCTAAGCTCGTCTCTCGCCCACGAGATGCTGACACCGGGGCATTGGTCGTTTGGCCTTGGCGTCCGCGTGCTGGAGGCAGGATCCACCGTGAGGTTCAACCACGGAGGCGCAACGACGGGATGGCACGGCCAGTTCATCGCTGATGTGGGTGGCTCCCAGGGCATCGTCATCCTCACGAACGGCGCCAACGGGTATCTCCTCTGGCCGGA
>CAZQHD010000115.1:0-5386 GCA_964593295.1 uncultured Thermotogae bacterium | reverse complement strand
CCTTTCCCTCGCGGTACTAGTTCACTATCGGTCAGTTGGTAATGTTTAGCCTTGGAAGGTGGTCCTCCCAGATTCACGCCGGATTTCTCGTGTCCGGCGCTACTCAAGCAAGCCTCCAGGGTAGATCAGCCTTTCGTCTACGAGACTATCACTCTCTGTGGTCGCTCTTTCCAGAGACGTTCGACTAGGCGTCACTTTTAACCCTGCCTACCCCTGCATGGATAGGACGAGACCGCTTACAACCCCGAACGAGCAACGAATGCAGTCTTACACACGTTCGGTTTAGGCTCTTCCCGTTTCGCTCGCCACTACTCAGGGAATCTCTTTTGATTTCTCTTCCTCCGGTTACTGAGATGTTTCACTTCACCGGGTTCGCTGATCACACCTACTCATTTCAGTGCGATCTCCTGGGACTTCATCCCAGGGGGCACTCCCATTCAGACATCTCCGGATCAAAGCCTGCTTAGCGGCTCCCCGAAGCTTATCGCAGCTAGCCACGTCCTTCATCGCTTCCAACTGCCAAGGTGTCCACCGTTTGCCCTTACTGCGCTTACGCGGCACACACTCTATTCACTTGTCAAGGAACAGCGCAGCGCTAGGCCGCGCGGATACTCATGCTATCACAGCCCCTGAACCCTGTCAAGGCACATTGGGGAGGACAACGAAGGAGACTTTATCCCCCCTTCCGGCGGGTGTCAAGGGCGCGTGGGCGTCGCCCCCCACTGCCCCCGAAGACCTATGCCCGCCCTGGCGCTGAGTCGTCTTCGTCCTGCGCGTTGAACCGCTGCGCGCAAGCACGGCTCAGGCGATCGAGCTGCTCGAACGACAGGGTTTCACCTCGTACCGTTCCATCCAGCCCGGCGCGGTGCAGCACACCGGCGACCTCGCGGGCGGGGACCTCATCCTGAAGTGCCCGACGGATCATCTTGCGCCGGTTGCGGTAGAGGGTACGCACCACCCGGAAGAAGACCACATCGTCCGATGTAAACCTCGGCGAGGGGAGAAAGGACAGCTCCCAGTAGCCGGAATCCACCTCGGGAACGGGCCAGAACGAACGCCTCGGGATCTTCACCGGCGCAGAGACGTCGGCGTACGCGCGCACCAGAACACCCAAAGAGGACCCATGCTTGCTGGGGCTTGACGCGACTTTGGCGGCGACCTCCCATTGCGTGATCAGGCAAGCCTCTGAGATGACGCGACGGTGCGTGACCAGGTGCTTGAGAATGGGACTGGTGATACGGTACGGCAGGCTCCCCAGAACGACGATCGTCTGCCCGTCAAACTCCCTGGACAGGTCCAACTCGAGCACATCGCCGAGCCGGATCTCAAGCTGAGGAACCCCACCCAGCCGTGCAGCCAACCCCTCTGCCAGACGAGGATCGATCTCCACGCCAAGGAGTCGCCTGGGCACGGAGAGCACAGCCTGCGTGAGGGTGCCCAGGCCTGGACCGATTTCGACGAGGATCTCGGGAGCCTTGGCGAGGACTCGATCGCGGATCATCGTCACCACGCGATCGTCCGCGAGGAAGTTCTGACCGTACTGCTTGCGGGGATGGACCCGTTGCGCCGCGAGCAGCGCGCGAACAGTTCTCGGATCCGTGAGCCGCTCTGTGCTCATGGAGAGTTCCTCTCGTCTGCTTGCACCGCCGAAGACATGTCCTCCTCCTCCCACCGAATCCCGGATGGATAGGCGACCAAATCGTAGCCCAACATACCCTGCGATGCCTGGATCAACCCGACGAGCCGTCCCTCCTGCTCGATCAGGGAGATCAGCCTATCCCCCAGATACAGGTCGAACTGCTTGCCTCGATGCGTCTCTCCGTCGGAGTAGAACGTGACGGTGTTCGGTCCTTCGACCCGCGCAGGAAGAGAGTGTAGCGCCTGCGGGACGATCGCGGTGAACCGACGATCGATGAGTTCAGCACGCAAAGCACGGAGCAGCACAACGAGCGGGCCGATGAGGTTGTCGTCCAGCAACGCCACAGGATCGCCTATGCCTACGGCTTCACGATGAACAGAGCCGTCCGACTGCACCTGCATCTCGAACCCATGCGACTCCATCCGCCCGGACACGAGCTGGGGTCCGGACGGCCTATCCGCCACCAGATGGTAGGATGTGGGGACGAACGACAGGTCGTACTGCGTCTGCTGCGCCATGGACACCACCTCTCCGTCCACCGCGATCTCGCCCAGGGAACTCAGGAGGTATCCTTCCTCCGGATAGAATTCCAAGGCGTATCTCTCCTCAAGTACAGGCATGCCGTCCACTTCCAGAAAGAAGTGTCCTGTATCGAGCAGCCATGAAGAGGGTTCGTCGAACTCGCGCTCCAGCTCCAGCACCATCCCGAGAAGAAGAAGGCCCGCCAGGGCCGCGCCTATCAGAATCAGCAGCTTGGTGTTCATCGCCCTCCTTCCCGTCCCGCATCGTTTGCAGTATACCCTCCTCGCGATTCCACGGTCCGAGAGACCTGTGGGGAAGCCGGAAAGCTACTTCCATCGGGTGAGGATCTGCTCTCGCCGGAACAGTCGGATGGCAAGCCACAAGACGGCCCCGCTCGCCACCAAGAGCAGGGCCGCTTCCATGAGCACGAGACGAAGGTCAACGGCGGTCTTCATCGTGCTGTACACGATCAGTGGGACGAGTCCCGGAAGGATGGCCAAACTGGAGACCTGGTACGCAGCACGGGCGTCACTCGCGCGCGAGGACACGACCATGGTCACTCCCACCGAGAAGAAGGCCAGCAGAGGAGAAAGCCCGAAGATCGACGCCAGCCAAGGCAATGAGAGTGTTTTCAGGGGCAACGTGCCGATCAGTCCCCACGTCAGCAGCAGGAACAGCCCAAAACTCATCCAGTTCACAAACACCGCGGGAATCACGCTGGCCAGCGCCTTGCCCAGAAACAGCTCCATGTCCGAGATCGGCGTCGCCAACAGTGGCTCCAGTGTCGTCTGCTCCTTCTCACCGACAATCGAGTACACGGCGATGGCCACCGGGATCACGGCCGGCAACACCATGAAGTACATCAGGCTGGTGTTGAACAGGACGATCTGTGCGATCGGGTCGCTCTCCGGCGCGCCGGCCATCATCATGAACACCGAAATCCCCACGAAGACCAGGGGAAGGAAGATCACGCCGAAGAGCACCATTCGGTTGCGAAGCGACTCCCGCCACTCCTTCAGCAGTAACACCCTAAGCCGTCCCATGGCGCTCCCCCAGCAGGTCAAGGTACAGGTCCTCCAACGAGCGGATGTGTTCCCTAACGAACTGCACCTGCACGCCCAGCTCCACCAGTCTTCGAACCAGAACAGGATTCTCCGTCTCGGGATCCGACAACTCAACGATCAAACGATCCTCCACCCACTCCGCCGTCCGGACGAATGGAAGGTCCAATCTCCGCTCGATGCCCGGGCACGGTGCCGCTACCTGAACGACGGTCTGTCGGCCGTACATCTCTTGCTTCAGCGACTCCGGGGGACCGGATGCAAGAAGACGGCCGCGGAATAGGGCGATGCGATCGCAGAGACGTTCTGCCTCGTCGAGATTGTGCGTACACAAGAAGATCGTTCGTGCCTCTGACTGCAGCGCCTCGATCAGCTCCCTCACCGTCTTGGCCGCCTCCGGATCCAGCCCCGCGGTCGGCTCATCGAGAAAGAGAACGGACGGTTCGTGCAGCAACGCGCGGGCCAGGGCGAGTTTCTGCCGCATCCCTTTGGAGTACGTCCCCGCGAAGCTGTCTCTTCGATCCCATAGGTCGAACAGCTTGAGATACTTCTCGACCTGCCGCTTCGGGTGCGGCACGCCATACAGTCTGGCGAAGAAGAGGAGGTTGTCCCACGCGGACAAGCGCTTATACAGCCCGGGCGTCTCGGTGAGAACGCCGATCCGGCGGCGGATCATCCGATTCTCTATGCCCAGCCGGTGGCCGGCGATCGTGGCCGTTCCCGAAGACGGGGCAATGAGACCCGCAAGCATCCGAATGGTCGTCGTCTTGCCCGCCCCGTTGGGGCCCAGGAACCCGAACACCTCGCCTCGGCGGATCTCCAGGTCTAGTCGATCGACCGCCAGCAGGTCCCCGTACCTTCGCGTGAGCCCCTCGGCCAGGACCATCGACGCACAGCCTAGCGACGGGTCCCCTACTCGCTCCACTCTGACTCCAGTATCGCCATGATGCAAGCATCGTGGAACCGGCCGTCTCGGAAATACGACTGCCGCTTGGTCCCCTCCAGGCGAAACCCGACCTTCTCGTACGACGCTCGGGCACGCTCGTTGAACGCGTAGACTTGGAGCTCGATGCGATGCAGACCCAGTTGGCGAAACCCGTACTGCAGCACAAGGCGGGTGGCCTCGGGACCGTATCCATGGTGCCGGGCGTCAGGCTCTCCGATCAGGATCCCAAACTCCCCGCACCGGTCAACGTAGTCGATGCCGAACAGTCCGCAGTTTCCGATGTGGCGATCGGCCTCGTTGAGAACAATCGCCAACTGGATCTCCTTGTCGTCCTTGTACTGGCTCGAGATCCACTCCTTCTCCTGTTCCCGTCCCATGGGGAGGCGGCGTCCCAGGAACTTGAGGATCTCGGGGTCGTTGATCCATCGCATACACTGTTCGAGGTCATCCAGATCGAGCGGTCGCAGGTACAGGCGCTCCCCTTGGATGAATGCCGGCTTCATGCCTTCCTCCTCATCGACGGGCGCAGGCTCCGGTACACGACCGGAGCCTGCGCCCCCTTTCACAGCGCCTCGTCGACACTCCCCGCAGCAAGCATCGACCGCTCTCCTTACAATCCTGTCCTACATGAACACCGGGTAGAGCGGGAACAGCGACGCGAACACCAACGCGATGACGGACATCAGCTTGATGAGAATGTCCAGGGACGGCCCTACGGTGTCCTTGAGAGGGTCTCCCACCGTATCTCCGGTGACCGCCGCGTCGTGCGCTTCGGAGTTCTTGCCGCCGAAGTGTCCTTCCTCGATGTACTTCTTCGCGTTGTCCATCGCTCCGCCGGAGTTGGCGCAGTAGATCGCCAATTGGATCGCCGACAGAAGGGCTCCGATCAAGAACCCCCCCAGTGCATAGCGGCCGAAGATCAGACCGAACACGATCGGTGTCAACACGGCGATCATCGAGGGAACGAACATCTTGTTCAGCCCACCATGTGCCGTGATGCTGATGCAGCGATTGTAGTCCGGCGTCTGTTCGCCTTTCATGATGCCCGGCATCTCCCTGAACTGACGACGTACCTCTTGCACGAGGATGTCGGCCGTTCGGCTCACACCGCGGATCAGGAGCGCCGAGAACACGTACGGGACCATCGCGCCGAGCATCAGCCCCGCGATCACGAACGCGCCCATCATGATCGGCTCCCCGGTGGGAGAGAACTCCGCC
>CAZQHD010000114.1:0-5585 GCA_964593295.1 uncultured Thermotogae bacterium | reverse complement strand
CGGGCAACTGGCTGGGAGAGTAGGTCGCTGCCTGGTCAATATGGAGCCCTTCGCGCTCAGCGCGCGGAGGGCTCTTCGTTTTGCATCCCTTGATCTCGCACTCCATAGATGCGGCGCCTGTTCTGATCCCTGAGTCCGGCTCAATGTCGGAGTTGACATGGTCAGATACTCTTGGCAGGGTTGTCTATAGATGGCAGACGCCATGGGACAGGCGAACCCGGTCACCATCCAGGAGGTGAGCGACATGAACAGCCCATCGTGCGTGGCCTGCCGGGCGACGCGCCTGGCCATAATCGGTGCGCTTCTGCTCGCGGTGTTCGGTCAAGCGCAAGGGGTTGCGTTTCGTGATCCCGCCCTGGAGGCAAGTGTGCGCGAGGCGATCGGAAAGCCCGCCGGGGAGCTCCTTCGATCGGACATGGAGAGGCTGGAAGAGCTTCATGCCGTCGACTGTGGCATCACGTACACCGATGGGCTGGAGCATGCGGTGAACCTGCGGGTCCTCGATCTGGCGGGCAACACGCTTGTCAGCGCGGCTCCGCTGGCCGATCTTCTGTCGCTTGAGGTGCTGAACCTGAGCGACACAGGTGTACGGACGATGCAGCACCTGCGCGGGCTCATCAACCTGCGGCAGCTGAAGCTGGCGGGCAATGCGATCCATGACATCGAACCGCTGGCCGGACTGACCCAGCTCACGGACCTCACGCTGAGAGACAATGGTTTCGCCGACCTGACGCCGCTGAGCGCGTTAGTCGGACTACGAACGCTCGATCTTCAGGGGAACAACACGATCCGGGCTCTCACGCCGCTTCAACACCTGGTGGCGTTGGAAGAGCTCCATCTGGGGGGCAACCGCATTGAAGACATCGCTCCGCTCTCGGGACTCCTCAACCTGCGAGTGCTGAGCCTGAACGAGAACGGCGTACGCGACCTCTCGCCGCTCTGCGCCCTTTGCCGTCTGGAGAGGCTCTGGCTCTCCGGGAATCAGATTGAGGACGTTCGTGCATTGGCTGCCCTCGCCAACCTGGTGGAGCTCGACCTCAGCGACAACCGGTTGGCCGGCGTCGTACCGCTGGCCGAGCTTGCGTCCGTTCGCAGGATGGCGCTGGACTCGAACGTGATCCCAGACATCGCGCCGTTGGCCGCATTGACCCAACTGGAGTGGCTCTCGCTGAGATCAAACCTGGTTCAGGACGCGAGCGCGCTCGCAGGGATGACCCGGCTGACCTACCTCGACGTCTCCTGGAACGCGATCGAGGCACTTCCCGAACTGGCGGCGGGGGAGACACTCACGACGTTCCACGCCGCGGGAAACCGGCTCCGCTGCATCGCGCCGCTGTCATCTCTCACGAACCTGAGGGTGCTGGATCTCGCCGGGAACGACCTCGACGACATTACGCCGCTGGCGCCCTTGCGGCAGCTACGCTCACTGGACTTGATGGCCAACGCGGTCATGGATCTGGGGCCGCTGGCCGCCCTTGGCTCGCTTCGTCATCTGGATGTCTCCCTCAACGGTGTTGCCGATCTTCGCCCTGTCGCCGCTTGTGAGGCACTGACGACTCTGGCAGCGGGTGGCAACCGGATCGAAGTCATCTCTCCGCTTAGCGGCCTGCCCAATCTGACTTGGGTCGATCTTCGAGTCAACAGGATCCGAGACGTGACCTCGTTCGCGGAGAGCCTGCGAGAGTCCGGGCGCGCCGCCGGATGCTCGATCGACCTGCGCGGAAACCGCCTGGACACGACCCCCGGCTCGGCGACGATGGACTCGATCAAGGCTCTGGAGGCGGCTGGTGCGACCGTTTGGTACGACCCGTAGTAGTCCTCGTCGGGCAACTGGCTGGGAGAGTAGGTCGCTGCCTGGTCAATATGGAGCCCTTCGCGCTTAGCGCGCGGAGGGCTTTCCCTTGTGCTGCGTGCACAGTACGATCAGAGGGTAGACCATGAACCTTCCGAGTGCTGGACAACCCAAGCATGATCCCGGTGATCGCGTGACCCTGCTCGGCATTGTTGGCAACGTTCTTCTGTTCGGGGTCAAGCTGCTGTTCGGCTTGTTGACCGGCTCAGCAGCGCTCGTCGCGGACGGCATTCACTCTGCTTCCGACATGGCCACCGATCTTGCTGTTCTGGGGGGAATGCACCTGGGGCGCCGGAGGGCTGATGCCGACCATCCTTACGGGCACGGGCGTTTCGAGACGCTGGCCGGTGGCGCGGTGGCGGGCGTCCTCATCGTTGTCGGTGCGCTGATCGCATGGGAGGCGCTCGGCGCGCTGCGGACGGGCGTGGTCAACTTCCCGGGCATCCCGGTGTTGGCGGTCTCCTCGGCATCGATCCTGGTGAAGGAGTGGCTGTACCGCCGCACGATCCGCGTGGCCCGTGCTCTTGGATCGCCTGCACTGCAGGCCAATGCCTGGCACCACCGCTCTGATGCGCTCTCTTCCGTCGCGGTACTGGCCGGCGGTGTAGGCGGCCTGGCTGGCTGGGGACACGCCGATCATCTGGCCGGGCTCATTGTCGGCCTCATGGTGACCGTCGCCGGGGTGAGAACGTTGGCCGGAGTTCTGCATGAGCTGACCGAAGGGGGGCTGTCCTCGCAGGAGCTGCATGGGATCGAACGGGCCGTCGGATCCGTGGACGGACTGCGGGAGTGGCATCATCTGCGCACCCGGCGCGTGGGACGGGAGACGTTCATCGACCTGCACGTTCTTGTGGATCCGACGCTGACTGTGATCGATGCGCACCGTATTGCCAACGCCGTTGAGGCCTCGGTACAGGAGTCCTACCGCCGCCCGGCCAACATCACAGTGCACATCGAGCCGGATGTGGAGGCGCAGCGCAGGCGCTAAAGATTCAGCGACCCTCTCTCCAGGCCGAGCAGCCGCTCCTTTAGTGGAAGCCCGCCACCGTAGCCGACGAGCTCCCCGGAAGCCCCCACCACACGGTGGCACGGAACGACGATCGGGACAGGGTTGGCCCCGGTGGCTTGGCCCACCGCGCGGGTCGCTCGAGGATGACCGATCGCTTCGGCGATCTCATGGTAGGAGGTTGTCTTCCCGTAGGGGATGGATCCAATGCGATCCCAGACTGCCTTCTGGAATGGAGTCCCACGCAGATCAAGTGTCGCTGTGAACCGACGCAGGCTGCCCTGGAGATATGCATGGATCTGCTCAAGGGCGATCCGATGTTGGGCGTCATCCGGGACAATGCGGGCGTGCAGCCGCGCCCCCAGCTCATCGAGCGGCGTGCGGCGCAGATCCAGCCAGCGTAGCCCGCTCGCGGCGGAGATCACATGGAACACCCAACCCTCCCAGCTCACCGTGCTGGCGTACAGCTTCTCGGGCAGTCGTTTGGGGGCTCTCGGCACGGCGGCGTCTCCTCTGACGTTGTGTAGGTTCAGAGTAGTTGCCAAGGCTCAGCGTGTCAATTCTCAGATAGACGCGATCTCTCGGGCTCGCCGAACGAGAGCGTTGCATACGTTCGCACGGCAGGATACGGACGAATCTGCCAGCGATCCGACGCCAAGCCCGCCTTGAGGCAGAGCTGCGTGAGGAACTCCTCCGGATTCGGGTACGTCTGCCAGACAGAAGGAAGGAACGTGGCGAGCTTGCCGTCCGCGCTGAGGATCACCCCATCCTCGAACGGGGTGAGCGCGCGCAGCAGCTCCGCGGGAGAGGAGAAGGTGATGGGGCGGATCCGATGGACGACGGAGATTTCCATGCGCGTGCCCGGGAGATCGGACTTTGTGATCGGTGGAAAGCGAGGATCCGCTTCGGAGGCAAGCCGTGAGTTGCGCAGAACGTTTGTCGCCAACGGCTCGTGCGGTTCAAAGCGATCGATCATGCAACCGCGAAGCTCACCTTGCACGTAGATGGAGACAAACGCCGCGCCGGGTTCTGAGAGCCTACGGCTCAAGTCCGAGGGCGCGACAGCCATCATCCCTTCCCCGGCGGCCGTGGTCTCCATCTGACGTCGTGCCAAGCGAAGCAGCTGTTCTTGCTCGTCGTCGGTGAGCTCGAAACGGGTGGGCCGTCCCAGGAGCAGCGACAAGGCCAGCAGCAACGCGGTGCCGAGCAGGATTGCCATCCAGGGCGATCGCCAGAAGCTGATCCGGGGAGTCGGAGGTCCGGTCTGTCGACGGTTCACGTCCATGGGGGAAACCATAGTGGGCTCTCCGGTCCTGTGCAAGCCGAGCTTGTAGCCTCGGTGAGGGATCGCCGGCGATGCGGTATGCTCGCAGCAGCCGATGAGTGTGGCGAGCGGACGTACGGTCCATCGTCAAGAAGGCAGGAGGTCTCATGAACGAGCGGCTCGTCAACATGTTCTGCGATATGGTGCGCATCGACTCGCAATCTGGGAACGAAGAGCGCTTCATCGCCTACGTGAAGGAGCTTCTTGAGCGGGAGCTGGCGGCGGACTGCGCGATCGACACGCACGGGAACCTCGTGGCTCGCCTTCCGACCGTGAATGCAGACGGCGCTGAGTCGATCTTCCTTGGAGCGCACGCCGATACCGTTGCCCCCGGCATCGGCATCGAGCCCGTGATCGAAGACGGCGTGATCCGATCCAAAGGAGAGACCATCCTGGGAGCGGATGACAAGGCCGGGCTTGCCGCCATCATCGAAGCTGTGCGAACCGCGGAACGGCGACCTGAAGTAGAGATTCTCGTCACGCGAGGAGAGGAGATTGGGTTAGTGGGGGCCAAACACCTGGAGATGTCGCTGCTGCGCGCGAAGCGAGGGTTCATCGTTGATTCGGACGACCCCAGCGCGATCATCCTCGGGGGCCCCACACACGCGTCCTTGGACATCGAGATCGTAGGAAAGGCCGCGCATGCCGCCATGCCCGAAACGGGAATCTCCGCGATCCGTGTGGCCGCCCACGCGATCACGCAGTTCGAAGAGGGGAAGCTGGACGAACAGACCGTGGCCAACGTGGGCACCATCGAAGGTGGGATGATTCGAAACGGTGTGCCCGAGCGAGCCAGACTGAAGGCCGAGTGCCGCAGTCTGGACGATAGCAAGTGCCGCGCGCAGGCAGAGAAGATGAAGCAGGCGTTTGAGGAAGCCGCCCGCGAGGCGGGAGCGTGCGCACACGTCAACCTGCAGTACGAGTACGCCGCATCCAAGGTGGACGAGGCGTCACCCCTGGTCGAACTGGGGAAGAAGGCGATCGCCAAGGCTGGACTGGAACCGAAGACACAGGTAATCCTCGGGGGGACCGACGCCTTGGTGTTGAGTGGACGTGGCGTGGCCGCCGTCGTTGTCGGATACGGCGGCAAGGCAGCGCACTCGACTGACGAGCACATCGCGATTGAGGACATGGAGAAAGTGACCGAGATCCTTCGCAACATCATCGAGCTGGCCGCCGCCGGCAGTTGACGGGCAGGTAGCGCCCTCGTAGAATTGCCTGGCTCCGAAGGTTGCCCGACGTTTGCCGAAGGCAAACTCGCAAGTAACTCGAAGAGTTACCATCCTCGGTAGCTCAATTGGCAGAGCGCTCGGCTGTTAACCGAATGGTTGTAGGTTCGAGTCCTACCCGGGGAGCCACAGACTCAATCCGTCGATTTGGACGGTCATCTGTTGGCACGAAAC
>CAZQHD010000113.1:0-5774 GCA_964593295.1 uncultured Thermotogae bacterium | reverse complement strand
GCTCCCCTGATGCATCAGATCAGCGTTCTGTTGAGGATTCGGCCGCAGCGGTCGCGGGGCGGAGGAGGATCCTGAGGTGACTGTGGGTGGAAGGAGGAGCTTGGAAAGATCGATCGCGCTTCCGTGGTCTGGCCTCGCGCGGTGCGATCCAATCTGCTGATTCCTCCGCTTCGCGACTGCGATGTCCCCTTCCCCTTCATGCCCCCCTTTTTGGTTTGCCCGGACGGCGTTCCCGCGTGTAGGCTGACGTGGCGCGAGTCGCGCCGGGTAGGGAGGGAGCGGAGAGCGAGTGGGCCAGGCGCAGAAGCTGTTACGCCGCGCGGAGCCATGCGCATCGTCTTGCACAGCTGCAAGCTCATCGATGACGCTGCGCGGAGCGAATCAGCCAGGTTTGGGAGGAGTCAGAGGAGGCGTGTGATGAACGCAGTGTGGGATCCAATACTCATCGTCAATCTGGTGTTGTGTGTGTTGATCCTGGCGTTTGGTCTTGTGGGCTGGCGTCGTTCAGGAAAGGCTTTCCCTTTGTACGTTGGGATCGCCTTCGGCCTGTTTGGGCTGTCCCATCTGGCAAGGATCCTTGGGTTGAGGGAATCGCTGGAGACAGCGCTGATCGTCGTCCGGACACTTGCATACGTGTTGATCGTGGCTGCGCTGTACCAGGTCGCGTTCGCAAAACCGTCATGACCTGGCGATAGCAGAGTGCATCTCCATCGTTCTCTATGATCCTCCCCGAGGAACGGACGATCCGTGGTGCGGGTAGAGTGGAGCTTGTGGTCAGATCGTCATTCTTGGTGTTCTGACGGTCGAGCTCCGCCCCTCGCGCTCTCACCGAGGGCAAGGAGAAGGATGAGGTACTTCGCGTACGGATCCAACATGCTCAGCGCTCGGCTTCGGGATCGCGTCAATTCGGCCTCGAACCCCACGCCCTACGCCCTCAACGGGAATCAGCTTCGGTTCCACAAGCGGAGTTCCGACGGGTCCGGCAAGGGCAACGTCATCGACACCGGGGATCCACTCGATGTTGTGCACGGTGTGATCTTCGATATCGAGGAGAGCCAGATCGCTGATCTTGAACTCCACGAGGGCGTCGGCCATGGCTACGGGTGCAGTATCCGCCGACTCTGCTTGCATGGAACAACGCACGAGGTGCTGATGTACGTGGCCGAGGTCGGCTTCACCGACGATGCGCTGGTGCCGTACAAGTGGTACCTTGATCTGGTCATTGCCGGGGCAGAAGAACACGACCTCCCGCGTGCCTACATCGCGGCGTTGCGGGCCGTGCCTTACAGGCAGGATCCGAATCCATCCCGCAAGACCCGCCAAGCCGCCTTGAGACAGGGGACACAAACCGCACTTCCTCTGATCCCCGCTCAAGGACCTCGATCGTATCGCACGGCGATCGCGGACGGAAGCGATGTCATGGAAGACGCGGAGGGAGTGCGCTCTGTGTCCCCACGTGTGTGCCTCATCCCGCTGAAGACGCGGACTCGCAGCCCATCGGCCAACCTCACGCGCGTTGCCCATCGGCTGGAGGAGGCGATGTGGCATCGCCCGGATCTGATCTGCCTTCCAGAGTGCACATTCACTGGCTATCTGTACGAAGAGCAAGACCTCATGCGCTTCAGTGAACCGATTCCGGGTCCGACGACCCAGGAGTTGGCCGCGATGGCGCGTCGTTACCACGTCCATCTCTGCTTCGGTCTGCTGGAGCGGACGAGCGGAGGCGTCTACAACACGGCTGTGCTCCTCGGACGGCAGGGTGATCTTCTGCACAGACACCGCAAGGTGAACGAGAAGCCGCCGTTTCTCAACGGCGACGACGTGGCCACGGTGGATACCGAGTTCGGACGGATAAGCATCCTCCTTTGCGGCGATCTGTTCAGTGAGGAAGCGATCGGGCGCCTCGACCGGAGCCTGGACCTGCTGATCGTTCCCATGTCGCGCAGCTTCGACCAGCGCTCCCCTGACGCGGAACGGTGGCTGCAAGAGGAGCGACAGGCCTATCTCGATGCCGTCCAAACGGCGGGGAGAACCACGTTGCTCGTCAACGCCTTGGACGACGTCCCCGTTGACGGTGCCTTCGGCGGAGCCATAGCGGTCAGCGGCCAAGGCGACCTGTTGGCGGAGTCACCTCATGGCAGCGATCAAGCCCTCATCGTCGATCTGTGCTGACAAAGATGACGCACGCCTCACGTCCTCTGCTTGACCGTCCTGGGCGTCGATCGCCCCGTCGGGCGATGGCCGGCGGCCGCGACGTCACCCACCATGCGCGGGACATGGGTTCTGTGTCCCCGATCAGGCAGCGAGATGCTGGGCGGATAGCTCGACGCCGGGACGGAGTTCTTTCTCGTACGCATGGACGATTTCATCAACCTTCATCCCCGCCTTCTCATAGAGCCGGGTGGCGCCGGTGAGGCTCTCGGCGTCGACGTGCAGAGCGACCTTCCTGATCCCCCGCTCATAGAACACGTGGAACACGTGCAGTAGGAACGCCTTGGCCAGACCGCGTCGTCGCCACGGGCGTAGTACACCGATGGTTTCAATGTACCCCGTGGAGGCGTCCGCCCCGTCCTGTGGGCTGGCGTTGCACACGGCGGCGATCCGATCGCCTTCCTCCGCGAGGAACCGGAGCGAGGGGTCGAAGTCGGGGTCGTTCTCTACGCGATGGTGAAGACGCTGCATCGCTTCGTCCAACGGTGTCTCCACATGGCCCCAGTGGTCCTTGAAGGCTTCGCGACCGGCGCGGAAGGCAGGCTCCAAGTCTGCGTCCGGGTCGATGGCGCGGACGGTGATGCCGCCGGGCCACTCCGGCTGCGGCGGAGGAGCTGTCATCTCGATCAGCATCCGCACGAAGTGGCGGCAGGCGGTGAACCCGTGCTCCTCCAAGAACTCGCGAGCTGACGAGTTGCGATCGTCGGAGGACTGCATCAGGGCCACACGTGCGTCAGGAGGGGCGAGCTCGAGGGCTCTCTGCGCCCGGTTCTCGATCCAGGCGAGCAATGCCGTGCCGATCCCTCTGCCCAGATGCTCTTCGGCGACCAGCCCATCGCATTGCACATGGATGTGAGGTGCGAAGTGGAGGCAGGTAGCGAGCGCGGCAAGGTCTCCCTCTGGACCGAACACCAGCCGCGTGTCCTGCGCGAGATCGATGCCGGGCATGACGAGCTGGGCGCGGATTTGCTCCGGTGTGGCCGCCATGCGCCCTCGAATCCGCCGCGAGCTCTCGTTGACCATGCGCAGGATCACGTCTCCGTCATGCATCGTTGCCGGCCGTACGGTATACCCCTGGGGAAGTCCTTTCATCATCGGTCTCTTCCTTTCCGCCGCCCCGGCGGCACGTGATGTTCTGATCGGTATGTTGCCCCAAGACAGCTTGTGGTTCACAACGTGTGGGCCCAGCCGCCGTATCGGCCGAAGGCAGAGGAGAGTCCCCGGGGGGCAGCGAAATGAGCCGAGACGAGGTGTGTTGGCTTCGGCTACGCCTGGGTCGCATAGGCGAGTAGAATCGCCGTATGGAAGCGCGGGATATTGCATGGATCACCGTTGTTGGCTCGGTCGTGTTCTCAGTTTTCCTCTGGTGTTTCGTGCTGTGGGTGATCGCTTGGACGAGCGGGTGGCGCCGTCTGGCCCAACGCTACAGCGACACCTCGCCCCTCGCTTGGTCGTCTGGGGGCGGTGTGCGATTCGCCAGCGCGCAGATGGGGCTGGCCAGTTACTCGGGCGTTCTCACCGTTGACGCAACGGACAAGGGAGTGTCCATCGCTACGATCCGCCTCTTCCGGCTATCCCATCCACCGCTGCGGATTCCGTGGTCGGAGATGACGATCCAGGTTCGAGGTGGAAAGCGTTGGAAAGCCGTACAATTGAAGTTCCCCGACATTCCACGGGTGACGGTGACTCTCTACGGCCGCGCGGCGGAGCGCGTACTGCCGTATGTACAGGACAGAGAGTGAGAGGGATGTGCCCTGAAGGCGTTGGGGCGCTCCAGGCCCGAAGAAGGACGGCGAGATCGCGGAATGCGTGACTGTGGGTGTGAGGTTGACATCAACGATCGATCGCAGCGGGGCGTGCTGTGGATCCTGTTGGCGGTCAACGCCACTATGTTCATCGTGGAGTTGGTGGCGGGGCTGTTGGCGGAGTCTACGGGCCTGTTGGCGGACTCGATCGACATGCTGGCTGATGCCGGCGTGTATGCGATCGCGTTGGTTGCGGTGGGACGCACCGCCCGACACAAGGCCCATGCAGCCATGGCGAGCGGTGTGTTTCAGCTATTGCTCGCGCTCGGGGTGGCAGGAGATGTTGTCCACGCTTCGTGGTGGGAAGCGATCCGCTGTTCGGGCCGATGATCGGCATCGGGCTTCTTGCGCTGGCGGCAAACTTGGTCTGTCTGGCACGGATCTCCAAGCACCGAACGGGCGAGGTCCACATGCGCCCCAGCTGGGTCTTCTCGGCCAATGATGTTCTGGCCAACGTCGGCGTCCTCACCGCGGGACTGCTCGTCTACTACACAGGGTCACGCCTTCCTGACCTGCTGATCGGCGGGGCGATCGCTCTGCTTGTGCTGGTTGGAGGAATCCGGATCATCTTACAGGCTCGACGTGCCTATGCCGAGCCGATGCCCGAGACGAGACCTGCTGAGGGAGGCTGAGACGCACGATGAATGGAGAGTGTATGGACAAGAAGAGTCACGAGGAGATTCGAGACGAGGTGCGTAGGCGGTACGGGGAGGTGGCCGCTTCGAACGGGGCGGGCTGTGGATGCGGATCCTCGTGCTGTGGGGCATCTCCCAAGGCAGAGGCGGACGACATGTCGCGACGCGTGGGGTACTCCCAAGAGGAGCTGGCTGGCGTCCCTGAGGGCGCGAACTTGGGGCTCGGCTGCGGCAACCCGGGTGCGATCGCCTCGCTGAAGCCGGGAGAGACGGTGCTCGATCTGGGCAGTGGGGGAGGTTTTGACTGCTTTCTTGCCGCACAGGCGGTGGGCGACGCAGGCCACGTGATCGGCGTGGATATGACGGCGGAGATGATCAGCCAATCGCGCCGGAATGCGGAGGGTGCAGGCATGCCGAACGTCGAGTTCCGGCTGGGCGAGATGGAGAACCGTCCGGTCGCCGACAGCGTCATCGATGTCATCCTCTCGAACTGCGTGATCAACCTTTCGCCCGAGAAGGAGCGCGTTTTTCGCGAGGCGTTCCGCGTGCTCAAGCCCGGCGGACGTCTGGCCATCTCCGATGTGGTGGCGATGGGGGAGCTGCCCCAGGCGTTCAAGGATGATCCCGCGTTTCACACGGGCTGCATTGCCGGCGCGGCGTCGGTTGACTCGCTGCGCTCCATGTTGCGGGCGGCGGGCTTTGCGGCGATCCAGATCTGCCCGAAGCCGGAGAGTCGGGCGTTTCTCCGTGACTGGATGCCGGGCAGTGGCGCGGAAGCGCTCGTCGTGTCCGCCACGATCACGGCGACCAAGCCAACGCCATAGCGGTCGGGGCGGAGGGATTCTGCGGCTGCCGCCCGCTAGGTCGATGGGGCCGATCGTTTGCCGGTGATCGACGTGATATCCACGCGCAGGACCACGGTGCGGTCCACGGCGTCCACGGGAAACGAACACGGTTCGTCTGAGTACTGCGCCATGAGGCAGGCCAGTGCGGCGACCTTCTCCTCGTGGGCCTCGATCCGGTGCGCGATGCCGAAGGCGATCACGCTTCGGTAGTGTTGGCTCCAGTCGCAGGCCGTCTCGCCGCGCACGAGGCCGTCGTCGAGGTCGAACTCGATACAGAC
>CAZQHD010000112.1:0-5986 GCA_964593295.1 uncultured Thermotogae bacterium | reverse complement strand
CCTGATGGCCAAGGGGATCGTCCCCGCCGAGAACATGCTCCCGGAGGTCGCCTACATCAAGCTCGGTTGGGCGCTCGGTCAGACGGACGACCTGGATCGCGTCCAGCAGATCATGCTGACGCCGCTTTGCGGGGAGATCACCGAACGCGAGCCCCACGACGGTTACCTTGTCTTCCAAGGGGGCATGCCGGAGATTCAGGCGTTCATGAAGAAGGTCCACAAGTAGCGATCGATTCCCTCCTCATGCACCGAATGCCCTCGCTTCGGATGGTGGGTCCCGCAGGGCGCAGTACGGATGGGGCTGTTGGCACGTGCTTGTCCGCCATGTTGAACGCCGGTACCCTTACGATCCACTCGAACAGGAAGAGGTGCACATGGCCGACTACGCAACGATCAAGAAGCTGATGGACGAACGGGAGATCGAGTTTGTGGACTTCCGCGTGGCCGACTTCGTGGGCCGACTGCGGCATCTGACCATTCCCTCCGCTCGATTCACCCCCGCCTTGCTCTCAGAGGGGCTCGGCTTCGACGGCTCCAATTATGGTTACCGAGCGGTCGCCGGCAGTGACATGGTCCTGATTCCTGATCTGTCTACTGCGTACGTCGAAGAGCGGGAGGGATCTCATATCCTTTCGCTCATCTCTGACATACGGGATGCAGAGACGGGCGAGGCCGCCGCCATCGATCCCCGAGGGATCGCACGCGCGGCCGTCGAGAGACTGGAGCACGAGGGGATCGCCGACGGCATCTTGGTGAGCCCCGAGTTCGAGTTCTACCTCTTCGATCATGTGTACTATGATACGGAGAACGGAGACAGCGTGGTGGAGATCGAACCGGCAGAAGGAAGCGACCATCGCGCCGGGATTGGCCGCTCCGCCTACTCCGCGTACCATGCACCGGCGCATCAGGACCGGATGTTCGGATTCCGCTGCGAGGCGACCCGCGCGATTGAAGCCGCGGGGATTCCGGTCAAGTATCATCATCACGAGGTCGGCCCATTCGGACAGCAGGAGATCGAACTCGGGTTTGACGGGCTCGTGCGGATGGCGGATGCCACGCTGATCATCAAGTCCCTGGTGCACACACTCGCAGTCGAGCATGGACTCACCGCGACGTTCCTGCCGAAGCCGATGCACGGGGAAGCCGGCAACGGCATGCATCTGCATCAGTATCTCGTGAAGGGCAAAGAGAACCTCTTCCGAGGCGAGAGTGGACTCTCCGAGTTGGCTCTCTGCTATGTGGGCGGCCTACTCAAGCACGGCCGAAGCCTGATGGCGTGGACCAATCCGTCCACCAACTCATTCCGTCGGCTTGTGCCCGGGTTCGAGGCGCCGATTCACCTGGTGTACGGTGCGGCCAACCGTACAGCCGCCGTGCGTGTACCCGCCTACGCGCGGGGAGACAAACGACGCATCGAGCTACGGACCATGGATGCGACTTGCAACCCATATCTTGCCTTCGCTGCCATTCTGATGGCGGGCTTGGACGGGGTCCTCCAGGGATGGAATGCAGCCGAGCTGAAGCTCGGTCCGTTTGAAGCGGACATGTATCAGCAGGACCATGCCGAGAAGGCGCCTCAGAGCCTGGGCGAGGCCCTGGACTGCTTGGCGAAGGATCATGCGTATCTAACCCGAGGAGGCGTGTTCACGGAGGCAGAGATTGAACACTGGATCTGCACCAAGCAGGCTGAGATCCGCGAGGTGGCGGAGCGGCCGCATCCGCACGAGTTCGTGCTCTACTACGACATGTGAGGTTCACCGGGCGACAAGAAAGCCGCCCGGTGCCTCAGGCTTCTTTCAGCCTTGATCGAACAGTCAGCGTTTTTCCTCGCGATCCAGGTACTGCAGGATCGCCTCGACCACCAAGTAGTTCACCGATCGGTCGAGCTTCTTGGCCAAACGATCCAGTCGCTGAATGGGCTTCTTCTCCGACTTCGCTTTCGGGATGTAGATCGAGAGCGTTGTCACATCGCTCTTCCGTACCATCGGGATCACCTCCTCAGGTTCCCAGGACGGCAACTGCTAGTTTCCATGCTACAGCAACTGAGCAGGAAAGCACAACTACGCCGGGATCACAGAGGCCGACCGTGGGAGCTTGTTGCGCAAGCTCCCACGGTCGGCCAACACCGTACGGTCACACAGCACAGGGCCGCGAGCCACGCGGGTCGGTCCGCCCGCTCCCCTAGCGGATGACGAAGCGGAACGTGTAGTGGACGATTTCGCGCCGTCCTTGGGGACACAGCATGAGCGCCCCGGGTGAGGCGCCAGGACCGCACGGCCCACCCTCCGGAGAGATCATCGGAGGGCCGCCTTCGGGCAGGCACTCAACGCGCGCCGTTCGCTCGATGGCCAGAACAAGGGTGAACGCCCCGTCATCCAGCACATCCACGGAGTAGCTCGGCGCCTCTTCGCCCCACTCGATCTCGGTCATCGGAAGAAATGCATCGAACAGGTCCCCCCCCGGCGCCACCGACAGGATCTGCCCCAACGGCGATCCGAAGTTGATCGTGTTCTCGCTGAGCACAGCGACGGTATTCCCCGACGGGAGCTGGAGAGAGCACCGGTCCCACAGGACACTGATGACGTCACCGGATACATTGTGCAGCCAGAACCCGAGACGGCTTCCAACTTGCCACTCATCGACGAACGTCGGCTGGAAGGCCACACGAATTGTCGAGTCGTGGAAGATGGCCTTCTCCGAGTACACCGGGTCGAGCAGCTCCAACGTCCTTCGAACCGGAAGCGTCACTTGCGATGACGGCTCAGCCACCTCTGTGACCTCTGGTTGCACGCTCTCCGGTCGATTGGCCAGGAGTCCGAAGAGAAGCAACGCACCCATAATGCCCGCAATGACTGCAATCTTTCCGAGATCATCCATCACAACACTCACCCCTCTTGGTCCGTACGCTCTGGATTCGTGCCCATGGTACAGGCGAACCACGTCTCCGGCGGGGGGCAGCTGACCGATCGCGATATGACCTCTGTCCGGCCACCTCATGGTGACGGGATATGACTCAGACCGGCTGTGTCCGATGCTTCGGTTGGAGTACACTGTTCTGGAGGTGATTTCGTGAGGAAGCTCATCCCTGTCTTGTGCCTCGCCCTTATGGCGCTGTTCGGCTGCACCAGGCTTCCGACCGAGCCCAATGTGGCCGTGGTCATCGCCCCTCCGATCGGATATGCGCCGTACGAGGCGACGATCAGATGCGTCGCTCCGCCAGGGACCTTCACCTTCAGACTGCCGGACAGAACAGTCGGACCGCAGGCCGAGGGACGACTGGAGGTCATCGTGGATCGCCCGCACTGGGAGGCGGTCGTCACTTGGACTGATGGGAACAACACCGTCGTCCGACGGGTGAGTGCCGGCATCAGCAATGCCCCTCCTCGCATCACGGGGGTTTTGATCAACGGGAAGAAGGACCTCTGGATACTGATGCCGATGCAGCGAACCCTCCTCCAGGCTGTGGTGCTGCACTCCGGGCCATATCGGGTTGTCGAGTACTCTGTCACCGGCTCTCGCAGTGCATACCCGTACAGCGTCTTCTACCCGCCGTATGAAGCCGGCGTATGCCAAGCCTACTGGAACGGCTGGATCATAGACGATGCCTGTATCGTCTACCCGTTGTACGCAAGCATCGAGGGACATGCGCTCCCCTATTCGCCGACCGGACTGGACGCTGGGTATCCGACAAGCTACCTTGCCACCAACCGACTGGACGGCACTTGGCCCCAGGACAGCCAGGGGAGGGCTATCATCCCAGAACAGGAGGGAGCGATCACGGTCACCGTGGAGGATGCGTTCGGACGACGCGTCTCGCGGACGTTCAGCGTGCCGATTCACCCCAGCGGATATAGAGAACAGGAGGAGCCGATCGACTCGGGCCCTACGAACGTCCTGATGGGGCCAGAAGGTCCGGCAGCTCTTCAAGTTGACGCTGGCATTCGTAGCCGCTAAGGTGGTTCCATGACCGTATTGCGGCGTTGCGCACTGCTGCTGGTAGCGATCTGTCTTGCCGCGTGTACACAGCACGGTACACCAGAGCTGACGATTCTTCACACACGTGTGTCAGCGGCTGTTCATCGATTCAGCGCATCCATTCCAGCAGACTCGTACGCCTGGAGCTTCGGCGACGGGACTTGGGCGGAGGGTCGAGACGTCGATCATGCATACGCTGAACGGGGGACATACACGGTGAACCTCAACGTATACCAGGGCATCGATTGCTATCACAGCGCCCTCTCGATTGACGTGGGGCGAGATTGGATCGTCAACGGGGCGCCAGATCCTTCCGAGGTATCCGTGGGCTCACACGAACTGCTCCATCATCTGCGGGAAGCACACGACGGCGATACTGTCCATGTGTCGGGCGCCTTCGGGCAGCTCGTTGTTGACGAGCTGCGGCTTGAGATTATGGGAGATGCGACGTTCTACCGGATCGAGTACCGTGGCATGGGAGGTACCCTCTATGGGGTGACCGTGACGAGCAACGGGTACGATCAGTTCGTGGATCCTACGCCGGAGCGTTCCGCGCTGATCCTTGATCACGGGGCGCCGCTCATCGAGGGATGCACGATCCGCGGAAACTCGGTGGACGGCTACGGCGGCGGGATCTACGCGTTCAACTCGAGCGCAACGTTCATCGACTGTGAGATCTCCGAGAACAGAGCCGGCCAGGGTGGAGGAGGTGCGTATGTGATCGGCTCATCAGTGTTCCCTCGTTTCCTAGACTGCACGTTCCACAGCAATCGGGCTGACGCCGATGGTGGTGGGATTCTGATGCGCACAATCCAAGATGAACCTCTGCCACCGGAAGCCACGCTGCTGCGCCTGGAGGGATGTACGTTCATCGACAACCGCGCGCAGGCAACGTTCTCCGTCGTGCCTGTCTCTGGAGGGGCGGTTCACATCGGCTTCGGTGGCCGTGCGTTGATCGCCGACTGCAGCTACTCAAGGAACTGGCCTGCCGATGTCGTCTTCGAGGACCCGTATCTTCGGCCGGAGTAGCTTTCGATACGGGGTTCCCCCCATACCGCGTGGCGTCTCATCTCTCTTCGGTGAGGAGCCGAGCTAGATCCCGCCCCGCAGGCGAGGATCGATCGCATCCCGCAGGCCGTCACCGAGCAGGTTGAACCCGATCACGCTGAAGAAGATGGCCAGGCCGGGGAAGAGGGACACGTGCGGTGCAATGCGGAGGTACTCTCGGGCTCGGCTAAGCATGGCGCCCCATTCAGGAGTAGGTGCCTGCGCTCCCAATCCCAGGAAGCCGAGGCCTGCGGCGGTGAGGATCGCGGAGGCGGTGTACAAGGTGCCCAGAACCACCACCGGACCCAGAATGTTCGGGAGAATGTGGCGAGCGAGAAGCCGGACATCCGATGCGCCCAACGCACGAGCAGCCTGTACGTACTCGGTGTCCCGAAGCGCAAGAACAGAGCCACGCACCACTCGGGCGTATCGCGGAACCTGGGTGATGCCAATGACGATCATCGCATTCCACAGGCCTCGACCGAGCACCGTCACCACCAGGATGACAAGGATGATGGCGGGGAAGGCCAACAGGATGTCGAGCAGACGCTGCGAGATCAGATCGAGCTTGCCTCCATAGAAGCCGGAGAGCAGACCCCAAGGGACACCGAGGATCATCCCCACGCTCACCGCTACGATCCCAATGGTGAGGGAGATGCGAGCCCCATAGATGACCCGGCTCAGGATGTCACGCCCCATCTCATCTTGCCCGAACCAGTGCTTCGCGCTTGGCGGGGTGAGTCGCTCGCGCATGGTGGGTTGGATCGGATCATAGGGTGCCAGCAGCGGAGCGAACACGCCGACGAACGCAAGGAGTGACAGCGTGTGCAGTCCAACGGTAGCTCTGCGTTCGAAGAAGAATTCGAAGTAGTTGCCGTGCGATCGACGATCTTCTGGCGCATTCAGCCGGATCGTATCGGCTGCAGGTTCAACTCGTCGGCGCGGTGACACGACACGAAGTGCA